>DUKR01000026.1:16564-18392 GCA_013329175.1 Candidatus Woesearchaeota archaeon
TGGTAAAGTTGCTGTCGGCAATGCCTTTTCGGGATTGCCACCCATGCCACGCTACAATCAAGGCAGGCGGGCAGCGAAACTTTCGTTTCTGGGTCGACTCAAGCTTCGCTTTCGCGACCAGCGAGACTGGCGCCTCTGGCCATGCGACAGGGTCGCAGGCTTCATGATGGTGAAGGGTTACTAGCAAAGCGCAGATTTAAAAGTTCACTCCTGTAATATTTATATAGTACGCTCAACCTGCTCTCTTTTGATGGATATTTCTCTTCTACGAAAGCATCGCAGGAACACGCCTGAAGTCATGGTAGGAAAGATAGGAATCGGTGCAGACAACCCTGTGCGTGTCCAGTCCATGACGAATACCCCCACATCAGACTATGGTGCAACGGCCCACCAGATAATTGAGCTCCATGAGGCAGGAAGCGAGCTTGTCAGGTTTACGGTCATGGATGATGCCTATGCACAGGCCATCCCAAAGATAAAAAACATTCTTGAGGAAGAAGGGTATGGTTGCATCCCTTTAGTAGGGGACTTCCATTTCAACGGCCATCTTCTCCTGAAAAGGCATCCGGATTGTGCGCAAACCCTGGACAAGTACCGAATCAACCCAGGCAACGTCGGCTTTGGCACAAGGCATGACGAGAATTTCAAGCTGATGATAGGCTGCGCTATAGACAACAGGAAGCCTGTGAGAATCGGCGTCAATGCAGGAAGTCTCGACCAGGAGGTATTGAGCAGGCTTATGGATGAGAACACGAAAAAGCCTGCGGCTGAAAGAAAATCGGCAGATGCCATCCTTGTGGATGCCATGGTCGCATCAGCAATTGAGTCAGCAAAGAAGGCTGAGCAATTCGGCTTGGGAAAAAACAGGCTGGTGCTTTCAGTCAAGGTCTCTAACGTGCCTCAGATGGTCGCTTCCTACAGGATGCTTGCTGAAAAGACTGATTACGCGCTGCATCTTGGCTTAACAGAAGCAGGGATTGGAGCAAAAGGCACCATATCCTCCGCTGCTGCGCTCTCAGGGCTGTTGCAGCAGGGTATAGGTGATACGATTCGCGTCTCCCTTACCCCTACACCTGAGAGTTCACGAACAGAGGAAGTGAAAGCAGCACAGCAGATTCTGCAGGCCAACGGCATACGCTCATTCATGCCACAAGTCACCAGCTGCCCTGGCTGCGGAAGGACGAGCTCAACACTTTTTCAGAGCATAGCAAAAGAGATAAGCGCATATCTGCAAGCCATGGCTCCTGAGTGGAAAAAGGCAGGATACTCGGGCTTTGAGAGCATGACGGTAGCGGTAATGGGCTGTGTGGTAAATGGTCCAGGCGAGAGCAGGCACGCCAACATAGGGCTTTCACTACCAGGAGTTGGCGAGGATCCATTATCACCTGTGTTTGTTGATGGCAGGCCCTATGCCAGGCTCAGAGGCGAGTCACGGATAGCTGATTTCAAGAAGATGATTGATGCCTACGTGAAGGAGCATTACCAAGCCGAGCTGCAGAATGGCAACAATTCACTCTCCTGAAAAGCGATCAGGATAGCCATGAGCGGCAAGCTTTGATGGAATTCGGAGGCAGTTTCATGGGGGCGGGCATTCCCCCAAAAGCTCATTAGAAAAAAGGCATTAGCCATGCCTCTCATCACTTCCACAGTCAATGTGTAACTTCATTCTTTTCTATTCTGGCAATCCTATCATTGCACTTTCCGACGGAGGTAAACAAAAAAAAGCCTCAGTTGGCCAGCAGGCCATTGCCGCAGTGTAGCGCGCTGCTACCTGCGTGGTTGAAGGATGGGCGACAATGCAGAGTACGACGGAATTTTCAAGAGCAAT
>DUKR01000098.1 GCA_013329175.1 Candidatus Woesearchaeota archaeon
AGTCCGTATGAGGTTCAATTTTATTTTTTTTCCTCCATCAAGGTACTTTTTAATTTTTGCATATTGGATAAGATAACTTATGTTAGAAGTGGTTACAGGTCTATCTAAATAATCGCTTGCCCATTGCGATGCTTGACCTAAAGACAAAAGTGCTTGGCTCATTTTTTCCCCTTTTTTTGTTTTGTCTTCCATAAATACTTCTATGCTTCTTGATAATGCTACTGCATTTTTCTTGCAAAATTCTTTATATTTTTCGTAAGTATCTTCATCAAGACTTAATGTCACATTTTTTTGTCCCATAATCAACCCCTCAAATGAATACAAATGTATATAATTGAGCTACTATATAAAGTTTTCGGGCCATTTTCCAGTGATGATAGAAAACACTAATCTTCTTTTTCAGAAAAAGAAACAAAAACACGCCCCCCCCACGAAACGACTAACTAAAATTGTCCCCTCGATACTTGTTCTTGATTGCTCTAACGAGCCAGAAAGAACAGAAAGTATATTAAACGTGTTTACTGCTTCCGTTTCTTGTACAAACACTAGAAGGAGACGACGGGCTTCATCCCACAGATAAATCAGTGGGTATTCGCCCTACGATTTTATAATACTTGCCCAGCCTGCTGATACTTCATCCCTTTTTTGAGCAGGATGAATTTTATTCTGGTTTTGAGCATGGTGCGCTGCATGCTCCTTCTTCTTCCTTAAGCTTCTCTCCGATTAAAGAGAGATATCAGAAAAATCGTGTCATGGAGTGTGAAGTGTTACCCTATAACAAAAGATTTTTATATCTTCTGCCCCGAGAAAAAAAGATGGCACCCCAAAAAAGGACAGCAAAAAAAAGCGCTGCCACAAGAAAGGCTCACTCACGAGCAGCAGCGCGCTCCCATAAGAAGGCCTCTAATAAGAAGGTCTCTATCATGCAGGCAAAAGCGCATGAGCATCTGGTGCGGATGGATGAGATTATCGGCTCAACCAGAATTGACCCGCGAAGGATAGAGCAGCAGGTCTGGACCGAGGGGCTTGTCCTTGGCTTGCCGCTTCTTGCTGCATTTGGGTATTATGCCAACATCATCCTTCGAAGCGCTGGGACTATCTCAGGCGAGCAGTTTGCTCCTGGCAGGGCAGAGCCTCTGGTCATCGCGATATTCCTGTTCATTGTCGTCTATAGCATCTTTCTCATCTTCAAATTCAGGCAGATGAAACTGATGCTGGAAACCGTAAAAAAAGGAGGTTGATTCCTATGAAAACAGTATTGTTTTACTTATTGTTGTTGCTCCTTCTGGTAAGTTCGTTTGCAGTCATTGCAGAGGAAAGTGCCACGGATGAAGCTATAGGTGAAAATGCCGCAGATTCCGAAACTGTAGCAGAAACTGATGATGATGAAAGTAGTGTCTCTTCCGAAGATGTTGAGGATGAAATCGAGGCGGAAATAGAGACTGATGAGGAGTTGGCCCAGGGGGCTGAACTTACTGCAGAAGAAGAGACTGAGGTACAGGCAATTGACGATACCATCGGAACAGGGCAGTACGCAAGGAACCTCCAGTTGAAATTCAAGTTGAGGATTGTAGGCATCGCAAGCGAAGAGGTTATCGCATACCTTGAGGAAAATGGAAAAGATACCTCTGAGCTTTCTGCAATTAAAGACCAAATCATCGCCCTTATTGCTGATATTAAAGAGCAGGAGCTTACCGGGCAGGAGTTTGCCGATGCTGTTGTAAAGATCAGGCGGCTTACGCAGGAGTTCAGGGACAAGGCTCACGCACTCCTGACTGAAGAAGAGCTGGCAAAAGTACGAGAGCGTGTCAGGCAGGCTGTTGACGAGAAGAAGGATGCCCTGAAAGAAATGCGGCAAGAGAAGAAGGTCAGGGCATATCACAACCTGAAGGCAGCAAGGGAAAAGCTAAAAGACATCAAGCAAAGGCTTTCTGAAAAGGGGATTACTGCTGCAGATGCGCAAGGACTTATAACTGCCGTTGAGCGCATCCGTGTGCAGGCAGCAAGCGATGAAATCACAAAAGAAAAAGCCAAGGAGCTCCGTGCTGAATTCCGGGCCAAAGCAAAGGAGCGGCTAAAGGTAAAGGCCGCAGGCAATACTCTGGCTATTGAGAAGCGAATTGAGGCAAGAGAAGATAAAATCAAGGAGCGCGTTGAGCAGAGGATTGAGGCAGGCAATGCCAGAATCAAGGATAGGGTTGAGGAGCGCATAGAAGTGCGGAAAGGCACAGATGACAGCTCAGTTGAAAATGAAGCGAATTCAGAAGATGAAGAAAGCTCAGAAGATGTTTCTGCCACGGAGGTGGCCTCATGAAAACAGCCGGTATTGCAGTTTTTTTGCTCCTTGTCACTTTAGCAACTTTAGCAGGATGCGCACAGCAGCAGGCTGAGCCTGCTGACACAGGCGGCTCATTGCCTCAGGATGCAGTTGTCGCTGACCCCGATGCTGCCGTAGTTGATGAAGAGCAGCCTGCAGAAGATGCCGGCGATGACATTGATGTTGTTGGGTCTGACGAGGTTGATATTGGTGAGATTATTTAGTTGTTTTTTTGTTTTTATTCACTACTTTATAAGCCTCAGTAAATCATTGGACTCAGTGATGTTATGCCAATCCTAAGTAAGCCATCGGGGACCAAAAGAGGGGGTAATTCTGCCACAACAGAGAATAAGCGCAACGGGCTTGAGTACAAACCAAAATTAATACTCCCGATTCTTGGGATTAATCTTGGAATTTTACTGCTAGCATGGATTCTTCCGAATATTTTTCAAGCCATAAAAAAGGATTTAGATCACTTTTACTTTTATGTTATAATCATTTGGTTTGTATTAGTGGCAGTTAATATGTTGGTTGGATTGATTCTTGCTTATATTAAAAAGATGGATTTTGCTGCTGCATTTATATTAAGCAGTATTATTACTGCATTTTTGGGTCTTGTGCGTTTGAATGAATTCGGACTTTTGAGGATTATTATTGGTCCAGCAATAGCAATATTTTTAGTGTGGATTTTTTATCCACACAATGCCTTAAGAGAGAAATAAAAGAGCATCATTGCGGTAGCCATGGCACAGGAACTCATTGAGATAGACGGAAATTTTGGTGAAGGGGGAGGGGCAATCATCCGAACAGCGCTAGCCCTCTCAGCGCTGACAGGAAAGGGATTCACTGCCCACGACATACGCAAGGGAAGGGAAAAGCCAGGACTGAAGAGCCAGCACCTGCACTGCATTAGGGCACTGCAGGAATTGTGCAGTGCAAAGGCTACTGACGCTTACTTAGGCTCAGGTGAAATTACCTTTGTGCCTGGCCTCCTGAGGGGAAAAGATATCACTATTGATATAGAGACTGCAGGCTCAGTCACTCTGCTTTTGCAGTCATTATTGCTTCCTGCTGCTTTTTCACAGAAAAAAGTGAAGATGACCCTGATTGGTGGGACAGAGGTGAGATGGGCGATGCCCTGTGACTATCTGAAAGAGGTTGTCCTGCCGCAATTGCAATGCTATGCATCATTTGGCATGAAGATATGCTCCAGAGGGTACTTCCCGAGGGGAGGGGGAAAGGTTGAGCTTGCTGTCGCTCCAAGATATCCCCTCACTGAGGGCAAGATGGGGATAGAATCCATCATGACCCTGCGCAAGCTAAATCTCCGAAAGGAATTGCTTGAGCAGCAAAGGCTTCTGCATATCAGAGGCGTTTCTCATGCGTCGTCGCATCTGGCAAAGGGGAGGGTTGCTGAGCGCCAGGCCGATTCCGCAAGGAAGACGCTGAAAGAGGTATTTTCCTGCCCCGTTGTCATTGAAGAGACGTATGCATATGCGGCATCCCCTGGTTCAGGCATCACACTGTGGGCTGTTTTCTCAAAGGATGAGGATTACATCCATCCGCTGAACCCTACGCGCCTGGGCTCAGATGCTCTTGGTGAGAAGGGCAGGATGGCTGAGGTTGTGGGAAAGGAAGCAGCGCTTTCCCTGATAGGGGAGATAGATTCAGGCGCACCAGTTGACTCACACTTGGCTGATAATCTTCTGCCATGGATAGCCATTTTTGGCGGCTCATTCAGTACCTCCGAGATTACTGGCCATACGCGCTCAAATGCCTATGTGATTGAGAAGTTCTTGGGAGCAGTCCTTGCCATCAATGAGGGGGCAAAGAGGATAACGAGTGCGTTCTGATGTGTGCTGCTTCGCTCCTTTTCCCTTGCTGCGCAACGTACTACTTCAGCTTGTTGAATCTGCCTGCCTCAATTGTAGCGTGCGCTTGGCATTATTCCCTAAAAAGGGCATTCCCTAAAAGCTCATTGCCTACGGCTTCTTTCTTATCCGAGCACTTTGTTTTTCTTTCATTCTTGTTTTGCAGCAAATGTTGATGATGAAATTTCCGTCGTGCACTGCTGCCAGCGCCCATCCTCCATGCCCGACGGTGCAGCGCTCAATACTGAGGCGATGGCTGCAACACATGCCATTGCCAGCAAGCGGCAGCCCGAGCCTTTTTTGTTTTTACTTCTTTTTCTTCACTTTTCTTTTCCCCCGTCGGAAAGTGCAATGAGAGGATTGCCTGAAACAAAAGGGATGAAGTTATTCGTTGGCTGTGGAAGCGATGGGAGGCATGGCTAATGCCTTTTCTCTAATGATGCTTTGGGGGAATGCACGCCCCCCACGAGCCTGCCTCCTTCCTCCTGATGGAGCTTTTCAGGAGAGTGCAGTATTACCAAAGCAAGAAATTAATCATAGCACGCTCCCGCGGCGCAGTATGACGTTTGATTCACCTGTCCAAACAGCTGATTGCTCTGATAAGCGCGGAAGGCTTGTCCACAATGATGTCAGGCTCTGCCTTCTCAAGCACCTTGCGTGAATTGTATCCCCACGACACGGCAATCACCTGAACATGCACCTTCCTGCACGCCTCAACATCGCGCACCTCATCACCTACATAGATGACATCCGCTGGCCTGAGCCTCATCTTGCGCAAGGCCTTTCGTATCATCTTGTGCTTGCCAAAGAGAGCCCTGCCGGCATAGACCTTCGTGACAATGTCAATCCCTGCATTAGAAAGTATCAACTGAGCAGTCTTCTTGAGGTTTGAGGTGACGATAACTATCTCATAGCGCCTGCCCAATCGCTTTAGAACGCTTTTGATTCCTGGGAATACCCTGATATCTCCAGCCTTTGCCCTCATGAGCCGCCTTCCCTTGGAAAGGTATTTAGCTATCTGGAAAAGGGACAGCTGGAGGTCTTCCCTGACTATCTTCCTTGTGCTTGACTCCCTCAGCCTTGAGAAGTCTATGGTATGGTCAATGCCGTACTTTTTTGCGATATCATTGGCACACTCAATGCCAATCTGGATGCTGTCAGCGATTGTGCCATCCAAATCAAAGAATATAGCCTTTTTCATCCAAGGCTATTGCAAAATGCCCGTATAAAAAGGTTTGCAGGGGCTCATCAGCGTAGCGACTTCTCTCTGTTTTTGGAGATTGCTCACAACTCCTGCATGATTTTTTCCCTGTTCACATTGCCCGATCTCCCCTGAGGCGAGAGGAGGATGACAGTAAGCCATATTCCTATAACCAGGATGAGCATCACCATGCCAAGCACGGCTCCGCTAGCTATCAGCCCGCCTGTTGTCACCTGTATAAACGGTTCGCCAACCATGAATGCTGCAGAATGATCAACAAGCACCATGATGAACATTCCCCAGAGCATGAGAGCCAAAAGGCCAAGCCTGAGCCGCTGCCTGTATTGCCTTAGCAGGATATGGAGCACCGTCGCATTTACCGCTGCAATCCCTGAAACTATCAGCCACATGGCAGGCACCTCCTATCTCGCCGCCACACGTGCAGCTTTTTTTGCGGCGATGGCATGTTCATAGACAACCACCATGACAAGCCATGCAGCAACCAGAGCAAGAGTCATAGGAATTCCCACAGATGCCATCTCTTTGAGCATTGCCAGAGCATCAGTTGGATTGCTCACGGCTGACAAGAAGGGAAACCATGGCACAATCTCCTGATGGGCGATGTGCTCTATAGCAAGCCCTGCTGCCCCTCCCCATGTCAGGGTGTTGAGCCAGTTGATGTGCCATTCCTGAGAAATCCTCTTCCGAAAACAAGTCGTCACCAGCGCCAAAGTTGAAGGAACAATAAAGCAAGCCATGGTACCACCTCAACACGTTTCCTGCACCCTTGACTATTTAAGTCTTGGGGTTGGATGGTAGTACTTCACCTTTATGAAATTCCTGCCTCTTTGTAGCGTGCGAAGGGCATCAATCCAGGAAAAAGTGCATTCCCTAAAAAAGGGCATTACCTACGGCCACCTTGCCAAAAGCGACGCTACTG
>DUKR01000045.1 GCA_013329175.1 Candidatus Woesearchaeota archaeon
ATGCCCTTGCCAGCAAGCGCAGCCAGATCCTTTTTTGTTATCACTTCTTTTCCTTCACCTTTTTTCTTCTTTTCTTTCTTCATCTTTCTTTTCCCCAGTCGGAATGTGCAATGAGAGGATTGCCTGAAACGAAAGAGATGAAGTTACGCATTGAAAGTTGATGTGAGGAAAGCATAGCTATTGCCTTTTTTTCTGATGAGCTTTTAGGGAATGCCAACACTCCGCGAGCCTGCTTCCTTCCTCCCCGGCAGGGCTTTTTCAGGATGGTGAAAGGGTGAAGTATTTACAACCCCTAAGAAACAACCCCTAAGAAAGATATAAATACTGATACAGAAAAAAAGTATCCATGCCATCACGGCCAACCGCAATCCTCATTGGAGGTCTGACAGCAGGCATCCTCTCCATCATCCCCTTCATTGCATTCTACAATATTTTCTTTGGTATCTGGATAGTCCTTGGTGGCCTTGTAGCAGTCTTCACCTACAAGCGCGATGCTAAAGAGGCAGTTTCACTAGGGCAAGGCGCGTTTCTGGGCTTCTGTGCAGGCATCGTAGGCTGGCTTGTCGTGCTTGCAGCAATTCTGTTCACATCCGGAGCCATCCTCTCCGTAACGCTTGGCCTCTTTATAGGCATTGCTATAAGCAGCGTGATAACCCTGCTCGTAGGGATAATCTCACTAGTTGCGTTCATTACCTGTGCAACCCTTGGAGGCATCCTTGGCGCATACATGTGGGGGAAAGAGAACCTCAAAGAGGAATACCATCTGGACACGAATTACGTAGGAAAGGAGAAAAACACCATTGAACCGGTCACAAAAAAAGGAGGCAGAACAAAATGATGTGGGTGACAACAGACACCATTGCAGGATACAAAGTACAGCAGACGCTTGGCCCTGTAAGGGGAAGCTCAGTAAGAGCCAAATGGATAGGCGCTGACATCATTGCAGGGCTCAGGAACATCTTTGGTGGAGAGATAACGGAATACTCAAAGCTCCTCGAAGAGACACGTGAGCAGGCAATAAGCAGGATGCTTGCTGACGCTGAGAAGATGAAAGCAAATGCCATCATCAGCGTTAGATTCATGACGTCACAGGTCGGTCAGCAGGCTGCAGAGATCTTGGTGTACGGCACAGGTGTGGTGATGGTGAAAGGCTAAGCAAAAGAAATGAAGATCAATTGCGAAATCTGCAGCAGGCAGATACACAAAAAATCCGAGGTATGGCTTTTTTCAAGGCAGCGGCCATTTAACAAAAAGGCATTGCTGGCTGTAGGAAACTCCCTCTAGAATCACTTTGCTCTTTTTCCACCTACTCTTGCTATCAGCTTATGAAGAAAGCATCTTCTTCAGAAATTGCCCGGTATAGCTCTTCCTGCTAGCAGCAACCTCCTCAGGCGTCCCAAAAGCTACGACCTCTCCGCCAGCATCTCCGCCCTCAGGCCCTAAATCAAGAAGGTAATCAGCAGACTTAATCATGTCAAGATTGTGCTCTATAACAACAACCGTGTTTTCCTTATTCACTAATTCCTGCAGGACTGCAATCAGCTTCTTCACATCATGGAAATGCAGGCCGGTTGTCGGCTCGTCAAGAAGGTATAGGGTTTTTCCCGTCCCCCTCTTTGCCAGTTCCCGCGTCAGTTTGATTCTCTGCGCTTCTCCGCCGGACAGCGTGGTGGAGCTTTGCCCTACCTTGACATATTCAAGCCCCACCTTAGAGAGCATCTGCAATTTCGACTTTATGGAAGGAACATTACTAAATATTGCCAAAGCCTCTTCAATGCTCATGTCAAGCACGTCAGCAATGGATCTGCCCTTATAATGGACAGAGAGCGTCTCATGGTTGTACCGCTTCCCTTTGCATTCTTCGCATTGCACATAGACATCAGGCAGAAAGTTCATCTCAATCTTGATGAGCCCGTCGCCCTGGCAGGCCTCACACCTCCCTCCTGGAACGTTGAACGAGAATCTGCCTGGCTTAAACCCATGCACCTTTGCCCCTTCAGTCTGGGAAAAGATGGAGCGTATGTCATCAAACACCTTGGTATAGGTCGCAGGATTTGAGCGCGGCGTCTTTCCAATAGGGCTCTGGTCAATCACAATGACCTTATCAATATCAGAAGTAGTAAGCTTTGCGTGCTTTCCTGGCCTCTCCCTGGAGCCATGCAGCTTCTGCATCATCGCCTTGTAGAGTATCTCATAGATTAGCGTGGACTTCCCTGAGCCTGAAACCCCTGTAATCATTGCAATGACACCTAGAGGGATTTTCACATCAATATTCTTCAGGTTATGCTCAGCAGCGCAAAGAATCTCAATAAAGCCCTTGGGCTTTCGCCGCTGTTGAGGAACGTGGATGAATTCCCTGCCTGCAAGATACTGCCCTGTAAGCGACTTTTTGTCAGCTGCAATCTGCTGAGGAGTTCCGCAGGAAACGACCTGTCCGCCATGGATGCCTGCTCCTGGCCCCATGTCAACTACATAATCAGCCGACCTGATGGTGTCTTCATCGTGCTCCACGACGACAAGGGTATTCCCCAGGTCACGCAGCCTGTGCAGCGTATTGATGAGTTTGGCGTTGTCCCGCTGGTGAAGGCCAATGGAAGGCTCATCCAGGATGTACAGCACGCCCATGAGATTCGCGCCAATCTGCGTCGCAAGCCTTATTCTCTGCCCTTCGCCTCCGCTCAGTGTGCCAGAGTTTCTGGAGAGGGTAAGATACCCTAGCCCCACCTTTTCAAGAAAATCAAGCCTGGCACGGATTTCCTTAATAACCTGTTTTGCTATCTCCTCCTCTTTCTTTGTTAATGCCAGCGACGAGAAAAAAGCGGTGCATTCCTTTACAGAAAAATCAGTCACCTCAATGATGTTCTTTTCCTGGATTTTCACTGCAAGCGCTGCTGCAGAGAGCCTCTTTCCTTTGCAGGCAGGGCAGGAAGATACCCGCATGAACTTCTCAAGCTCACGCCTTCTGTACTCTGACTCAGTCTGCTTGTACAGCCGCTCAGACTGCGGGATGAGGCCTTCCCACCTCCCCTTGTGCGACCAGTTGGCGTCACCCCCTTTCATCGAAAGCCTGAACTGTATGGCCTCATCGCTCCCGTGCATGAGCGCGTCCCATTGCCTCTTCGTGGCATCCTTAAGAGGGGTGAATACGTCAAATCCAAAATGCCTGGCAACTGTCCCAAGATACTGCCCTCTCCAGCCGTCTATTGCGTTTCTGTAGATGGCAACAGCGCCGTCAGCTATTGACTTTGACCTGTCTGGAATGATAAGCTCAGGCTCAAATTCCATCTTGATGCCTAAGCCAGAGCAGCTCTCGCAAGCTCCAAACGGCGAATTGAAAGAAAACATGCGGGGCTGCAGCTCCTCAAGCGTGAAATCGCAATGCGGGCAGCCAAGCCTTGACGAGAACAGCCGCTCCTTCTGGGAGTCAGGCTCATAGGCTATGACAAGGCCATCAGCCTTTGCTGCGGCAAGCTCAACGGCCTGGGCAAGGCGAGAGGCATCAGACACCTCCATCCTGTCAATCACTATCTCGATGTCATGCTTCCTGTAGCGCTCAAGGCTCACTTTGTCATCGGTTCGCACCATCTGCTTATTCACCCGTGCCCGTGCAAATCCATCCTTATGCAAATCACTGAGCAATTGCTCATACGTCCCCTTTTTTTGCCTGATGAGGGGAGCAAGGATGATGACAGAACCGCTAAATTGCTCTCCTATTTGCTCAGCTATCTTTTGCGGAGTCTGGGCAGATATCTTCACCCCGTGTTTCGGGCAGTGTGCAGTGCCAATGCGTGCAAACAGCAATCGAAGGTAGTCATAAATCTCAGTCACAGTTCCCACAGTGGACCTTGGATTCTTCGACGTCGTTTTCTGCTCAATGGAGATGGCAGGGGAAAGCCCTTCTATGGAATCAACATCTGGCTTGCTCATCAGCCCTAAGAATTGCCTGGCATAGGCTGACAGAGACTCGACATACCGCCGCTGCCCTTCGGCATACAGGGTATCAAACGCCAAAGTAGATTTTCCAGAGCCTGAAAGCCCTGTGATGACCGTCAGCTTATCCCTTGGGATTGCCACCGTTATGTTTTTCAGGTTATGCTCTCTTGCTCCTTTCACGACGATGTCCTTCATAAGGAACAGCGAGTCAGCGTGCGCTATTTATAGCTTTGGTTTTAGATAACAATCGTGAATAAAAGCGAAGAAAAACCGAAAAAATCCGCTGAGAGTGGCTATTTACCAATACCTTGTGGGAACCCAGAGGGGTGACGGCTAAAAGATGGGCTTCATCCAAAAAATAAAGAAAACGGTAGAACGAAGCAATCCATTCATGGCGCAGGCGGGGTGGGGACGCGCCCTTCGGGCTCCCCGTAGGACATTTTGCCTTTCGCAAAATGGCCGTCTGCCGCCAAGAATGAATGGATTGCGAAGTGATGAGAGTAAAAAAGGATTTTTTGGATGAAGCTTAAAAGATGATAACATTAATATAGAGAAGCATCCAGTGAAGGGATAACCATCAAACTGAGGTGATTGTTCCATGATGTGCAGCAAATGTTCGAAGATTACGGGAGTTCTTGTGCTGGTTGCAGGCATCCTGTTCCTGCTTGTGGATATTGGGTTCTGGAAATTTTTTGACCTGTCGTGGTATACCGTTGTTTTCTTGTTGCTTGGGCTGGTAGGCATTGCAAGCGCAAGCTGCAAGGACTGCCAGAAGTGCTCATGCGGCGAGGATCCTGCGCCTAAATCTGCTCCTGCTGTAAAGAAGAGGAGATAGTATTTTTTCTTTTTTTCTTATGGTTTTTCATCTGTAGCCCTCGGCGCAGCGCGAGTGAAGCCTTTTTCCCCCTCGGAGTCACCAAGAGCATGATGACCTGAAACGAAAGGGATGAAGTTACTCATTGCCCGTTGAAACGGGGAGCGGAGTGCTATTGCCTTTTTTTCTCGGGTGATTTTCCCTATTGTTTCTTCCCTCACGCTCCTGCCCAATGTAGTCATGAAGAGGAGGTATGCTAATTTTTCGGAAATAGTTCAGCCTGTTGATGCCCGCGGCCCTGTCGCATGGCCAGAAAC
>DUKR01000122.1:0-12959 GCA_013329175.1 Candidatus Woesearchaeota archaeon
GTACTTTTTCAAAGTTCTCTTCACTTTTCTTTTCCCCCTTGGAATTTCAAAGTGCACTATGCCCTACAACAAACTTTAAATATCCTCCACCCGCCCTTTTCCCATCAATGAAATCAATCCTTATCATCAACGGCAGGGTATTCTCCCAAGGCAAGGTACATGAGAAGAATATCCTCATTGAGAATGACAGGATACGGGCAGTGACAGATGAGAGGCCGACAGTTGATACTATCATTGACGCCAAAGGCCTCCTCATCCTTCCTGGAATAATTGACCTTCACGTCCATCTCAGGGAGCCTGGCGACACCCACAAGGAAGATTTCCTGACGGGCTCACGGGCGGCAGCAGCCGGAGGGGTTACAACAATGTTTGACATGCCAAACACCAGGCCACCCACAACAAAGGAGGAATATCTCACTCAAAAGGAGCAATTGGCAAAAAAGTGCATTATCAACATAGGCCATCATTTCTGTGCAACGCCAAACAATGCCGAAGAGATACGCAAGGTGAACAAGAGGATTGGCTTTGTCAAGATATACATGAACGAGACAACGGGAAACCTCCTCTTCGACAAAGACGAGAGCCTGAAGGCAATCTGCGAAGCAGCAGACAGGATTGCGGTGCATGCTGAAGGCGGCTCAGTCGAGAAGATCATCACGCTCTTCAGAAGTATTGATAGCAAAAAGAAACT
This sequence comes from Candidatus Woesearchaeota archaeon, assembly GCA_013329175.1. Classification (GTDB taxonomy): domain Archaea; phylum Nanobdellota; class Nanobdellia; order Woesearchaeales; family UBA11716; genus UBA11716; species UBA11716 sp9638u. The sequence goes on from DUKR01000122.1 coordinate 692, forward strand.
CCTCTACCTCTGCCATATTTCAGAAAGGGCCGAGCTTGAGGTGATAGCAAAGTACAAGAGGGCAAACATCTTAGCCGAGGTGACGCCACACCACCTTTTCCTCACCAAAGACGACGTGAAAGGAGGATTCCAGGTGATGAAGCCTCCCCTCAAATCAAAGGAGGATGTTGATGCGCTGTGGAAAGGGATTGACTCAGGCATTATCACAACGATAGGCACTGACCACGCTCCCCATACCATTGAGGAAAAAAAGAGCGAGCATCCACCCTACGGCGTCCCTGGGCTTGAGACCTCACTTCCCCTCATGCTTAATACCGTGCATGAGAAGAGAATCACCCTGAAGAAAGCCGTTGAGCTTATGTGCGAGAACCCTGCAAGGATACTCAAACTCAACAAAGGGAAAGTCGAGGAAGGCTTTGACGCAGATATGGTCTTTGTCGACATGGAAATGACAAGAGAAGTGCGAAACCAGGAGCTGCAAACCAAATGCGGCTGGAGCCCCTTTGCGGGCCTGAAGCTTAAGGGATGGCCTATAAAGACCATGGTTGGCGGAAACATTATATATGATGAGGGAAAGTTCAATGACATTAAGGGAAAGGCGGTGGTCTGCAATGAATAAGGCAGTCATGAAGGCATTGGTGGATGTCAATGCGGTCAAGTTCGGAATATTCAAGCTTGCATCAGGAAGGATAAGCCCAATATACATAGACTTAAGGATCCTACCTTCCTACCCAAAAGAGTTCGGGAGCATAATGGATGCATTCGGAAAGCTGGTGAGTGGCCTTGATGTAGATGTTGTTGCAGGGGCTGAGACTGCGGGGATTCCTCTAGCAACAGCAATTGCAATCAAGACGGGTCTTCCCATGGTCTATGTCAGGAGAAGGCCAAAAGGCTACGGTACAGGAAGCATGATTGAAGGAGTCCTTGAGCAGGGCAAGAAAGTTGTCCTGATAGATGATATCATCACAAACGGAGGTTCAAAGTTCAGGTTCATAGACGGGCTCAAGGAGGCAGGGGGCCAGGTGAAAGACGTTGCCGTGGTCCTTGACCGTAATCAGGGAGGAAGCGAGATGCTTGAAGCAGAAGGCATATCCCTGCATGCCCTTGTCAGCCTGAAGGATCTGCTTGCCTATATGCATGGGGAAGGAGTTGTCGATCAGGAGAGATATGACCAGGTCATGAGCTATCTCTCCCAGAAAGAAGAATAGAAGCATGGCAATCATTCCAAGTGACAGGAGCATCATCCCCTCCTGCGACGTTGATTCTCTTGAAAGGCTCAAAGAGTTAGTTGAGGCCACGGGTGACATTGAGGAGATTGGCGGCTACAAGATAGGATTCACCTTAGTCATCCCGTTCGGCATGAAAGCGGTAATCAATACCATTCGCATGCTTTCTGGCAAGCCCATCATCTACGACCATCAGAAGGCAGCGACGGACATCCCTGATGTCGGAGCAGGATTCATGCGAGCCTGTGCTGGCGCTGATGCAGTCATCCTTTTTCCTGCAATGGGCCCTGAGACCCTGAAAGCATGGGTTGCAGCAGCAAAGGAAGAAAACATGCCAGTCATAGTCGGAGGAGAGATGACCCATAAGGCGTATCTGGCAAAAGACGGCGGCTTCGTCAGCGATGATGCTCCTGAAAAAATGTACAGCCTTGCTGCAAAGCTTGGCGTGGCCGACTTTGTCGTTCCAGGCAACAAGCCAGAGCGCATTGCTCACTACAAGAGAATTATTGAATCCTGCGGAATTTCTCCTACGTTCTACTCGCCAGGCCTTGTTGCGCAGGGCGGCTCAGCCGCCAAGGCAGCAAAAGCCGCAGGCAGGCGGTGGCATGCCATCGTCGGAAGAGGCATCTATGATGCGCCCGACATGAGGAAGGCAGCAGCGGAGCTTGCAAAAGCATTGAAGCAGTGACCATGGCGACGAGCAAATGGATTTTCCGACGGTATAAATGCGAAAGTTTTTTATACTAGCTTCTCGGGAATGCATAACATCACCGTCGGGAACCGACGAGAGCGAGAGCAAGCGAAAGGATAATGGCAAATAATTCATCAGAAATGTTCGGCAATGCAGGGCTGAGTTCTTCAATGGTTGTATTCATATTTGCACATACGCTCACAACAAGGTGTGCAGTGATTGCAAACAACTAAAAGGGGTGCTAAACCAAAATGGCAGAAGTGTTAGTGAAGTGTGGCATTAAGAGGGAGCCAGGCTACCTCTATTTTGTCGACAAGAAAGGAAATGCTGCACGTGTCCCCATGGCACGAGCAGGGCAGAAGTCAAGCAAGAAGCAGGAGGCGCTGGTCAAGGCAGGCGTCAAGAGAGAGACAGGTTACCTGTACTTTATCGACAAGAAGGGTAACATCGCCAGAGCCAAGATGGCCCGTGGCGGCAAGAAATCCGGTGCAAAAAAAGGAGGTAAATAACAATGCCAGCAAAAAAGAAAGCTGCTAAAAAGAAAGCAGGCAAGAAGAAGGCCGCAAAGAAGAAGAGATAATTTCTTCTTTTTTTTCATCTTTGATTTTTTTTATTTTCTCTTTTTCTCATCAAACCATGTCAGAAGTGACGATGCAGAAGTTGTCATAACACATTAAAAGAGCAGATGATTAACAGGGAATCATGCGAATCATTCTGAAAAGCGGCATACTTCTACCCCTTGCGCTCTTCTTAGCTTCAGTCATCATGGTCATCATTGGCATTGTGCTTAGCGTCACGCTCATCTTCGCGCTCATCGGGATACCACTGATCATCATAGGGGCTATCCTGTTTATCTTCAGTATTATCATTGGCATTATTTCTCTCGTCGGTGGAGGCGCTGCGCTTCTGCAGACATTGGCTTCATCGCTGTTCCCCAGAAAGAAAAAAAAAGAGGAGGCGAAACAGAAGAAGAAGACGCACAAAAAGAAAGTGATTGATGTTGAAGAGAAAAATGGCGTGTATGAGCCATGAGGAACGCAGCCAGGGGGTGTTTTCTTTTGTTGCTGTTACTTCAGATTCGCTGGTATAAAGCTTCGCTCTCGGCGGATTTTTTTGACGTTTTCTCTATGATGCCCAGCAGTTCCGAAACGTCAGAAAGGTCATGGTCAGCGCCGCTCGCCTTCACTGAAGGGTTTCCGTAGCGCGCAAATGCCGTCTGCATCCCTAAGAGTTTTGCTCCCTTGATGTCACGCGCCGGCCAGTCACCAACCATCAGGCATTCGCTAGCCGCTGCTCCAAGCGCCTCTATCGCCTTCTCAAAGGGCTTTCGCGAAGGCTTAAGCTCCTGTGTGTCATTGAAGGTGATGACAACATCAAAGAAGTCAGCAAGCTTCATTGCCGTGAGCCGTATCCACGCCTTCAGCTGCGGAGCATCGGTAACTATTGCAAGCTTCAGCCCCCTTTGCTTAAGCTCAAGGAGCGTCCGATAGACATGGGGATAGGGCTCAAGGAATCCTGCACGGACTCTCCGATAGGCAACAACGCCGCTTGCGATGATGCGATAGTCCACCTGAAGTTTCGTCGCCTTCAGGAATTTCTGGAATATGAGTGGCTCCTCAAGGCCATACATATCATATAGCCTGAACAGCTCCTCCATCGCCCTCTCTTTCTCTATGCCAAGGCCCGCATCTATCATTGCAGACACTGCCGCCTCGCAGCTCATACGCTTCATCTTCATGAAGTCTATAAGCGTATTGTCCAGATCAAAAAGCACTGCGCGTATCATGGTATCCTCTTTAGCTGGTTCACCAGGTAATTCTCCTCATCAGCAATGACTTCGCCGCCGCTTTTAGGCTTTTGCTTCTGGCCTGATTGCGCCGCTCCCGGAAGGGGCATGGAATCAACCACTTCTTTCACCTTGAGCTCAACCGTTGACATCTCCTCTTCGGTCAGCTGCCTTGGCTCCCATGAGAGCTTTACGTTGTCTCCCTCTCTGCGTGGAATGACCTGCAGCATGGCATGGGGCACCAGTTGTCCTGCAGTGATGCCATTAGCGAGGAATATATTGGTTCCCTGGATGTCAAGTGACTCAAAAATGGATGTTGAAACCTTGTTCGCCATGGCGAACAGCTTTCCCACAAGCGCGTTAGGAACCTGCTCAATGATAGTATGATGCTTCTTGGGAAAGACAAACGTGTGCCCAGGCGCAGCGCCGTTGAGGTCAAGGACTGCCATTATTTCGTCGTCCTCATACACTTTCTTTGACGGGATTGCCCCATCAACGATGCCGCACAGGATGCAGTTGTCAGCCATTTTTGGCAAGGAAATCTGCAATATCGTCAAGATTTCCTCCTCCTTTTTTCTGGCCTGTGTCTTCAAGTATGCCCTCTTCTGGCTTTTCTTCCTGCTGACGCTCAGGTGGGCCTGCTACGGGCTTATCATCCAGCGGGGGCTCAGCAGCGGCAGGCTTTGCCTCTTCCTTCTTTTTCTGCGGCACATACACCTGCTTTTGTGATGCAAGGGCCTCCCTGGTACCCATCCTCTCTCGGAGCCGCTCTGCCAGAGCATCAAGCTGCTTCTGGTTCAATTCCTGCTGTGGTATTACAAAGGATATGCCGTCTCCCTCGCTTCTCGGGATGACGTGAATCATGAAGTGCTGCGCCTTCTGTCCTGCTGCAGGGCCATTTGCGACCAGTATGTTTGTCCCTTTCACCTCCAGCGCCCGAAGAAGGGCATTGGAAAGCAGCTTTGCCGTCACAAATAGCCCTTTGAGATCCTCCTCTGGAACCTGTGGCATTACGGTGTAATGCTCCCTTAGCATGAGAAGGATGTGTCCTGGGTTTGCGGGATTGATGTCAAGGATGGCAAGGCTTTTTGCGTCCTCATAGACGACTTTGGCTGACACTTTCTTCGAGACTATCTGGCAGAAGATGCAGTGTTTTTTCTGGAACTCCTTTAATTCCTCAGGAGACATGCTCTTGAGCTTTTCCTTGAGCGCTTCAATGTCCTGTGGAGACTGCTGTTCCATAATTCAGAATGAAGGAAGGGGCAATATAAATGTTTTGAGGGCGAGCATTTAAAATTGCCCCCTTTGCATGCATCATCCAAAAATGCTTTTTGCGCTGCATCACTCCGCAATCCATCCACCCCTGGCAGCTCGGACGGTTTTTGTGCCAAAAACCTAACTCCGAAAGGAAATTTCGCTATAAATCACAATGGAAGAACTCTTCTGCCATATACCTCATTTATCAGTTGTGCCATGGCAGTATATATCGCACTCAAGCCAACAAGAATTCCCTCATAGCCTGCAAAGACCTTCAACTGGGCATTCCCGGTAATATCAGCGGCTGAAAGCAGAAAGAATAGGATAGCTAATCCGAAAAACACAACCTGCAAAGACTTTGTGAGCTTCAATGTCACTATAAACATGCCTGAAGTAAACAATCCCCACATAAACAAATATGCACCCATTGCAATTGCTGATGGTGCAACTGCAAGCCCTAATTTGGGCAATAGCAGGATTCCAACCAATGAAAGCCAAAATAAGCCATAGGAAAGAAAGGCGGTTTCTCCAAACGTGTTATTTTTTTTCCATTCCATCAGGCCAGCAATCACCTGAGCAATTCCTCCATAAAAAAAACCCATTGATATGATCATGGACCCCAAGGCAAAATAACCTGCATTGTGTAAATTTAATAATACGGTTGTTATGCCAAATGCCATCAACCCCACAGGAGCAGGATTTGCTGTCTTTTCCACTACATTTATGCTCTCGCCCTTCTTCATATCACACAGTTTAGGCTTAAAGTTTATAATGATACGTTACCCTCCAAAAGTGAAGAATCAAACCACCAGCTCAACGGGCCAATCATAGCTGAGAAAAGATTTCCTTTGCCAATACAGCATCAAGGAACAAAAATAGATGCACGCCTGGCGCTCCTGCCTGCTTAAACGCCCTGCAAAGCTCAACAGTGGCCAGCATCCCGTTTTTTCTGAATTCTTCATGGTCATCCTGGGAAAGAAGCCTTTGGGCAAGAGGTTTAGGGATGGTTGCGCCAAATTTCTCCTGTGCAGCAAGAATTTTCCATTTCTTGTCAAGGGGCCAGATGCCAGGGATGATGGGAATGGCTATTCCTTCCTTCCTGCACGCAGAGACAAACGAGGCATACAGGTTCACGTCAAACACCATCTGTGTGATGGCAAATTCTGCTCCTGCATCCACTTTCTCCTTCAGGTGCTGCACGTTGTCTTCCTGCCCTTCTGGATGCGCAGCTACCCCAATGCAGAAATCCGTTGGAATGCCCTCATGGAATGATGCGCTCTCGTCATCTTTTCCCCTGCGGCAAAGATACTCTCCCCTGTTCATGGCTGCAATCTGGGAGACAAGCTGATGGGCATAGGCGTAATCTCCCTTCCACTCCGCTTCATCAGACATCTCAGGAGGGTCTCCCCGTAGGGCAAGGATGTTGCGTATGCCAAAATAATGGTGGTCAACCAGCTCACTTTCGACCTGCCTTGCTGTTATCTCTCTGCAGGTGAAATGCGCTACAGGCGTTAGGCCATACCTTTCGCGGCCAAGATGGCAGATTGGGGTAGTTCCCCCCCTCAATGAGCCTCCTGCCCCTTTCGTGACTGAGATGAAATCCACTGGAATGCTTTTCAACTCTTCAAGCGCAGCCCAGACTACCTGAGGGTCAGTACCGTTTCTCGGCGGCACAAGCTCAACTGACCTGGTAAATCTCTTTTTCAGGATGTCTGTTATCTTTTTCATGGCGCGGTTATACTCTGCTTAACGCCTTTTAATGTTTATTGCATCACACCGAAAAATACTCTCCCTGAGGATGGTGGAACACGATAGCTGAAACAGATGCCTCAGGGTCCATCATGAAATTCTCGGTGAGATAGATTCCTATCTGCTCAGGCTTAACCAGCCTGAAAATGATTGCCTGATCCTCTAAGTTGCGGCAGGCAGGATAGCCAAAGCTTAATCTGATTCCATGGTAACGGGCACGCCAGATGTCCTGCCTTGGGATGTCGGTGTCAATGCCCCACATCTGCCTCATCTTCCTGTGCACAACTTCAGCGAAGCCCTCGGCTGACTCTATGGCTAAGACCTGCAAAAGATGCGATTTTAAGTATTCCCCCTTCTCACGCAATGCACGGGCACGCTCGACAATTCCTGAGCCGCAGGTTGTGAAGAACACGCCCATGGTGTCCCTGCCTCTTTCCTTCATGGCAGCAAAGTCAGCGACACACAAGTGCTTGCCCTCAGCCTGGCGCTCGAAATGGATGCGCTCGGCGACCCCATCGCTTTTGCCCTTGTAGATGATGATGCCATTGCCATCCTTGTTGCACTCAAAGAACTGAAAGATGCCCTTTGGAGTGATAAGCTTCTCTTTGATGACATACTCCTGTATCTCCTCTACCTGGCTCTTGAGCTTGACCGCTTTCTCATCTCCCCTCTCAATGAGCCTGGCGAAGTTCCCCCGCAGCCCCAAGTGCGCTCCAAAGAGCATGGCGGGATTGACATAGGAGAAGACCTCCCTTAAATCCCCATCCACTATATGGGGCGCTAGATCTGGGACAGTAAGAATAGGCGCATCCCTTATATGATCGCTGTGAGTGAGACCTGATGGGGCTACTTTCTTCTCAGCTACCTGGCCCGCTTCAATAGTTGCATAGCGCTCCTCAAGATCCTTGCGAAAGCCTGAAGCATCCATGATTATCCGGCGCGTCAGCCCCAGCCCTTTCATGGCATCCCTGGAATAAGCTACCATGCCTCTGTACTCAGGCTGGATCTTTGTTGCAACAAATCGCTCAGTAAGGGCAGCCCCTCCCACAAGCACGGGGACGGTGATGCCTGCTGCGGCGAAGTCTTTTGCGGTATCTGCCATCATCTGCGCAGACTTGACAAGAAGCCCAGAGAGGCCGACAGCGTCAGGCTTGTGCTCCTTTATTGCCTCAATCAGCACTTCAGGGATGACCTTGATGCCCAGGTCAATCACTTCAAAACCGTTGTTTGCCATGATGATGGCAAAGAGGTTCTTGCCTATGTCATGCACGTCTCCCTTGACTGTTGCGATAATGACCTTTCCCTGTTTTGCTGACATTGATTTGTCCATGTGCTGCTCAAGCTGAGCTACTGCAGCTTTCATTGCCTCTGCTGACTGCAATACCTCTGAGACTATCAGCTTGTTCTCGTTGAAGAGCTTGCCTACAACCTCCATTCCGTCCATCAGCGGGCCGTTGATGATGTCAAGGGGTTTCCTTAGCTTCAATGCCTCATCAAGGTCTTCTTTCAGGCCATCTTTTGTCCCTTCAATGATGTAGGTCTTCAGCCGATCATCAAGAGGAAGCTTTGCCATGTGCTTTGTCACAGCCTTTTTTCCCCTGTAATGCTCAACGAACCTGTCAAGCGCATCAGGGCTCTTGTTGAGCAGCAGCCCTTCGGATAGGGCCTTCTCTTCATCAGGGATTGACGGGTATCGCATGACCTTCTCAGCATTGACGATGGCAAGGTCAAGCCCTGCCTTTGTTGCATGATAGAGATAGACAGAGTTGAGCACCTCACGGCCGGAAGCAGGAAGCCCAAATGACACGTTGGAGACGCCAAGGATAGTCTTTGCACCAGGAATCTCCTGCTTAATCCTTCGGATGGCCTCGATTGTCTCCCTGGCAGAATCCCTGTACTGCGCTTCTCCCGTTGAGATAGGGAATACCAAAGGATCGAAGATGATGTCATAGGATTCATGGCCCCATTTCTCCTTGAGGTAGCTGGCAGCCCGCTTGGCAATCGCTACTTTCTTCTTGGCAGTGAGCGCCATCGCCTCTTTCCTGTCTTCGTCAATAGTTCCAAATACCACCGCAGCGCCAAACTCCCTGACAAGCGGCATCACCTTGTCAATGCGCTCCTCGCCATCCTCGAAATTGATGGAGTTGATGATGCATTTGCCTTGGATCTTCTTGAGCGCTGCCTCAATAACCATGGGGTCAGTCGAGTCAACCATAAAGGGCACCCTCACTTTTGAGGTGATGAGATGGAAGAACCTCTCGGTATCAGCAAGCTCGCTGCGGTCAGGATTCGCTAAGCACACGTCAATGACATGAGCTCCTTTCTTGACCTGTGCGACGCCTACTTCGCATGCTATATCATACTCCCCACCTGCGATAAGCTCCTTGAACTTTCTGCTTCCGATGACGTTGGTCCTCTCGCCAACAATGATAGGCCTATTGTCATCATCAATTGCCAGTGCATCCATGCCTGAGACGACAGAGCGTAAAGGGGCTGCTATGTTGCGAGGCTTCTTCCCAGCGATGATTTTCGCAAGCTCCCTGATATGCTCAGGCGTTGTCCCGCAGCAGCCGCCAACGATGTTGAGCCAGCCGCTGTCTACGAAAGGCTGGAGGCGCCTTGCAAAGTCTTCAGGGCCGAGAGGGAATGTCCCGTCCTCAAGCGGAATCCCTGCGTTTGGATAGCAATGGACTCCTGTCCTGCAGATACCTGATAGTGTCCTGAGCTGGTCAGTCATGAGGTCAGGGCCTGTTGCACAGTTCATGCCCACGCTCAACAAGTCCAGATGCTCTACTGAGACGTAGGCTGCCTCAATGTCCTGCCCCGCAAGCATCCTCCCGTTCTGTTCTATAGTGAAGGAGATCATGATGGGAAGCTTTTTCTTCCTCTCCGCAAGGATACTTCGTATGGCAAGAAGCGCTGCCTTTGCGTTGAGGGTGTCAAAACAGGTCTCGACAAGCAGGATGTCAACGCCTCCCTCGATAAGAGCCTGCGCCTGGCGCTTGTACGAGCCTTTCAGCTCATCAAAGGTGACGTTCTTTGAGACTGATATTGTCTTGTTCGTCGGGCCTATGGCGCCAGCAACAAACCTTAGCTTGTCAGGAGTCGAGAACTTCTGTGCTGCAGCCTTTGCCAGCTCTGCTGCCTTCCTGTTTATTTCAGTGTCCCTTTCCTGAAGGCCATATTCCGAGAGGGTGACTGAGGAGCCAGCAAAGGAGTTTGTCTCGATGATGTCAGCGCCTGCTTCCAGATATGCCTCATGGACATGCAGTATCTTATCAGGGGCAGAAAGGTTGATCGCCTCATTGCAGCCTTCGTACTGCTCGCCGCCAAAATCCTTTGCTGAGAGGTTCAGCGACTGCAAAACTGTCCCCATCCCTCCATCAAGGAGAAAGATTCTCTTTTTCAGGAGTTCCTTAATGCCTGGCATAGCCTCAAGATACCTTCTTCTTCCTGCAAACTATCGCTGTGCCGCCTAAACAACGCAACTCTCCATATTACTATGGGACTTCCATCATTAAAAACATGATGAAAAAATGAGAAACAAATAAATATTCCCTACAGCCCCAGTTCCTTCCTCAGCAGGCTTGCCTTATCGGTCTTCTCCCAGGTGAATTCAGGCTCTTCCCTTCCAAAATGCCCGTTGCAGGCAGTCTTCCTGTAGATGGGCCTCCTAAGGTTGAGCTTATCAAGGATGTCCTTTGGCTTTGTCGGGAATATCTTCCTGACAGCTGCTGAAAGCCTTGCCTCACTTACTTTTCCCGTGCCGAAGGTATCAACAAGGATGGAGACAGGCTCAGCTACGCCAATGGCATAGGCTAGCTGCACCTCTGCCCTTGTGGCAATGCCTGCAGCGACAATATTCTTTGCGATGTATCGTGCAGCGTATGCCGCCGAGCGATCAACCTTTGTTGGATCTTTGCCTGAGAATGCCCCCCCGCCGTGCCTTCCCATGCCTCCATATGTGTCAACTATTATCTTCCTGCCCGTCAGTCCAGCATCAGCAAAAGGCCCGCCGCGGACAAAGCTGCCTGTGGGATTGATATAGAACTTGGTGTCTTTGTCTATCCACTCGTCGCAGACAGGCTTAATCACGTGCTTGATGACGTCCTGCCTTATGACATCATGCGCTATCCCTGCCTCATGCTGATTAGAGATCACAATAGCATCAACACGCGTTGGCTTGCCGTCATCATATTCCACCGTCACCTGTGACTTTCCATCAGGGCCAAAATAAGGGATTACCTTGCTCTTTCGAACCACCGAAAGCCGCTCAGTCAGCCTATGGGCAAGGAATATAGGAAGCGGCATGAGTTCCTTTGTCTCATTGCAGGCATAGCCAAACATCATGCCCTGATCTCCAGCTCCCTGCTCAGCAGTATCCTTGCCCTCTGCTGCTAACTCGTTGACGCCCTGGGCGATGTCAGGAGACTGCTCCTCAAGGTGGACCAATACTGCACAGGACTCCCACTCAATGCCCTGGCTGGTCTTCTCGTAACCTATATCTTTGAGCGTCTGCCTGGCAATCTTTGGAATGTCTACATAGGCACTCGTTGTCAGCTCGCCTGCTACAAGCACCATGCCGGTCTTGGTGACAGTCTCGCAAGCGACCCTTGCTTTTGGGTCCTGCCGCAGGCATTCATCAAGGATGGCGTCTGATATCTGGTCGCAAATCTTGTCAGGATGCCCTTCAGTGACTGATTCTGACGTGAAAAAAACCTTGTCTGCCATTGTTCCTAAACCCCTCCATGGATAACACTATACGTATCCCGTCGCTAAATCATTCACTTATTTAAAAAGGCTCCTGCCGCCATTATTCTTATCGGAATTTGTTACTGCTCAAAATTCTTCTCAGCCTGCTTCCAGTTCACAACGCTCCAGAATGCCTTGATGTAATCGGGCCGCTTGTTCTGGTATTTGAGATAATACGCATGCTCCCACACATCAAGCCCCAGAATTGGATTCTTGCCCTCAGAAACAGGAGAATCCTGATTCGGCGTTGACATCACCACAAGCTTCCCTTTGTCAACAACAAGCCATGCCCAGCCTGAGCCAAATCTTGTAGCGGCAGCATTGGCAAACTCCTCCTTGAACTTATCAAATCCACCGAACGTCCTCTTGATAGCTTCAGCAAGCTTCCCTGATGGCTCCCCGCCTGCATGAGGTCCGATGACCTTCCAGAAAAACGCATGGTTGGCATGGCCTCCGCCGTTGTTCTGCACTGCAGCCTTCTTGTCTGCAGGCAGCCTTGAGAGATTTTTCAGGACATCATTGATGTCCTTCCCTTCCCACGCAGTGCCTGCCAAAGCTGCATTGACTTTGTCAATATACGCCTGATGATGCTTGGTGTGATGGATTTCCATCGTCTTTGCATCAATGTGCGGCTCAAGTGCATTGTATGCATAATCTATTTTAGGTAGTTGGTATGCCATATACTAAACACCTCCACAAAGGGCAGAGTGCTGCCCCGTATATTCTTAACGATAGTTAATAAACGGGAAGATTGGAATTTAAAAATGTTGTTATCAGCAGGGTATTAAAGATTAGCTGATTGCAAGA
>DUKR01000122.1:13148-15121 GCA_013329175.1 Candidatus Woesearchaeota archaeon
ATTGCAAGAACAACATTTATATAAACGCCAGGGCCGTTGCAGATTTTGAAATGGCTGACCTCTCAACCTCCATTTGCGGAATGAAACTTAGGTCACCCCTTATTCTCGCTTCGGGCATCACCGACACCACAGGAGCATCACTACTTAGGGCCATCAGGAACGGAGCAGGGGCCGCCATAATCAAGTCAGTCTCTGTAGAGCCAAGAGAAGGCCACAAGGGGCACGTGGTGCAGGAGTTTGATGACCTCTCCATGATCAATGCCATGGGCCTGCCTAACCAGGGCATTAAGCATGCCATTGACGAGCTTATCGAAGCACAGAAGCGAACAGATGCTCCGCTGATTGCAAACATCTATGCAGGAACGGTTGAGGATTTCGGGCTGCTTGCAAGAGAAATAAGCAAAGCAAAGCCTGCCATGATTGAAGTCAATATTTCCTGTCCCAACGTCCATGACGAATTTGGCACGCCGTTCTCGGCACTGCCTGAGGCAGCGGCAAAGGTCACCAAAGAAGTCAAGAAAAACACCAGCATTCCAATTTCAATCAAGCTTTCGCCCAATACCATCGCAATCAGCCAGGTGGCAAAGGCTGTAGAAAAAGCAGGAGCAGACTGCATCACCTGCATCAATACCTTAGCAGGGATGCTTATTGACATTGACACTGCGGTTCCCATACTTTCCAACCTATCAGGAGGAATCTCAGGAAAAGCGCTGAAGCCTGTTGCAGTGAAGGCAGTTTACGACTGCCATGAAGTGGTAAAGATTCCCATCATCGGCACTGGCGGCGTGCTGACGGGAAGGGATGCGATTGAGCATATCATGGCTGGCGCAGGCGCAGTAGGGGTGGGAACTGCACTTTTTTATAGAGGGCAGGAGGCATTCTCACTGATTAACGCCGAAATGAAGGAAGAGATGAAAAGGCTTGGCTACAAGAGCATCAAAGAAATGATAGGACTAGCCCATCACTAGTAGGCAATATATTTCAGGATAAAAATTTATCATGACCCTACAAAAAGCAATGGAAATGGGGGTAGCAACCCCTGTCAAACTGCCGATAGCAAAGATAGTTGACGAGGCAAAGGATATCAAGACCTTTTTCTTTACCCATCTGCTGAAGTCTGAGCCAGGGCAATTCATCATGGTCATCCTGCCAAAGCTTGGCATGAGGCCGATGTCAATCTCATCTGACAATGGTGCGGAATTTGGCACCACCATCTGCGGAGTTGGGCCCCTATCCAACGCTATGATGGAAAAGAAGCCAGGCGACATCATCGGCATCAGGGGGCCTCTAGGCAAGCCATTCTCTGGAAGAGGCAACCACGTCGTGCTGGTTGGCGGAGGCTATGGCTCAGGGCCAATGGCATTCTGGGCTGAGCGGGCCATCGCAAGGGGGATGGACTCAAAAAAAATCCATTACATCGTCGGAGCGCGGACTAAAGAGCTGCTGCTCTTTGAGGAGCGCATGCGAAGGGCAAAAGTCAACCTCCACATAGCGACAAATGACGGCTCCCATGGCTATAAGGGATTCAACATTGACTTGTTGCGCCAGGTGATTGAGGAAGCCAAACATTCAGGCAATCCCCTAGACATGATATACACCTGCGGCCCTGAGCTTATGGAAAAGGCAGTTTTTGACGTCGCCGTTGAAACAGGCACAGACTGTGAAATCTCGATGGAGCGATACATGAAATGCGGCATAGGCATCTGCGGCTCCTGCGCTGTTGACCCTGATGGCCTCTTGATCTGCGTTGACGGCCCCTGCGTCAATAAGGAGACGGCTGCAAAAATCACGGAGTTTGGGGCGTATCACCGCGATGCGTCGGGGCAGAAGGTGTATTACAAAAAGGGCTGAAGTCAAAAAAATCTGCCGAGAGCGAAGCTCGAGCGTGGGCTATTGAGCGCAAGCTCATCTGCGCTAGTCTCTCTGCCTGCCTTGATTTAGCGTGTGAAAGGCATCGCTCCCGAAAAAATGCA
>DUKR01000122.1:15334-36510 GCA_013329175.1 Candidatus Woesearchaeota archaeon
GTGAAATTGCTCATGGAAATTCCATCATGCTTTGCATCCGCACCCATCCTTCATACCAAAAGGCGCAGCGCTCTAATACTGAGGCGATGGCTGCGGAAATGCCTGCAATACATGCCCTGCAGCAAGCGCAGCCCGAGCATTTTTTGTTATCACTTTTCTTTCTTCACTCTTTTTCTTCGTTTTTGTTCTCCCTCGGAATTGACAAGTGCACTATGCTCTGCAACGAATGGGATGAAGATACGCAATGATCGTTGAAGCGATGGGAGGAGTGCTCATGCTTTTTTCTAATGAGCTTTGGGGGAATGCCCGCCCCCCATGAGGCTGCTTCCTTCCTCTTCTGCAGGGTTTTTCCGGAGAGTGAAGTATTGCGGGCTGAAGAAACATTTAAAAACACTCTCCCAACCCATAGAGCAACGGTGACGCTAGAATCCTAAAGATTGCCGTGCTCGGTTCAACGAAAGGAACTTCTCTGCAGCCTATAATTGACGCTATCAACCAAAAGACGTTGCCAGGCGTTGCCATCAAAATCATCATCAGCAACAAGAGGGATGCAGGAATCATCGAGCGCGCAAGGCGCCATAAGATCGAGTATGCAGTCATCGAATCCAAAGGCAAAGAGAGAGAAGCCTTTGGCCATGAGGTAAGCAGCCTTCTCAGGGGGAAAGAGATTGGCCTCATCCTCCTCATCGGCTACATGCGCATCCTCTCTGATGGCTTTATTGCGGATTGGAAAGGGAAGATGCTCAACGTCCATCCATCGCTATTGCCTAAGTTTGCCGGCGGAATGGACATGCAGGTTCACGCTGAAGTGCTTGATGCAGGCGAGAAGGAATCAGGCTGCACTGTCCACTTTGTGACTGAAGAGGTAGACGGCGGGCCCATCGTCGTCCAGAAGAAGTGCGCCATCTCAGAGGACGAGACGCCAGAAACCCTCAAGCAGAAGGTCCAGGCGCTAGAAGGCGAGGCCTTCATCGAGGCAATCGGGCTGTTCAGGGATGGGAAGATTGGGCGCACATGACATTCATAGGGGATACGCCATGGTAAAGCGGGCATTGATTTCAGTCTCGGACAAGGCAGGCATCGTTGAGTTTGCAGTTGCTTTGCAGAAGGAAGGCATTGAAATCCTCTCGACAGGGGGGACGGCGAAGCTGCTCAGGGACAACGGGATTGTGGTCAAGGAAGTGTCTGAGCAAACAGGCCACCCTGAGATCCTCAGCGGAAGGGTCAAGACCCTGCACCCGAGAATCCATGCAGGCATCCTTGCTAATAGGGACAGCGAGGAGCACATGCAGGCTCTTGTAAAATACGCTGTTGACGAGATAGACCTTGTGGTCGTCAATCTCTATCCATTCCAGAAGACGATTGAGCGGGAGAATGCTTCCCTAGCTGAGGCTATCGAGAACATTGATATCGGCGGGCCTGCAATGGTTCGCTCAGCGGCAAAGAACTTTGAGCACGTCGCAGTAGTTGTCAGTCCTGAAGACTACCCGCAGATTATCAATGAGATACAGAAGCACAAAGCAATAACCCAAGTGACCATGAGGAAGCTTGCGCTCAAGGCCTTCCAGCACACTGCATTCTATGACACGCTTATCGCAATGTATCTTCATTCCATGTTTGAGGCAGGCACCATGCCTGACACCTACCTCCTTGGCGCAAGCAAAAAGCAGAGCCTGCGCTATGGAGAAAATCCCCATCAGGAAGCTGCATTTTACGTTGATCCCTTAAGGAGCACGTCCAATATAGCTTTGGCTAAGCAGCTGCAGGGGAAGGAGCTGTCATACAACAACTACCTCGACATGGATGCTGCTTTTGAGCTTGTCCATGAATTTGAGTATCCAGCAGCAACGGTCATCAAGCATACCAATCCCTGCGGGGCAGCTGTTGGCAAGAGCGCTGAGGAGGCGCTTGAGAAGGCATACAATGCCGATCCAATGTCAGCATTCGGCTGCATCATCGCTTTGAACAGAGGCTGCACCAAGGCATGCGCAGAGTTCCTGAAGGATAAGTTCATTGAAGTTATAGTCGCACCCTCATTTGATGATGATGCCAAGGCCATCCTCTCCTCAAAGAAGAGCCTGCGCCTGATGGAGACTGGCCCTCTTGAGAAGAAGAAAGCAAGCAGATTAACCCTCAAGAAAATAAGCGGCGGCCTGCTTGTGCAGAGCAAAAGCTTCCCCCAGATAAGGCTTGACATCGAGATAATTGACAAGCTGCCAACGCGGGATGACTTCAATGAGCTTCTCATGGCATGGAAAAAGGACATGGCAAAGCCATGGCAGCGCTTCTTCTGCGTCACCAAGAGAAAGCCGGCAAAAGAAGAGCTTGCTGACCTGATTTTTGCCTGGAAAGTGAACAAGCACGTAAAGTCAAATGCTGTGCTGTATGCAAAGGGCCTTGTGACTGTCGGTATCGGCGCGGGCCAGATGTCACGTGTTGACTCTACCATCATTGCTTCCCAAAAGGCAGGCGACAGGGCAAAGGGGGCAGCGATGTCTTCAGATGCCTTTTTCCCGTTCAGGGACGGGATTGACGAGGCTGCGAAAGTGGGGATAACCTCTATCATCCAGCCTGGCGGGTCCATAAGGGATAAGGAGGCAATTGAGGCAGCAGATCAGCACAGCATGGCGATGCTGTTTACCGGAATCAGGCTGTTTAAGCACTAGAGCATCTCTTCGGCATTGTATTAATAGCAAAGTGCTGTCAAAAAAATACGCCGAGAGCGGCTGACCATGCCCTAAAGGGCATTACCAGCGAAAGTGCAATGAGAGGATGACCTGAAACGAAAGGGACGAGGCTGCGCATTGGCTGTGGAAGTGATGTGAGGTACGGCTAATGCCTTTTCACAGAATGAGTTTTGGGGGAATGCCCAGCTCCCCACGAGACTGCCACGCTCTTCCCAAATGAAGCCTTCAGGTGAGTGAAGTATTACAGTCCAACAAAACACTTAAATACAACCGAGTTAACAATAGTCAAGGAGAGGTGGAATCACTATGCCAATAACAGAAAGCAGGCAGGAATCAACAAATGGGCACAAGCTGGCAATCACCAAGGATATGCTCATCGGCGCAGTGGTGCAGCGCTATCCGTCCTTAGCTGAAGTGCTCCTGAATGAAGGAGTGCATTGCGTTGGCTGCGGAGCAGCATACCACGAGACCATTGAGCAGGGCCTGGCCGGGCATGGCAAGAGTCCTGAAGAGATTGATGCTGTCCTTGAGAATCTTAACGCATCAGTACCGAAGGAAGAAGGATCCTCTGAGACACTCTTTATCACCGAGATTGCCGCAAAGAAGGCAAAAGCTATTCTCGCTGAGCATGGCAAGGCTGAGCATGGCATCAGGGTCGAGGTCATTCCTGGCGGATGCTCTGGGATGCAGTATGCCTTTGATTTTGAGAATCAGGAAAGGGATGGCGACACCGTTATTGAGGTAGCTTCCGTCAAGTTCTACGCCGATAAGGAGAGCCTCACCATGCTCAGGGGGGCAAAAGTGGATTATGTAGATTCATTGCAAGGGGCAGGATTCAAGATAAGCAATCCGAATGCCAGAAGAACCTGCGGCTGCGGGCAGAGTTTCAGGTAGCTTGCAACTGGTTCCAATTCACAGCCCAATCTTTCCATCCACCTCTTCGGCCACGGCCCGCAACTCTTTCATCGCCCTCAGAACGTCACGCTCCACCTCATCAACCAGTTCCTTAAGATTGTCGACGCGAAGAGTATACGCATTGCGGGAATGCACCACAATACCCGACTCCATGAGCTTGTTCAGGTGATGAATCACAGTCCCCCTCGTCAATCCCGTCCTGTACGCCAATTCATCAGAGGTAGGGGGATGGGAGAGCTTTGCTGCTTTTATCAGTTCTACAAAAACCCGAAAGCAGGAGCTGTCCTTGTCCCGCAAATTAAACAGGCCTAACGAGGTACCCAGCCACTGCAGGCGCTGGTTAAGCGTAGCTTCACTTGGTATCCTGTGCCTGATTATGGTGAATTTTTGCTGGTAAATCCTGAGCATGTACACTTCAAGCGATACAAGCCTATAAATACCTTGCGCTTGCAGTAGAGAAATCTTTAAATATAACCTACCTTTTATAACCTTAGTTGACTTCAAACCAACAAAGAAGAATTAAACCGCTAAGAAGCTATTGGAGGTGGCTCAAGCATGGAATTACAACCCATAGGTGAGCGAGTGCTCATCAGGCCTGTTAAGAAAGAGGAGAAAACAAAGGGTGGCATCTATCTGCCGGATTCAGCGCAGGAAAAGCGCAAAGAGGGGGAAGTCATCGCCGCAGGTGCCTACAAGGACGGCAAGGATCTGCCATTGAAGAAAGGCGACAGGATTATCTATGGCGGTTACAGCTCTGAGGAGCTTAAGGTCGGCGACGAAGAGTACGTCATGATAGATTTCAAGGACGTGCTGGCCAGATTCAGGTAAGGAGGGAGCACTATGACAGCAAAACACATCATCTACCATGACGATGCACGCCATGCCATCATGCGGGGCATCGACAAGCTTGCAAACGCAGTGAAGATTACCCTTGGTCCAAAGGGAAGGTATGTCATTCTTGAGAAGAGCTTTGGCTCGCCGCAGATAACAAACGACGGCGTGACCATTGCCAAAGAGATTGAGTTCAAGGACAAGTTTGAGAACATGGGCGCACAGCTCGTGAAGGAAGTGGCTGAGAAGACTCAGGAGAACTCAGGCGACGGCACAACTACCGCAACGCTATTGACCCAGGCGATTGTCCGTGAAGGATTGCGGATTATCACTGCAGGCGCCAATCCCATAGAGGTCAAGAGGGGCATTGACAAGGCCAACCATGTTGTTGCCGAGTTCCTGACTCAGCACACCATAGACGTGAAGGACAAGGTTGCGCAGGTTGCAACAATCTCTGCAAACAACGATGAGGAGATAGGCAACCTGATTGCCCAAGCCATCCGGAAGGTCGGGGCAAACGGAGTCATAACTGTCGAGGAGGCAAAGTCCTTTGAAACATCGCTTACAGTTGTCGAGGGCATGGAATTTGAAGAAGGGTACGTCAGCCCCTACATGATAACTGAAAAGGACAAGCAGGAAGCAATCCTTGACGATGCCTATGTCCTGCTCTATGACAAGAAAATATCAGCAGTCAAGGACATTGTTAAGGTGCTTGAGATTGTTGCCAAGGAGAATCGGTCACTTTTAATCGTGGCTGACGATCTTGAGGGCGAAGCACTTGCTACCATTGTCCTTAATCTGCTGCGCGGGACAATCAAGGTAGTTGCCGTGAAAAAGCCAGGCTTTGGCGACGAGCAGAAGGCCATGATGGAGGACATAGCAGTCCTTACCGGCGGCAAAGTCATCTCTGAAGAAAAAGGGCTCAGCCTTGAAAGCGTCAAGGCCAGCGACTTGGGCCAGGCGAAAAGGATTAAGGTCAACAAGGAGAAGACTGTGGTCCTTGAGGGCAAAGGAAGAAGCGAAGCAATCAGGGAGCGGGCAAAGGCTATTGAGGCGCAGATAAAGGCAAGCGATTCTGAATCTGACAGAAAAGACCTGCAGAAGCGCCTTGCAAAGCTCACCGGAGGGGTTGCCGTCATCACCGTCGGCGCATCAACCGAAACTGAGTTGAGGGAGAAAAAGGACAGGATTGACGACGCAGTGCATGCCACAAAGGCAGCGCTTGAGGAAGGCATTGTCGCTGGCGGCGGAACCATGCTCATCAGGGCAATACCTGACCTTGAGAAGCTCAAGGTTGAGGGCGACCAGAAGATAGGGGTCGAGATTATCAGGCGGGCACTCACTGAGCCGACCAGACAGATAGCTCTCAACGCTGGCAAAGAGGCAGGGGTTATCATTGACCGTGTCATCAGGGAGAAGGGCAACGTTGGCTACAACGCAAAGACCGACAGTTTTGAGGATCTTGTCGTTTCAGGTGTCATTGACCCTACCAAAGTCGTCAAGAATTCCCTGATGAACGCAGCATCAATTGCGGGCATGGTATTGACTACCGAGGTCATGGTCGCTGACGCTCCGAAGGAGAGCAAAGGAAGCGAGGAGCCTGACTTCTCAGGCATGGGAGGGATGGGCGGCATGCCGATGATGTGATGAGCCATTTTTTTTGCTTTTTGTATCCTTTTTAGGTTGCTGTTTATCTTATAGCTATGGACATCACTGCCCAATGCCAAGGCATATTGAATAAGGATTGACTGCAATGCCATCCACAAAGCACGAGGAGAACATTAATGCCATCAAGAAAATGGCTGAAGAGTTCAAGAATGAATACAAGTATACGCTTGAAGAGGAGAAGCCTTCAGGCAATGATTCCGAAAATGGGGAAAAGAAGAAGGGCAGGACTGAGTGCAGGGCAGAAGACCTTCATGGCAAAAAGATTCTGGAGCTATCGGAGAGGAATGCAGACCTCATTGATACCCTCAAGCGACTCCAGGCAGAGTTTGAGAACTATCAGAAACGTACCGAGAAAGAGAAGCAGCTTATCAGGGAGTATGCTGCAGCAGACGTCATAGAAAGGCTGCTGCCTGTGATTGATGCCATTGAGCTTGCCAAGAAGAACGCAGGAAACGAGGCAAGCTATAAGCAGGGCATTGAGTTGATTTTCAGGCAGCTGGCGGATATCCTGAAGGCCATGGGCCTTATGCCCATTGAAGCAAAAGGCAAGCCGTTCAGCCATGAGGAGCACGAGGTCATGCTCAGGGATCCCTCTAGCGAGAAAGAGGATACCGTGCTTGAGGAGCTGCAGAAGGGCTATCGCTTCAATGAGCGCATCATTAGGCATGCCAAAGTCAAGGTCGCCGCACCCATGGAGCAGGAAAAGGAGAATGGAACCCATGATGGACAACGTAACACAACCCAAAGTTAATTTCCACATCAATGACGGCGAGGTCTTTTTCGCCCATGAGCTGTCTGTCAATTATAACCCTACCCAGTTCGTGCTTGATTTCAAGTGCATCACTCCAAGAGTAGATCCGCGAAGCCATGATGGCACAACAAACATCTCTCTCAAGCACAATACCATCCTCCTTGAGGTGTATTATGCAAAGAAAATTGCAGAGTTCCTGCTCAAAAGAGTGGCAGATTACGAGAAGGAGTTTGGCAAAATCAACAAGCCTGCTTCCATCAGGGCGCTTGAGAAGAAGCGCACGAAAAAACAGGCGGGAAATAGCGAGGAGAAGACAACAAAGGATGCTCCAAGCTACTTTGGCTGAAGAGGAGGAATCACCATGGCAGCAAAGAAAGAGAAGATTATCGGAATTGATTTGGGCACCAGCAACTCGGCAGCAGCAGTGCTGCAGGGAGGAAAGCCTGTCATCATCCCAAGCTCTGAAGGGACAAGCCAGTATGGGAAGGCATTCCCTTCAGTAGTAGCGTTCACCAAAAACAACCAGATGCTTGTTGGTGAGCCTGCACGGCGCCAGGCAGTGTCCAATCCTGACGGCACCATTGCAGCCGCAAAGCGCAAGATGGGAACGAGCCACAAGTTCAGGGTGCACGGCAAGGAATATACCCCGCAGCAGATCTCAGCCTACATTCTGCAAAAGATAAAGAAAGACGCTGAGGAATTCGCCGGCGAGCCCATCACCAAGGCAGTCATCACGGTGCCTGCCTATTTTGACGATAACCAGCGCCAGGCTACTAAGGATGCTGGAACCATAGCTGGGCTTGAAGTGGTGCGGATCATCAACGAGCCAACCGCAGCATCATTGGCTTATGGCCTGGACAAGACTGAAAGTGAGCAGAAGATACTTGTGTTTGACCTAGGCGGCGGGACGCTTGACGTCACAATAATGGAATTCGGCGACGGGGTATTTGAGGTCAAAGCCACGTCAGGCGACACTGAGCTTGGAGGAACTGACATGGACAAGGTCGTCGTTGACTTCATCGTCCATGATTTCAATGGAAAGGAGGGCATTGACCTGTCAAAAGACAGCACCGCAATGCAGCGATTGCGGGAGGCGGCAGAAAAGGCAAAGATTGAGCTCTCTACAACCATGGAGACTGACATCAACCTGCCGTTCATCACCGCAACGCAGGAAGGGCCTAAGCACCTCCAGCTGAAGCTGACAAGGTCAAAGCTTGAGCAGTTAGTTGACCCCATCATCAGGCGCTGCAATCATCCCATTGACCAGGCATTGAAGGATGCTAAGCTTTCTGCAAAGGACATAGCTAGAATCATCCTTGTGGGAGGCCCTACACGAATGCCCTCAGTCAGAGACTTTGTCGAGAAGCACATCGGCATGAAGGCTGATCGCGGGATAGATCCTATGGAATGCGTTGCCCAGGGTGCAGCAATTCAGGGTGGAGTATTGGCTGGCGAAGTCAAGGACATCCTGCTGCTTGACGTCACTCCGCTTACTCTTGGGATTGAGACCCTTGGAGGGGTGATGACCTCGCTTATCCAGAGGAACAGCACCATCCCCACGAAGAAAAGCCAGATATTCTCAACCGCTTCTGACAATCAGCCTGCAGTGACCATCCACGTCCTGCAGGGCGAGCGTCCGATGGCAGTTGACAACAAGTCGCTTGGCAGATTCGACCTTGTGGGCATCCCTCCGGCAATAAGAGGCATCCCGCAGATTGAGGTTACCTTTGACATTGACGCAAACGGCATCGTCCACGTCACGGCCAAGGACCTGGGGACCGGCAAGGAGCAGAGCATCAAAATCACTGCAGCAAACAAGCTTTCTGACGAGGAAGTCAAGCGGATGCAGAAGGAAGCAGAGGCTCACGCAGATGAAGACAAGAAGCGCATGAGCGAGGTTGAAAGCATCAATAAGGCTGATTCGCTTGTCTTCCAGAGCAGGGTCTTGTTCAAGGAAATGGAAGGAAAGGTTGATGCTAAGGGCCTTGATGAGGTTAAGAATGACATAGATGAGCTTGAGAAGCAGCTCAGAGAGGATAAGAATGATGCTTCTGCCATCCAGAAGAAGATGGATGCCGTGAATGAGAAGATCCAGAAGCTTTCGACTGAACTCTACCAGAAGGCTGCAAGCGAGCATGCAAAGGCCAGGGGAGGAGCAGGGCATCAATCAGATGGGGCGGCGCCTGATGACAGCGAAGACGAAAAGCCTTCAGGCGAGAATGTTGTCGATGCAGAGTTCACCGAGAAGGATGACAAGAAGAAGGATCAGAAGTAAGTCCTTTTTTCTCTTTTTTCCTTTCAATTTCTATTGCTACCATAGATTTAAAAAAGAACAATCATCGCATTTACCTAAACCATGACCAAAGACTATTATGAGACATTGGGCATATCAAAAAGCGCCAGCAAAGAGGACATTAAGAAAGCCTATAAGCAGCTAGCGAAGAAATATCATCCCGATATCAACAAGGATGCAGGCGCGCAGGAGAAGTTCAAGGAGATCAACGAGGCAGCATCAGTCCTTGGTGATGACGAGAAGCGAAAGCAGTACGACCAGTTCGGCGATGCAGATTCCTACAGGCAGGCGTTCTCAGGCGCAAGAGGCGGCTTTGGAGGGTTTGATTTCTCAAGCTTTGGCGGAAGCTTTGACTTTGACGACATATTTGATACCTTCTTTTCAGGAGGAAGGGGGCGGAGGCGCTCAGCTGCACGGGATGGAGCAGACCTTCGCTATGACATGGAAATCACGCTGGAGGAAGCGGCGTTTGGAACAGAGAAGGAGATTGTGATTCCAAGAAACGTGCTCTGTGAGCACTGCCACGGCACCGGCGCTGAGTCTGACTCAGACATCGTGACGTGCCCTGACTGCAACGGTGCCGGCGCCGTTCGAAAGGTGCAGCGCACGCCCTTTGGGATGTTCCAGTCCACAACAACGTGCAGGAACTGCTCAGGAAGCGGAAAATCCATCAGGAAGCGATGCCATGAGTGCGGAGGATCAGGCTCGGTGCATAAGGAATCCATAATGCAGGTTAAGATTCCTGCAGGCTCTGCGACAGGCACCAACCTTCGGATTGTTGGCGGAGGCGAAGCTGGCCAGCGGGAAGGAAGCCCAGGCGATTTGTACATCGTCCTGCACGTGAAGAAGCATAAGCATTTTGAGCGAGACAGCGATGACCTCTACATCAAGGTGCCGCTTGCATTCACTACAGCTGCGCTTGGGGGGGAGATTACCGTCCCCACGCTCAAAGAGGACGCGACGCTAAAGGTTCCATCTGGCACGCAAAGCAACACCATTTTCAGGATGAGGGGAAAGGGCATATCACACCTGCACGGCTCAGGAGCAGGAGACCAGCTTGTTGAGGTAGTCGTGTATGTCCCCGACAAGCTCTCAAAGAAGGCAAAAAAAATGCTTGAGGATTTCGAAAAGGAAGTGGGGAAAAAAGGATTGCTTGGAAAATTGTTTAGCTAGCAAAAGCTATTTCTTTATTTGTTGGCGGCTATGAACCCCTCTTGGTGTCGAAAACAGGGGGCTGGTCCATCCTCATCTTTGCACAAGCCCCTGAGCAGCCTCATCAGCCTTGTCCATTATCTCTTCCTCGCCATCAACCTTCCTTCCCTCCATCAGCACCACGCCGTCGCAGATGGTGGTATCAACAACAGAGCCATTTGCAGAGTATACCAGATTTGACGTAAGGTCAAAATAGGGCACCATAGAGACCTGCCTGCGGTCTATCATAAGAATATCAGCAAGCTTACCTTCAGCAACAACTCCTGCATTAATGCCAAATGCCTTCGCGCCATGCTTGGTGGCGCAGGAGAATACCTCACCATGGGGAAACGCGGCAGGAGAGCCCGTCATGTGCTTCTGCAGAATGGTTGCTACCTTCATTTCAGTGAACATGTCAAGGGCATTGCTTGATGCAGCGCCATCAGTAGCAAGGCAGATGTTCACTCCTGCATTTTTCAGCCGGTCATACGGGAAGAATGAGCCATTGGCAAGCTTCATGTTTGAGACAGCATCATACACTGCCGTCACCTTCTTTTCAGCAAGCATCCTTATCTCATCATCGTCAAGCCAGATGCAGTGGGCTGCAATCGTCCTCTCAGAAAGAAGCCCGACGTCATCGGCATACGCTATGGGCCTCATCCCGTTCTTTGCGACGCAATCCTTAACTTCCCTCTCAGTCTCTGAGAGATGGATATGTAGCCGTGCTTGATGCTTTTTCGCAAAATCACGCGCCCATGCAAGCGTTGGCCGAGAAACAGAATAAATAGAGTGTGGAGCGACAGCCAGCTGTATGCGGGGAGAGAACTCATCTTTTCTCCAAAACAATCTCCTTGCTTCATCCCTGAAATGCGCTGCCTTCTCCTCGTCGCCAAAATCGAGAAAGATGGCGGAAACTGCTGCACGCACTCCCATTTCCTCAGCGGCTTTCGCAGTCTCAAGAGGATGCCAGTACATGTCGTTGAAGAATGTCGTCCCTGTTTTAATCATCTCAAGAATGGCAAGCTTTGTTCCCCAATACACATCCTCTGCAGTAAGCTTAGCCTCAAGCGGCCAAATCTTGTCGTTCAGCCATGCATGCAGGGGCATGTCATCAGCATACCCCCTGAACAGGCTCATTGCCGCATGGGTGTGGCAGTTGAAAAGCGCTGGAACCGCAGCCTTTCCAGCGCCGTCTATCACCATGCCGCTCTTATCCGCCACCTTGCCGATGGATGATATCCTGTTGCCCTCAATCAGGATGCTCTGCTTCTTCCCGTTTACCATTGCATTCTTTATCAGGAGTGTCATGCGCATCACCTGAGAATTTGCCTGATTACGCTCATTACTTTCTCAATATTCCTTCCAGCATACTCTCCTATCTGTTCAACGCTGATTGGCGCATCCGCAATCCCGTTGCAATAATTGTCAACAGAACAGAGGCTTGCATAGACAAGGCCTGATTCCTGCGCAATCGTGGCTTCCGACGCCATTGTCATACCCACCACGTCAGCAAACTGCGCAAGCATCGCTATCTCTGCTTTCGTCTCAAGCCTTGGCCCCTGCGTCTGTGCATAGATGCCATTATCATGGAATGCTGCGCCTGCCCTCCTGCACGCAACCCTGAGCAACGAGATGACCTCATCAGAAAGCTTTGGCACGATATGCTGCCTTCTATCCTCAAAGATGGTTGCAGGAGAGCAGAAATTGAGATAGTCCGATGGGATGAGCAGAGAGCCAGGGGCAATTCCCCTCTTCAAGCTGCCTGTTGAGTTGATGCCGACGACCATCTTTACGCCCAATTTCAGAAAGGCCTGCATGTGCGCTGCATGATTAATCCTGTGGGGTGGCAGATCCAAAGAGCCATGTCGCTGAATGAACACTCCTTTCTCCGCCCTCAGGAACATGACATGAGTACATCCTGCCTCAATGACCTGTGAAGGCAGGCCTGAGAGGAATGATGCCCTCATCTGGCCTGAGCCGACAATAATGCCAATTACCAATTGCTATGTGCACCAGAGGGCAGGTTACCTTCATTTTTTTTAAAGCTATACATTTTTAGCAATACTTCACCATGTTGAAGTAAAGAGGAGCTATTCCTCTGTCGGGTACCGTCGGCCTTGCGAGGCACTATTGCGGGACGAGGACATCGTATCCCCGTTTTTCTTTCTTCACTCTTTTTTCTTCTTTTCTTTCTTCATTTTTCTTTCCCCCTCGGAATCACCAAGAACGTGATGGCCTGAAACGAAAAGAAGGAAGTTACGCATTGGCTGTGGAAGCGATGAGAGAATAGACATTGCCTTTTTTTTGAATGAGCTTTGGGGGAATGCCCCCCCCCCCCACACACGAGCCTGCCCCACTCTTCCCCGCTGAAGCCTTCAGGTGAGTGAAGTGTTACCCCCTCCCGTAAACTATTTAAACGGCCTCCCCTGCCAGAAAAATGATGTCACGCCGCCTGAAGCTTGTTTCTGGATCTGCAAACGAGGAGCTTGCTAAAGGGATATCAATGCACCTCAACGCTCCTATGGTCCCTGTCACCATCAAGCGCTTTAAGGACGGCGAGATATACTGCAAGATTCTTGAGAGCGTGAGGGGATGCGAAGTCTTTCTCATCCAGCCAACTGCCCCTCCAACAAACGACTCCCTGATGGAACTTCTGATAATGACTGATGCCATCAGAAGGGCATCGCCAAGGGAAATAACCGCAGTCATCCCCTACTATGGCTACGCCAGGCAGGACAGGAAAGCAGACGCAAGAGAGCCAATCACTGCAAAGCTTGTTGCAAACCTCATAACAGTGGCAGGGATAGACAGGGTAGTCATCTTCGACCTGCACGTCCCCCAGATACAGGGATTCTTTGACATCCAGGTGGACAATCTGGAAGCAATCCCCATCCTTGCGGAGTATTTCCTTGACAAGAAGCTGAAGAACGCCGTTATCGTCGCGCCTGACGTCGGCGGGGTAGGGAGGGCAAGGAGCGTGGCAAAGTTGCTCAATGCATCTCTTGCGCTTATTGACAAGCGAAGGCCAACCCACGGCACATCGCAGGTCATGCACGTCATAGGTGACGTTACGGGAAAGACCGCAATCCTGGTTGACGACATGATAGACACCGCTGGAACCATCACCAAGGCTGCTGAGGCCGTAATGAAGGAAGGGGCTAAGGAGGTCTTCATCGCTGCAACCCATGCTGTCTTCTCAGGCAACGCCGTTGAGAAGCTTCAGAGCAAATACATAAAGGAAGTCGTGGTGACAGATACCATAGCGATTCCGAAAGCAAAGCGCTTCAAAAGCCTCACCGTGCTCTCTGTTGCGCAGGTCCTCTCCGAAAGCATAAAGCGCATCTATGAAGGAGAGCCCATGGGCCTGCTCTTTGATGGCATGTACTCAAAGCTCAAGGCAATGCAGGGAAGCAAATGATGAAAGAGGCACCAAAAGAGTTTGAGCAGCACTATGCAGCGCTTGGCATCCTTTCGCAGGAAGCCGAGCAATGGCAGCAGCAGATAGAGGCAGTAGATGAGCAGCTTGCTGAACTCAGGCTTACCTCACAGTCAATCAAGGAGCTTAGCGGAGTCAGGGAAGGGACAGATATCCTTGTCCCTGTCAGCAAAGGCATCTTTGTCAAAGCACAGGTCAAGGATACCCATGACCTCATAGTAAACGTCGGAGCTGGCATTGTCCTGAACAAGAGCCCTGAGGAGACGAGCAAGCTGCTTTCTGGCCAGTTGAAGGAGATAGCTTTTATCAGGGAGCAGATGGTTGCCAGGCTAGAGGAGACGTCACAGAAAGCTTCGATTCTCAGGCAGCACATCAAATCAGCCTCCATAGGAAAAAAGACAGTACAGAATGAAGGCTGATAACAAAAAGGCAAAAACCATGTTCAAATTCTTACGAGATAAGCTCAGGAGCGGACTTTCTAAGCTGACAAAAGCTATAGAGCAGGAAGGCGTTGAGGAAGAGATAGAAGTAGCCAGGCATGAGGAGCAGCCAGCAGAGAAGAATGCTGCTGAAAGGCAGGGTATTAATGAAAAAAAGGAGCAGGCAGAGCCAGCACAGGAAAAAGCGCCTAAGAAAGACAGAGTACCCTTTTTCAGGAATCCGTTTGCAAAAAAGCACGAGGACATAGACACAGCAGGATTTGAAGAGGTCACCGTAACACAGGAGCCCCAAAAGCTTGACAATGACAAAAAAGCTCCTGAAAAAAGGAAGCCACTTATCGCAGAGAAGGCAGCAGGGCAGGCGCTTTCTGAGAAAGAGGAAATTGATGCAGCAGCCGTGCCGCAGGAGAGGGCAGCGCTTGAGAAGGAAATTACCTCGCTTGAAAAGCAGGAGGAAGTAAAGGCTCAGGAAGAGCCTGATGCTCTAGTAAATAAAGGGCTCATCTCTTCATTAAAGGAGATGGTGCTCACCAAGAGGATCAGTGCGCAGCAGTTTGATGACCTCTTCTGGGATCTTGAGGCCATTCTTCTTGAGTCAAGCGTCGCAGTGGAGGTCATTGACACAGTGAAGGCACGCCTTAGGGAGGACCTCGTGGAAAAGCCAATTCCAAGAAACCGCATCATGCAGACCATTGAAGAGAGCCTCATGAAATCCTTGGACCACATCGTCAGGGAGAGCAGTATTGATTTTGTTTCCATGGTCAGGAAGAAAAAACCATACGTCATCTGCTTTGTAGGAATCAATGGTTCAGGAAAGACAACAACCATTGCAAAAGTAGCCCATCTCCTACAAGGTAAGGGGCTTTCAGTTGTCCTTGCAGCAGCCGACACCTTCCGCGCGGCAGCAATTGACCAGCTTCAGGAGCATGCTGACAGGCTCAAGGCAAAGCTCATCAGGCACGAGTACGGCTCAGATCCTGCAGCAGTCGCCTTTGACGCTATAAAGCATGCAAAAGCCAAGAAGGCTGACGTTGTCCTCATAGACACTGCAGGAAGGATGCACTCCAACACCAACCTGATAGATGAGATGAAAAAAATAGTCAGGGTCGCCCAGCCTGATCTCAAGGTGTTTGTCGGCGAGTCCATCACAGGCAACGACTGCGTCGAGCAGGCAAAAAGCTTCCATGCAGCAGTCGGAATCAATGCCCTTATCCTTGCAAAAGCCGATGTGGACGAGAAGGGTGGTGCAGCAGTCTCAGTCTCCCACATCACTGGAGCGCCCATCCTCTTTTTAGGGACCGGCCAGGGATACGACGACTTAAAGGAATTCTCAAAGAAGGATCTGATGGAGAATCTGGGGTTGACTGGGCCATAACGCAGCGGTGATGAACAAAAATGATTACTGTCAAAATAAAGAAGGTAAGGGAATACGCGCTTATTCCACAATACGCCCACACCGCTGATGCAGGGGTTGACCTGTATGCAGCAGAGGCAATGACCGCTCCTGCCGGAGGGCAGGTGCTGGTTCCAACTGGCCTGGCCATGGCAATCCCCGAAGGCTACGAGGGCCAGGTCAGGCCGAAATCAGGGCTTGCGCTCAAGCACTCACTCACCCTTACCAACACCCCTGGAACTGTTGATTCCCATTACAGGGGGGAAATCCAAATTATCGTGTTTAACCTGGGTAAAAAAGAGTATGTTATCGAGAAAGGAACAAAGATTGCCCAGATGGTCTTCAACAAGGTAGAGCATGCAACCTTTACAGAAGTTGATGAGCTTGACACAACGCAGCGGGGAAAAGGCGGCTTTGGCAGTACAGGGATCAAATAGTTTTCACTTTTAAGTAGTCATCAAAACACAACTTTTTTAAACTATTTTCTCTTCCCCTGCCCCATGCTCAACCGCAGGGGGGATGTCGGCCTTGGCGCAATCGTTGTCATAGTCATCATCCTTGTCTTCATCGGCTGGCTCATCAATCTTGGCATGAGAGAATGCACCAGCAGCACCCAATGTGGCGAGGGATCCTATTGCGGATCAGACTTTGCCTGCCATCCGATACCAACTATTGAGAAGACAACGGTGACAAACAACCTGCTTGTTCCGTCCATTATCATTGGCCTTGCCATCATCATTGCAACAGTCTTGAGGAACAGGGCGGGAAACGGAGCTTCCGCTAAGCAGTGATTCCTGCCAGAGCCTTGTCCGCTTCCTTCTGCACGAAAGCAAATACAGTATCCTTTTCAGGGGATGCGTCTATGATGACAATGTTTTCAGCAAGCTTCTCCTTAAGCATCAGATAATGCTTTCGCAGCTGCTCCATGAATTCTTTCTGCTCGAATTTCTCTTTGCCGCTCCTGCTGCGCTCTATGCGCTGCAGGGCAATGCCAGACGGAACGTCAAGAATCAGGGTAAGATCAGGCTTCCTGAACCTGCTGTTGGCATCAATGGTCTTCTGCATTGCAATGCCCTGCGAAGTCTGGAATGCAATGGTTGAGTGGTAGTACCTGTCGCACAGCACGATATTGACATCATCTCCTTTTGCTGAGGACAGGAAAGGCTCAATCACCGCGGCAAGATGCTCTTTTCTGTCCCTGACGTACAGCCCTAGCAGCACCTCAGCATTCCTGAGAGGGTCCGCATCCTTTTGCAGAAGTTCCCGAATCTTTAGCCCATATGTCCCATAGGTAGGCTCACGCGTGGCAAGCACACGAAAGCGCCTGTCTTTGCAGAAGAGGTAGTGTTGCAGCCTGCAGAGCATCTCGCCTTTGCCTGAGCCGTCAAGGCCTTCAAAGACTACGAAAAATGATGCCATGCTGGCCATTTACAGGTTCATTCTTTTATATTCATCGGTCAGAGCACCCTGCTCAACTGCCCTGCCTTTTCTATGCGTATCACGTGATCAACAAACGACTCCATCTTGGGGTCATGGGAGACAAGAATAGTCTGTCTGGTCTTCAGCTCATCAAGCACTTCCCTCATCCTGTCTATCTGCTCAGACGAGAAGCCGTCAGTAGGCTCGTCAAGGATCAGCAGTTCAGAGGTTTTCACCTCTCCAAGGAGGTTGTTGATGACCTTGTTCAGGCCAAGCCTGTAGGCAAGGGCAACTGACGTCTTCTCCCCCCCTGAGAGGTTGTCAAAGCCAGTCTCATATCCGTTCTGCTCAATGACAGGAGAGAAGCTGGAATCAAGCCTCACAGAAATGCTCTCATCTTCGAGCATCATGCCGAACCATTGCTCAACGTAGGCGCTGAATTCATGGTGGATGCTTGCCATCACCTGCTTTTCCATGACGTACATAAGATGCAGAAAATAGCTTGTCAGCCACTCCTCGATGCCCGAGAGGGCGGCGATTTCCCTTTTGGTCTTCTCCTTGCGCCCTATCTCTTTAGCGAGTGCCGCAAGGTGCCGCTCACCTGCCTCCTTTGTTCTGGCCATCCCCTCGCACTTCACAGCCGCCAGGCGCTCGCTCTGGACAGCAGCCTCAGCCTGCTCTTTTGCCTGAATATAGAGCTGCTCAGTCTCTTTCATCCCCTGCAACTTCGTGTGCAGCTCTGCTTTCCTTATGTTGATTGCGCCGATTGCCTTCCTGGCCTCCAGAAGCTCCTGCTGCTTTTCCTTAAGCTCCCTTGTGCGCTCCTCAAGCTGCTTTCTGAGCAGTATGCTTTCGCGGGCCATGACCTCCCTTGCCCTGAGCTTCTCAAGGCTTGCTTTTGCCTCAGTCTTCCTGCTGCCAAAAGCAGCTGCACTCTCCTGTGCCTTTGTGATTGCATCCCTTAGCATCATTATGGTCATTTCTTCCTTTTTTTTAAGTGCTGCCTTATGCTCTGGTGGCACTTCCTGCTTGCAGGTAGGGCAGGTTGCAAGGCGCTCGATGTCGCTCACCCCTTTCTGGACCATCTGGAATCGTGCCTGCTGCTGGTGCAGATCCTTTTGCCACCTCTGCTCCTGCTGCTCAAGCGCGGTAATTTCCTTCTCAAGCACTGCCCTCTCCTGCGGCACGGCTGCTGCATCAATTTCCTCTTTCCCAGAAAGCGCCTTCATGGTTATTGCGATGCTCTGCTCAAGCGCATCATGTTGCCTCCTGCCCTGGGAGTTCTGCAAAAGCCTGCTTCGCAGCTCTGCTTCAGCAAGCTCTATTTCCTTGCGGGCCGTGCGAAGCCTTTCCATGCCCTGCTCTTGTTCAGCAAGGGCATTTCTCTTCTCAGCAAGCACGTCCTGCGCCTTCCTGTGCTCTTCAGCAATGCAAGCCAGCCTCTCCATCACTGCCAGAAGCTCTTCCTTCTGGCGAAAGAGTTCCTGCTTTTTTTCCTCCATATCTGCAACCATCCCTTCATAGGTCCGTTTCCTGTCGCGGATGATGCGCAGGATGATTGCGGCATTGTCCCTGATGCGCTTGTATTTGTCGGTGTTGAACACTTTGGTAAGCGTACCAAGCCTCACTTCCCCAGGCTCAAGCAATATGCGCTTCATTTCCTCCTGCGGGGTGTAGATGGTGAACCTATAGATGAGGTTCTTCGCCTTGGCCAGCAGGTCTTTGGGATAGCCAAGAATGTCAAGGATTGCTGCCTTGAGCTCGATTGCCGTTCCCGACTGCTCTATGCCGTTGATGATGATTGAACCAGCCTCCTGGCTGATGTCATGCTTTCCCTTCCGAAGGGAGCGCCTGACAGTCACCTCTTTTCCGGGAACTGAGAAGGAAAGCTCGGCAGTCCCTTCTTTTTCCCCGTGCCTGAGCAGAAGCGATGCGGGAAGCTCTGCACGGGTTGCGCCAAACAGCGCAAACTCAATAGCAAGAAGAATGGTAGATTTTCCTGCCCCGATGTCTCCAGCTAAAAGGATGGAGCCTGCAGGAAACTCGATAGCCTGTTTCTGATAGGATCTTATATTTTCGAGAGTCAGTGACCTCAGTATCATTATGGGGATGAGCGGATGCGGATTTAAATGATTTGTTGTGCGGCAATGCCTCACTCCAGCCTCATAAGAATAGCCTCAGCCAGCTCCTCAGCATTCCTGCAATGCTTGTGCGCCTCATACGCAAGCGTGACATCAGCATATTTCTCATAGAGACGGATGCGCTTTTTCAGGAGCAATGGAAAGCACCGCCTGAGGGCTTCTTCATTGCTCTCGCCTTTTTTCCTCTCAAATGCTCCGTTCCAGCAAATGGGCTTAGGGTCTGACACAAAGACTGCTATCATTTCATCAATGGCATTCTCAGAGACTTCCAGATAGACAACAATGCCTTTTGCTGCAAGCTGCGCAATCGCTTTTTGGCAATAGATTGCGCTTCCTGTCAGGTCTTCTATCACTCCTTTAAGCTCGTCTTCTGCCATGAGCCTGCATTCAATGTCAAGATACCGCCGCTCCCGCGTTGCAAAGCCTTCATCCCAAGGGTTGCCTAATAATGTAGCCAAGCGCTCTGTTGCCTTCTCACCTGGGATGTCCTGAAGGTGGCGAATGAACTCTGATGAATGGCTGATGAGCAGGTCATAGTCCTTATGGCACAAGCCGTAGCGCTCAGCAAGCTTCTGCGACCAGAAGGTCTTTCCAACCCCCGACATCCCCATGAAGATGAGATTGTGCCTGCCTTTTCCTGCAAGGATTTCATGAAATAGTGTTTTTGTGATGAGCATGCCAATTCAGGAATGTAAAGGAGGCTGCAGGTTTAAATGTGTTGCGCACGAGCTGGCTTCATCTATTTAATCAAATCTTGCATGATACTGAAAAATCCATCAACCCAAGGTAAAGCAGTGCTTAGCCATGGCCTTTCTTGGCATCATACTCCCTCTCCAGTGCAAACATCCTGTCAAGGGATCGTTTCGCCCTCTTGAGTATGCCCTCGGGAATAGTTATGGCCTGCTTTAGACTTGGCTCTTTAAGCGAAGTCAGAACGTCCTTCAGCGCTATTTTCTTCATGTAAGGGCAAAGGTTACAGGTGCCAACAATCTCCTTGTCCCTGTTTTCAGCCCTGACCCTGTCAGAGAGGCCGCATTCAGTCACCAGCATGAAAGTCTTTGCATCTGTCTTTGAGACGTAATCAAGCATCTGGCTGGTTGAGCCTGCCATATCCACCTTGCCAATGACCGCTGGCTCGCATTCGGTATGCGCCAGAACCCTGACACCAGGATAGAGCTTCTTCACTTCCTCCACGGTCTCAGGAGTGAAATGGTCATGCACGATGCAGGTGCCGTTCCAGAGAATGATATTTTTTGATGTCATCCCCCTCATGTTCTGCCCCATCAGCTTATCAGGAATGAAAATGATGTCTTTTTGCGGCATGGCCTCGACGATTTTCACCACGTTTGCTGAAGTGCAGCAGGCATCTGACTCTGCCTTCACAGAAGCTGAGGTATTGACATAGCACACCACTCCTGCACCTGGATGCCTCCTGCGCAGTGCCTTAACGTCCCTGGCAGTGATTGACTCAGCAAGGGAGCAGCCTGCAACTGTCGGCACAAGCACCTCCTTCTCAGGGCTGAGGATTTTTGCTGTCTCCCCCATGAAGTGCACCGAGCAGAAAATGATTTTCTTTGCGGGATGCTGGGAAGCTATCCGTGAGAGTCCGTAGGAATCGCCAAGGAAATCAGCTACGCCATACATGATGTCAGGCGTCTGGTAGGAGTGGGCAAGGATGAGCGCATCCTGCTCTTTTTTCAGCAGATTGATTTCAAGGGTAAGAGGAGCGATGAGCTCGCAGTCTTCCCTTGTCCACTTGACATGCTGAAGTCTTGCAAAAATCCTTTCTGCCTCTGCTGCAATCTGCTTTTGAGTGAATCGCATTTCAGAATAGAAAGGGCTGGCGCTTCTTAAGTGTTTCTGGGTGCAAGAAGAAGGGCATGCAGCATGCTTATGACCCTTGGCATTTTTCGTAGTACTTCACCTTTATGAAGTTGCCCGCCCTGACTATACCGTGGCATGGGCATCATTCCCGAAAAAGGGCATTCCCTGAAAGCTCATTGCCGACAGC
>DUKR01000035.1 GCA_013329175.1 Candidatus Woesearchaeota archaeon
AAGCCATAGGCAATGAGCTTTTTTGGAATGGCCTTTTTCTGGAATGATGCCCGTCAAAGCTGCAAAGGGGCAGGCCAGCGAGACTAGCGCAGATGAACCTGTGCTCATATGGTGAATTGCGCTAGTTAGTTGAATAATTTTCCGCATTTCACCATCTCTCAAGAATAGAAAATAGTATAAAATAGTCAATATTCTATCGCCTCATGAAGCATAGGCTATTTGAAAAGCTCAAGGCAGAAGACTACAAAGGGTTACAACACCTGCAGGGCAAAGTAAAAAGGCACTACCTCATAAACCTGAAACACCAAGACGAAAAACACCTGTTGCCATTCTCTATAAAAAACGCATATGAAACCTTTGGCTAATACTCACTGATTTCCTCTGCCCTGCCCTTTGCGAGCAGGACTTTGGCAATCTCATAAGGAAGTGAGGCAACATCCTCCTCCTCAAACGGCCCGTATTCCTCAAGCTCCTTGCCAAGGAACCTGGGAACGGCATGCAAAAAGCGTATCAGTATCGTCTCCCGTGCCGCATCAAGCTGCTTTTTGCGCTCAGTGCCAAAGCGTTGTTCAGGCCGAACTGAAAGCTCCTTTGGCACATTACCTGCTAGCACCTGCATAAGGATATCCTTTCGCGCACCGCCCAATGTTGAAGCAAGCAAGCCAAACACCCACTGCTCCTCCTTCAGGATGTTTTCCTGGTCAGCAAGCCTTGATCCTATCCTGCTAAAGTCAAGGGCAAGGCGAACAAGCTTATTTTCCCTGCGCTCATAGATGTCCTTCACAATGTGCTTGATGTTAGAAAGCTCTTTCTCAAGGCGCGCCTTTGCCCCAGGCTCTTCTGATTTATGCAGTGCTTCCTGCTTCTCATGGAGATAGCCAACCACATCCTTGTAGAACCCTTCTGGCAACTGCTGCAAAGCCTCCCTGTCCTTTTCCCTTCGCAGGATTTCAAACAGGGTCTCATAGGTGATAACTACGGGTTTATCCTCAACCATGGACTGAGAGCAAGCATTATCTCATTTTTAATGCTTATGGATATAATAAAGGATAAGAATGAGAAATGATAAAAAAAGAAAAGAAAAAAGAAGGCTGTAAAGCCTTACTCAGCAGCCTCTTCCATGGCAGCCTCAGTGACCTCTACTTCTCTAACTGAGGAAGTAGCGGTTGTCACTTCGACTTTCTGACCAGTGAGTTCACCTGCATAGTCCTTGTAGTTAGCAACGACTGATGCTGCGGTCCTTGTGTCTTTAGCGCTGTAGCCTGCAACTATCATTGCAACCTTACCGCTCTTCTCGACAACCTGGATTATGCCCTTGCCAGCTTCAAAGCCAGCAGTGCAGTCAGCCGGGTTGCCCAAAGCAGTAGCAGCTGCAAGGTTAGCACATGGTCCACCAACAAGGATAGCGTTCTGCCCAAAGACATTGCTAATCTCTGAAGCAAGCTTTGTTGCGCCAACCTCAATCTTTTGGATGGTCACAGCTTCAACAGCCTCTCCGCTTGTTCCTGCGCTCTTGGTTATTGCACCAAAGGTGACAAATGCCTGACCTATCTTCTGCCTGAGTGGATACTCGATATTCAGAGTATCAGGGTCGTTTGTTTCAGTCTTAGCATAGATATAGACACCATAGTTGCTCATGCCAAGCTTCAGGTCGTTGTCATCTTCAGGGGACTTCAGGGAAATCCCTCCGCCACTGGGGTTGCTGACATCAACTTCACTGGAAGCCGATGTTACCGCAAAGGTAATAACCTCATTGGATGCTGCTGTCGTCTCAAAGTTGTCACTTGCAGTGTTTATGGTAACGTTGCTGTCTACTGCCTGCCTAGGTATCAAAGCTGAACTGTTCTCGTTCTGTGTACCTAAATCCAGCCATCCGCCACCCTGCACAGTGATGAAACTTTCGCCACCAAGCGCACCACTGTCATCAAGATCTATGTATAGCCTTGACATTGCGTCGCCAGTCGCCGTTGAGTTATAGTGGACTGCATAGTCGTAGGTATATCCCCCGACATTAAAGGTTCCTATTGCGTCACCAAGTGTTGTCTCTGTTCCAGAATAGGTTGACTTGATTTCACCACCAGCTACATCTGACAACTGTACCTCATTGTTGCTGGTATCAAGCGACTCAAACTTCAGCACATTTGAAACACCAGTGTCGGAGTTGCCATTATGGCTGACCACAAAATAGTCATCCTTCTGGATGGTATAGGCACTAGTGTTTACAGAGGTTACTCCTGATCCAGTGGGCTCCTGCATGAAAATCAGTGCACTGGTGGTATCACCATAATACACTGTTGATCCTGACCCATAGAACAGTCGTACTCCTCTATACTCAATACCATTGGTGTTAGTAAAGGCTAGCCTATACTCATCGTCACCGCTTGGAGTGAGGTCAATCTTGGATACACCTGGGGTCGTCAGACCTTCATAGGTGATGTCCCAGCCATCCTCACTGCCGCCAAGCATACCCTGAGGCTCATCCAGATACTGCCTCAAGCCTTCTCCTGACTTGATGTAAGGCTCATTTCCGGATTTTCCATCAGCTTTCAATTCATAGCTGATTTTATTAAGGACAAACTCGCTTGAGGTATTTGTCCAGTCAAAGTTGACTTCGGCATCCTCAATGGTTTCCTCATTGACTTCAACTGTGCCATCAGTTGAGGTGGCACTTGGATTGGCGTCCTTTAGTACTATCCTGTTAGCGCCGAGGTAAATCTCAACGAGGTCACCAGTAATGTCGCCAGCTTCGTTTGGCAGGATGTCATTAATTCCAAATATGGTGCCGTCAGGCAACTTCTCAGTCTCACCCTCTGCTAGCTTTTTGGTTGCAAACCCGTTGATGACAAACTTTCCATAAATGGTGCCAGTGTCGGTGATGATGGTATTCTTGACAGTATAATCCTTGCCATCAATAGTGTATACCTTTTCTTCACCTTCGCTCAGGACATCACTCAATGCGCCGCCCATCATCTCAAGAGTAATCGTACTATGAGCTGCTGCAGTTCCAGCCGATTGAGTTGCCCTTGTAACCTGATACTCTTTACCAAGTATGGTCAGAGTCTCATCCTCAAGGTCATCAAGATTTGAGGCAGTGCCAGCAGTAGTTGTTGCCTTAAACCCTTCCTCAAATTCTATCTCATACTGGAATGCCAGACCGCCATCTGAGAAGTACAGGAAATCACCTACTTCATCATCATCGTTGTTGGTATAGGTAATCTTTCCTACACTATCAGTTCCAAGCATGCCTGTGCTCCACCTGAAGCGCAGATACTGGTTGACATCGGTGGTTCCCTTGTTGTTGGACACCTCATAGCTTGCAAGGGAATCAGAGTCTGATGCAGTCAGCGACTCAGTGACGTTTTGGATGTATTCACCGATAGCAAGCTGCTCGCCAGACCGCTCAATCTTGATGGCATCGCCAGCAACGGTGACCGTCTCATCAGAAGTTACGCCAACACTGGTTGTTGCTGCGAATTGCAGGCTCACTGCAATGTCAGAAACGCCGATGACGTCTTCAGCTGCTGCCTTGTCGCCAATAACCAGAACGCCTGAAAACTTGCCGTCCTGCACAAATGGCTTTGGGTAATCAGCCAAATCAGCTGCTACTACGCTCATGGCAGCGGTTGCACCCAAAAAGGTTAAACCAGTACCAATTGCTGCTATCTTCTTAATAGCTTTTCTTAGCTTCATTTCTCTAAACACCTCCGTGTTTCCCATGTCGGTATCTTGACCGTTACAGGAATAGCCCTCCGTCGGAAGGCCTACATCTAACTGTTATTTAAACCAAGGAGGGTATTTAAAGTTTACGGATTCACATGAAACTAGAGAATATATGTTGCAGACCATATGTTATGGAGATTTTGTCATGTAGCGGCATAGCCTCCTTTGAGCAATACCTATATATTAGAGCTTCCTATCCTGCTGCCGCCAATGGCTGCAACGGTTCAGGTAAGGGGGAGATGGATTGAAGTTGGAGTGCTCCTTCTGCTCCTCCTTGCAGCATTCGTCCACCATCTGCGCTCTGACCACAGCTATGATGTCTGGCTCCACGTTGAGACCGGAGAGCAGATAATTGAAAGGAAAGCGCTCCCCTCAGTTGACCTCTACACCCATACCGCAGAAGGCAGGCAGTGGATAATCCATGAATGGCTTGCCATGGTCGTGCTGTATGCAATCTATGCAGCAGGAGGCATCAACACCCTCATTCTCTTCAAGGCAGCAATCATCACGCTTACGCTCTTGGTCATTTATTTCGCTGCAAAGCCCCACTCCTACATCAGCCTTCCCATCATCCTATTCCTTGCTGGGTTCACCGAGTTTGCCTCAGACGCCAGGCCCCATATCTTCTTCTGGCTCCTGCTGGCCCTTTTGTTCTATCTTCTCAGGGCAAAAAGATACTGGCTTCTTATCCCCCTTTCCCTCATCTGGGCAAACACCCATGGAAGCATCGTCCTTGCGCTAGCCATTATCGCATGCTGGCTTGGCTATGACCTCCTTGAGCAGGCATGGAGAGAGAAAAGCCTCAGGGCCATCGCAAAAGAGAAGAAAAAGCTCATCCAGATTGCCTCCTGCTTTCTTGCAGCAGTCATCAACCCTTCAGGCATAGAGATGCTGTTCTTTCCT
Organism: Candidatus Woesearchaeota archaeon; assembly: GCA_013329175.1. Classification (GTDB taxonomy): domain Archaea; phylum Nanobdellota; class Nanobdellia; order Woesearchaeales; family UBA11716; genus UBA11716; species UBA11716 sp9638u. The sequence continues at coordinate 4,624 of DUKR01000035.1, forward strand.
TTCCGCGTCCTCACCACAGCTGCAACAAAGACACTGCTTGAATGGAAACCCTTTGAGTGGGGCACTGTCTATCTCAACCAATACGCCGCTTTCATCGCTATTGGTGTAGTGGTGCTCATCATAGCTAGAAAGCAGATCTCACCAAGGGACATCATCCTCTTCATTGGCTTTGCCGCATTCGGCTTCCTCGCCCGCAGGAACACGATTCCAGCAGCAATAGCGCTTGCCGCAATAGTCGGCGCAGCAGGCCATCACACCCTGCGCACAGTTCCAGGAAGATACGCAAAGCACGGCAAGGCTGCTGTCATTCTCATAACCCTCCTTCTGACAATCCCTTTCCTCATCAGCAGCGCAAAAGGAATCTCTTTTGGAATAGACAAGCGCTATTACCCAATCGGCATTGCGGACTTTCTTGAGCAGAACCACCTTGAGGGCAACATGTTCAATTCCTACACTGCAGGCAACTACCTCATCTGGCGCCTGTACCCTGACTACAAGGTATTCATTGATGGCAAGGCTGACCTCCTGTACCCTGAGATATACGCCGACTATGCCTTTATCATGAAGGCATGGCCAGGATTTGAAGAGCTTATTGGCAGGTACAATGTCTCTTACTTTGTCGTCAAGCATCGTGAAGGGATTAACCAATACCTATCACAATCCCCTGAATGGGACCTCATCTACTTTGATGAGATTGGAGCAATCTACGTGAAAGCTGATGACCCTCGTTACACTCAATTTCGAAGGTTCACTGCAATAGACCCCTATTTTGATGTTCCGAACAAAGACACTCAGAAAGAGATTGCTGAACTTGAATATCTAACCACCCTTGCTCCAGCCTTTGCTGGGCCTAACCGGAAACTTGCGTACCTCTACGCCCAGCAGGGAGACTATCACAAAGCCCTTGCTGCTCTCAGCCGCTACCTCGAGCTGAGCGGTGGGACGGTAAAGGAAGAAGATAAGGAGCTTCTGGAAAGACTTAGGGAACTTACGGCATAATATAGTGAATAGAAGGTTTAATTCATCAAACTGCTTACGGCATTCTTCTAAGGGGAACTTACGACATAATAGAATAGAAGGCATCAAATATTTCCATATCCGTCGTCACCTGAGTGAAATGCATCCCTGCTGTCCTGCAATAGTCCTTGATGCTGTGGGTATGGGCATCCAATAATTGCTGGCATTTTGCCCGCAGGCGAGGGCTAACATAAGTCCTCAGTTTCTTCCCGCTCTCTGCATCTCTAAAGCGAAAATCCCCCTCCATCTTCAGGCTCTTCTCCTGCGGGTCAAGCACCTGCACCACCCGCACCTGATGCTTCCCTAGGTGCCACAGCGCCTCTTTGACCTCATCAAGATTCACCAGAAAATCAGAAATCAGCACGATGTAGCCTTTTGAGCCAAATTGCTTGTGATATGCAGTGATGGCATCCATCAGCCGTGAATGTCCCTGAGGCTCTACATTATTTAAGTAATGCACCATGGAAGCCAGTTGCCCCATCCCCCGCTTTGCCTGGCACAGGTCAAGCTCATCAGCAAACGTGGAGAACACGAACTTCTCGTTGTCCCGCATCGAAAGGTAGGCAAATCCTATCCCAATCATGGATGCATACTCAAACTTTGTCGTATGCCTCCCATAATTCATCGAGGCGCTTGAGTCCATAATCACGTGCACCGTCAGGTTGCGCTCCTCCTCATACACCTTCACCATAAGGTCATCGGTCCTTGCATACACCCTCCAGTCTATAGCGCGAAAGTCATCCCCTGGCGCATAGATTCTGTGATCCTTGAACATCAGCCCTCTGCCTGCCGAGGCAGACATCCTCTGCCCAACGTAGCTTGAGGTCACCCGCTTCTTCACTATCAACTGGAATCGCGCCAGCTGGTCCAAAAAAGTCGTGTCAATCATGGCAGTTAAATTGTTGTTGCAATACTCCGGTAAAATCAAAAAGTCCCCTTTTACTTCACCCTTGCTAATATCTCCTTAATGACGTCATCTGCCGCCATCCCTTTTCTTTCCGCCTCAAAATGCAGGACAATCCTGTGCCTCAGCACGGGAAATGCCATGATATTGATGTCCTCGTTGCTCACATGGTTCCTGCCCTGCATAAGAGCACGGGCTTTTGAAGCAAGGATAAGCCCGATGGTCGCCCTTGGTGAAGCGCCATACTGTATGAGCTGCTTGCTGTTGCGTGTCATCGTTATGATCTTCACCACCCTCTTTTTCAGGTCATTTGCGACAGGCACGTCCCTGACAAGGTTCTGTAGTGTTGTAATGTGGCTCTTGTTCAAAAGGGTCCGAAGCTTGGGGTCTTTTCTTGCTGAGGCGTACATGTCCGCTATCTTCAGCTCATCATCAACCCCTGGGTGCACCACTTCTATCTTCAAAAGGAAACGGTCAGCCTGCGCCTCAGGCAGGGGGTAGGTTCCTTCCTGCTCTATCGGGTTCTGCGTCGCAAGCACGAAGAACGGGGGATCAAGTTTATAGGTATTGGTTCCGACAGTCACCTGCTTCTCCTGCATCGCCTCAAGCAATGCAGACTGCGTCTTGGGTGTTGCCCTGTTGATTTCATCAGCAAGCACGATGTTTGCAAACAGCGGCCCAGGCTGGAATTTGAACTCCCTCTTCCCTCGCTCTTCAGTGATGATATAGGTTCCCGTGATGTCAGAGGGCATAAGGTCTGGCGTCCCCTGGATTCTTGAGAACTTCAGGTCCATCACCTGTGCCATGGAGTTCACCGTCAATGTTTTAGCCAGGCCAGGATAGCCCTCCAGCAGAGCATTTGAGTCGCACAATATCGCAACGAGTATATGCTCGATCATCTCGGTCTGGCCGACCACCACTTTTGACAGCTCATTATACAGTCCATCAAACAGCTCTTTGTAGTTCTTCATCGTGCTCCACCTCTGGTTATCATTATGATGTGCTCAATCGCAAAAAATAATTCTTCACAAGCTCCTGCTGCTCCAATGGAACGTCATTCTCCAAAATGCACGGCGGCTTCTCGCATGCATGCAGGCCATACTCATCAGGAAAGCTCTCCTCAAAATCCCCTTTTGGGATGTCCTCCTGGCTTCTCACTCCGGTGATTTCAAACCCTCCAGCGTTGATTTCCACAATAACCTCTTCGCTGCCAAGCGCTGCAACAGATTCCTCGCCAAATTTCAGCTCTCCTCCTGCGATCCCTGCACTGGCAGCGTCCCCTGAGCCGCCCTCACCATCGCCAAGTGCAAGCTCAAACCTGGGGATGCCCCTGATGGCGGCTTCAAAATCAACAAGCACAAATCCGCTTAACGTGACAAACAGGATGAAAAAGCACAAGGCAACTGAGCATATGGCCTTTAGGGAGGTGCTCCTCATGCTGATAAACGTGGACACCTTCACATCCTTAAGGTCATCTGCAACCTCATTGCGCAAGGTATCAACAACAGGATTGTCTATCACCTCTGCCGTGTCTTCAGCTGTCCTCAGCTTCTCAGAGAGAGCATCCCACTCCTGCTCTACACGCCACCCCTTGTCTTCGCTGACCCTGATGTACAGCATGATGATTAGGTAAATGGCTGCGGGAATCATCCCGTACATGCCTGGAAGGCTGAGCAGCATCAGGGCAAGGAACGCAGCAAGGAACACCATCACTGACTCTATGAGCGACTCAAGGATAAGGACGCTATTCAGCTGCATGTTCATCTCCCTTAGCACGCTGCGAAACGATTTCATGAGCAGGTGCCCTCATTTGCGTCTGCCGTATCTTTGAGGCACTGCGCCTTATCGGAAAGGTCATTGATGTCATCAAGCAGCTCCTCATTTTCCGCCCTTTCGCTGGTCAGGTCAGCGCTCAGGTCAGTTATCTGCTTATCCTTGTTTGCCAGGTCCTCCTCTTTCTTGATAAGCTCGGTCCTGGCCTTGGAAAGCTCTGACTTTAGCTTCGTATTGTCTTCAGAAAACTGGTCTCGCTCTTTTGCCACATCAAGGAACTGCTCATCAAGCGCCTCATAGTCCTCAAGCTTTGTAGACTTAAAGGTCAGCGTCTCAGAAAGGTTCTCTCTCGCTGTCTCAAGAGAGTCCTTGATTGCAGTAAGCTCAGCAATCTTTTGGGTATAGTTTGACTCCACAGTTGAAAACACGCTCTGGTAGTAGGTAGTAAACCCTGCAAACGTGATAAGCACGGCAACTATAAGTAAAAGCAGCCCGAAATTGACGTCCTTTCTCATACAGACCTCCTCATGTACTGGTTGACAGCAAGCCTTCGTATTGCAATCTCAAGCAGGAACAGGGCAAGTGCAGCAATAATGAACGGAAAGCGCAGGAATGAAAGCTTTATCTTGACGCGGCGGGAGAGTTCAGTAATCTTTTCAACAATGCCCTCAACATCCGCAGGCTCAAATACTGCCCCCCTAGTCAGCGTGACTAAAGAGGCAAACTCCTCGCTCATGCCTACCGTAGCATATTCCTTATTATAGTTTACGGCAAAAGTCGCCCCCATTACCTCAAAGAACCCTGTCCCGCCTGGCATATAGGATGCATGATACGCCCTGCTTCCAACCCTTGAGAATATCAGGCTGCTATCTGTGGCAATAGGCTTCTCATCAGAAAACACTTCAACGGTCGCTGGCTCGCCAAGATGCACGTCAGCAACGCTCACTGCATGCTCTAAAGTCCGCACGGGATCCCCAATGGCCCAGTTGAATGTCCTCACTACTAGCTTTGAGTTTTGGGGCGCATAGAGGGTATTTCCCCATGCTGAGCCGTCATCGGTTGACAATGCAACCACCCTGCCTAAGCCATACCTTCCCACAGTCAGCAGGGGATCTGCCTGACTTGTTGCAGCCAGCACCTGAGAGCCTAGTTTTGGGGCGACGTAATTCACCCCGGTAACCCCTGCTGAAAGCTCAATATCTGAGCTGGTAATCCAGTGGTTCCTGTCAAGCAGGATGGCGCTCATCGTTGTCCCTGGCTCTTCCTCAGCCCTGCCAAAAGCGATTTTCAGGTGCTGGGTCTCATCAGGCTTGAAATAGATGCCATTACCTCTTCTCGCAAGCGACTTCATGAACTCCTCATGGGTATCAAACCCTACACCTACAGTATATATTTTCACCCCTTTTGCTGAAAGAGAGCTGCCCACTGAAAGCGCGGTATCCATAGAGGCATCTAGCCCGTCGGAAATCAGAATCACGTTCTTGTTGCCATTGGCCCCTTCCAGCAGGAAGTCTGCCCGCCTCAGGCCCTGGAACGTTAAGGTTCCGCCATCAGCCTGCAGTGTCTTGATCCTCTCCACAATGTTGTCCTTCTCACCAAGAGGCGTTAGGGGAGAAATAAGGTAAGACACATCATTGAACGCTACAACAGCAACAGCATCATCAGGCCGAAGGTCTGACAGGATTTTGATGGCAAGTGCCTTAGCTACATCCAGTTTTGAGCTAGTCGAGCCGCTTGAGAAGCTCTGGCCTGAAGTGCCGGAGATGTCTATCAGCAGCACAATGTTGACCACATTCTGCGAATCAGACTCAGCCTTCCCTACTATCACTGGAAGCAGTGGCTCAATCCCGTAATCAGCCTTCTGGTACAGGCCTCTGTCAAAACTAGCGTCTCCTCCGATGAACACTAATCCATTGCCATCAGCGACGTACTCAGAAAGCCGTTGGGTATGCTCCTGCAGGGAAGTCCCTGGCAAATTGTTTAGGACTACTGCTGAAAAGGAGTCAGGGTTTTGCGGGACGCTCCTCATTGTCGTCACGTCATAGACAGCATCAAGCTCGCTGCTTAATGGGGAACCGCCTTCAGTCACGAAAGCAAGCTTAGGCTTGGGTAGGGCATAGACGGACTTATAATAGATGTTGTTCTCTTCAAAGAAGTCGTCAGTGATTAGCCTTGCGGTGATGCGATGATAGCCTGAAGCAAACGCTCGTGTGATGGCCTTTGCGCTCACGTCCCTCTCAGACACTACCTTCTCTCCATCAATTTCCACCTCCAGCGTATAGGCTCCTGTATTCCCTGCCAGCGCCACCTCTACAAGGAACTCGTTCTCCTGTCCAAGGATGACTTCTCTTGGCCCTTTGATAGACACCGCAAGGTCGCCTGCTTTAGGGGTAAGCGACACTGTCGAGATAGTGGTGTTCAGCTTTGCAGCAAACAAGACGACATCACCTAGCACCCTGCCCTCAGTATTCTGCCCGTCGCTGATGACCAGCAGGTTGTCATCTCCCTGCATGGAATTAAGAATGCCGTCGCCCAGAGCCGAATGCTCTCCCGAGCCTATGGTATGCACCCGAAGAGGGATATGCTCATTCAGTTGCGCCACCAGCGAATCAACAGGTGCCTTGTCAAAGACGGAAAACGATGTTGAGTTATCAACAAGCACAGTAAGGGATGGATATCCATGAACAATCTCATTTGTCGTGATGAAAGGCGAGGCGATGGCAAGGAGAATGAGCACGAGCACCAGAGAGCGAAGGATGGTAAAAGCGATGCGAAGCACTCTCTTCTCATGGAGGTAATCCTCCTTCTCCTGCTTGCTCTTGAAGGTCACGGTATTCATCCTGATGACAGGCACAAGCAGTACCAAAAGCGCGGCAAGCCAAAGCAGCGCATAGGGGTGAGCAAGGCAATACCCCATCATGCAGGCATGGATGGGAGGAAGTGCTATCATCAGAGGTCACCCCTTCTTTTGATGTACAGCACTTCAAGAATCATCAGCGCTAGTGCAAGCATCAGCAATGGAAGAGCAAGAGGGGCGTCCTGCGATGATTTCACCCTTCCCGCAACAAAGGAGTCTGCCACCTCAGCTTCTTCTGCAGTGCCAGAAACGTCGCTCTCATCCTCATCAAGAAGATTGGCAGCAGCTATGGTACTATCAAACGCATAATACCCTGCCTCATCAGCAAGCACCCTGGATCCAGCAATGCTCCCTGATGGCGTTGCCACCTCCCCCTGCGATGCAGCGATAAGCTCGCCTGTCTTGAGATGGTAAGAGGAAAGGTCATCTATCCCTACCATAAACTGCACAAGCTCGTTCCAGAAGATGGGATAACTGGCGGATGTAGCAAACGGATTGCTCTCATCAGCGATGCCATAATAGGCGACGTTGCCTGCCCCATACGGCTGAACCACAAGCAATGTCGCATTGGTTTCAGCTGCAGAAAGCAGGGTATGGCCATGCTTTGCAGCAGTCGTAAAATGCTTCCTGGTGCTTGCAAGCGTAATATCCTTAGTAATCCTATTATTGGGCTGGTCAAAGACAATAGCTGAATCATCGGTAGCCAGCTCCACAAGTTCAACTGGCAAAAGCCCCCTCAGGTCAATGCTCTGCAGGTCATCCTGTGCGACAATGATAAGGTTGCCTCCCTTTTCAACGTACCGCCTGATGTCCTCAAAGGTTCCGGGAAGGATGCCACGCTCCTGTCCTACGTTTTTGATGCCATCAACCACTATTACGTCGTGGGAATACGGCTCAATTTTCTCATCGTCTCTGGTTATAGTAAGGACAGGCGGTGTCACCGCGTGCACTGTTGTTGTCGCTGCAGCCCCGATTGCAGCGATGATACTGCTTGCCCCTCTGTTCGTGATGTATAGCACCTCAATGCTGCTCTCTGGGGGGACGTAGGCATATGCAGTATTATCTATAGCTAAGTCGTCAGCTTCCTCTATTGCCACCCTTGATTTTCCAAGCGGGGTGTCAAATGAGGCGCTTTCAATTGACCCTTCCATAAGGGTAAGCGCCTTCTTCTCAGTGCCTGACTCTGCCACAAGAGAGACGGTCACCTTGCGCTCCTCCTTATCATAGTTCTTGATGAATGCCTCAACCTTGTTTCCCGATATTGCAAGCTCAACTATCCCCACGTTTGATGCCTCGCTTGCGATATGCACAAATTCGACGTCATTGCCTAAAGCTGCAAGTTCTCTTCGTGCTACTGACAGGTCTGACCCTCCTTTCTGGAGGAAATCTGAGAGCACCACGACCTTGCCTGCTGTCCCCGAGAGAGCGTCCTTTGCAGCAAGGAGCGCTGGGCCAAGATTCGTCGGAGTGGCTTTTGGCATAAGGCTTGCCAGCAGTGCCTTTGCCTCCCTGCTGTTTCCCTCCCGCAGGAGGGTCACAGGCGTGCTTTCAGCAAGGATGATGCTGGTCTTTCCCGTGATGCGGGACTGAGCTTCGGCGACAGCCTTTGAGAACCGTGTCCCTGCCCCAAGCTTTGTCTGCATGGAGGCTGACGCGTCAAGCGCGATAACGGTATGCTCCCGCGAGCCATCATACGGCAGGGTGATGAGGGGCTCAGCAAGCGCCAGGGCCAGAGACAGGATGACCAGCAACTGGATGTAGAACAGGATGTTTGAGAAGAATTTCTTAAAGAATGAGAACCTCTTGATCTCCTGCTGGTCCTGCAAAATGAACAGGAGGGATGGCAGCATCTGCTCCTCCATTTTCGGCCGGCGAAGGTAAATGATAAAAAAAGGCACTAGAGCCAGGAGCCCCCACAACCCCGTTATTGACTCAAACAAAACCATCCCTTCCATCACACCCTTCTTTTCTTTGCAAGCTTATCAGCAAGGTCATTCTGGCTCATCAGGTCCTTTACTGCAACCAGGAAATCATCAACCTCGTACCAGTATATGTCTGATTCCACAGGTATTCCCAGGGAATCCCGTGCCTCTGTCGGCAGGGTCACCTGCCCCTGCTTTGAGATCTTCGCTTTTCCTATGAACCGTATTGATTCTTTCATCGGATAATTATCAAGCATATTAAAAGTAAAAGGATTAATAAATCTTATGATTCTCATAATTTTATTAATCGTACAGTCTATTTTACTTTTATTAACTTATTAGGGTCCTAGTAATACTTCACTCTCCTGAAAAGCAATCAGGATAGCCATGAATCGGCAAGCTTTGAGGGATAAGGGTGGATAGGCTTGTGGTGGCGGGCGGCATTCCCCCCCCCC
>DUKR01000048.1:0-3983 GCA_013329175.1 Candidatus Woesearchaeota archaeon
CTTCATCTTTCTTTTCCCCCGTCGGAAAGTGCAATGAGAGGATTGCCTGAATAGAAAAGAAGGAAGTTATGCATTGGCTGTGGAAGCGATGGGAGGCATAGCTAATGCCTTTTCTTCTGATGAGCTTTTGGGAATGCCCCTTTTCCACGAGCCTGTATGCGTTATATCCCTCAAAGCTTGCCTGCCTCGATTGCAACGTAAGATGGGCATCAATCCATGAAAAAATGCATTCCCTAAAAGCTCATTGCCTACGGCTGCTTTGCCAAAAGCGATGCTACTGTTCTCTCTCCTCCTGACTGCGGCGAAATGGATGATGGAAATTCCGTCGTGCACAGCAGAGTCGCCCATCCTTCATACCCGTAAGTAGCGGCGCGCTGCACTGCTGCAATGGCCTGCTGGCAGTTGAGGCTTTTTTGTTTACCTCAGAATCGTCAAGGGCCAGGTCCAGATGCAACGAATGGGATGAGGCTACGCATTGCCCTTGGAGGTAAAGCCGCGAATAGCTATTGCCTTTTTTTCTGATGAGCTTGGGAGAAATGCCAACCCCCATGAGACTGCCTCCTTCCCCATTGGCTTTTCAGGCTCGTGAACTATTACTCTGAATCGTAACACTTCACCATCATGAAGCTGTCCTGCCCCGATTGTAACGCGGCATGGGCGGCAATCCCAAGAAAAGGCATTACCGACGGCTGATTTTGCTTCCGAACGCTTTGGCTTTGTTCATCCTTTATTTTGCGATGAAATTGCTCTTGAAAATTCCGCCATGCTCTGCATCAGGCACTCCCCCTTAATACCCGATGGTGCAGCGCTCAATACTGAGGCGATGGCTGCAACAAATAGCCTGCAGCAAGCGCAGCCCGAGCATTTTTTGTTTTCATTTTTCTTTCTTCGTTTTTCTTTTCCCCCTCGGAAAGTGCAATGAGAGGATGGCCTGAAACGAGAAGAAGGGAGTTACACATTGGCCGTGGAAGCGATGAGAGGTATGGCTAATGCCTTTTTTTGAATGATTTCTTGGGGAATGCCTGGCTTCCCACGAGCCTGCTTTCTTTCTCCCGATGGGGCTTTTCAGGCTCGTGAACTATTACTTTGAATCGCAAGTTTTATATAAAGGCTTTCTGAGAGTGATTCTTCTGGTTTGGATGAAAGTGCAGCTAAAAAGAGGCACACTGGGATTATCGGTGAATGCAATAGTGATACTGATTCTGGCGATAGCCATGCTTGCGCTTGGCATAGGGTTTGTGGATAAGATGTTTGGCTCGGCAAGCAACAAGGCTGAGGAGGCCATTGCATCAGCGCAGGTGTGCAAGACGCCTGCAACTCCCTCTGAGCCCTTAACCGTATGCCCTCAGAAGCTGAAGCTGGCTAAGGGTGAGGCCGGAGTGGTGTCTGTCGGGGTGTATGCTGCTGAGAATACGCTGTGTTATACCAGCGTTGCCCAAAACAATGAGATTGAGGCAACCTATACTCAGCAATTCTCCCTTGAAGCAGGCGAGCCACGGCATCAGCTGATTCTGCTCATACCTACAGATGCATTTACGGACATCACGGTTGCGAACCTGAATATTAATTGCCTGACGGATAGGGAGTTGAAAAGGTATAGTCATTGTTTTTCGAGTAGTGATGAATACATATATTCCAGTACCGACTGTGTGGGTGTGCTTACCTGCGATTGGAACAACGATGGTAGTTGCGCCATACCCAATTGGAAGCAAAAAGTATTTGACGGTTATAGATTGACACGTCCAACATTCTACGCGCCCAAAGGCACCCAATCAGTCATTATCGAAAAGAAATCCTGAAGGAGGGAACATACTATGAAACACAACATGCTGGCTATCACTGCTTTACTGATGCTTATGCTGAGCGCAACAGCATTTGCAGCATCGAGTTATACCATTGGCTCCTACAAGACGGTAGTCTATGAGGGGCAGGAAGATATTGCCCTTTACAGCCAGATCCAGTCAACCGGCGCATTTTTTGGCGTGAGCAGGACAGGCCTTAAGCAGTCCATTGCAGTATTTCAATTCCCTCAGGAAGACATTGCACATATCCCTCCCACAGCAGCAGTAGATATCGTAGTCACCTTTGATTATGATGAATCTTACGAATTAGCATACAGGTTACAGCCCTTCACTAACGCGCTGGATTTGCGCAGAGCGACATGGAGCCATCTTGAGCAATATCTTAGCACGGCACCATCCCTGTATAGCGGATATGCTGGTCCAGGCATCCAGAGGCCAAGTCTCATTGGTAGCGCAAAGGAGAGCTTTCTGAGTTCAAACGGCATCATTGTCAGGGTGCCAGAAAATTTCCTGAATCAGATAGTGTCAGACATCAAGGAAAACGGATACAATCCTGTTGCAGGAGTGAGCCTTCATCTTGAAGTCAGGTGCCCTGCTAATGAGTGTATGGGCATTCAGGCAGTTGATACCAGCATTGTCTCTCCCCCAACTGATGACGACTTTGGCCAGTCCTGCATCATTGGTCCAGCAGATAACCCAAGAGAAGTGGTTCCTGACGGCTCCTGTGCTGGAACTGTGCAGAGCAATAAGTGCGTGAACGGAAGGCTTATAGGTGATTGTCATGCATGCGGCGGCTGCCCGCAGCAACCTGTCGAAGAGACAACTCCTGCTCAGGTATCTACCAACCAAAGAGATGATGAGATAGAAGAAGACTCTGACGAAGAAGAAACTCCTGCTCAGGTATCTACCAACCAAAGGCCTACTGCCTACCTGAGAAGCCCAGCGCAGGGCTCAGTCTTAGTAATCCATGAAGGCTCGTCCATAAGAATTAATGGCAATGGCGAGGACAGCGATGGTGATATTATAGGGTTTGAGACGCGCGTGCTCTCTGACGGAATAGGCGTTCCTGCAGGGGTTGTTGACATTGTGCTTTCTGATGGGATAGCAAAGCATCCAGGCACTGCAGCAAGCACCTTCCTCTTCTTTGAGAACAACCCCACCCTGCGCTTCCTGAGAGAGGGAGCCTATGAGGTGCGGTACAGGGTAAAGGATGATTCAGCCGACCGTGCCACAGAATGGAGCGCTCCTGTGGTGTTCAATGTCAATGTCGTAAGCCAGCCAGTTTCTACGCGCGTTGACAGTGATATGGGAGATGAGCAGGGGATAGGTGATAATGAGGAATTGCCCTCAGAATCCATAGTCCAGACACTCTGCAAAGACCCTGACGGGGGCAGAAGCCTGCCTGAACAGTCTACCGTAACACTGGCAACGACCTTTGCTGGCGGAGCAATAGAGAGCATTGAGAAGAGGGATTTCTGCGTGAGGGTCAGGGATGGCCAGCCCATAGGAACCGCAAGGAACTGGCTTATGGCAAACACCTGCTCAGGGACAGGATGCGGACTGCTTGAGTATTATTGCAACCTTGATTCCATGAATGAGGTGATTGTAGCTCAAAGCCTGACTTACCAGGGAGCAGGGGACAGCAGGTGTTTCTGTAACACGGGAGTATGGGAATGCGAAAACGGCCCTGGCACAACTATTGAGTCAGTCTCAGCTTGCGGGATGTGCGGCGATGGAGTGCTGAACTTTTGTGATGAGCAGGAGTGCTCCGAGATACAGGGCTGCACTTTTGAGGAGACAGGACCCTTAAGCGGGGTGTGCAGATAGAAGCTTTTTCGAAGAAAAGGCCAGGGACGAGTAGTCCTGCTGGTTGCAAAAGCGCGGCTTGAGTGTACCCATAGACGTAGTCTCGCTGCCTGCCCCTCAGTAATTATGAAAGGCATCATTCCCGAAAAAATGCATACCCTAAAGAATCATTGCCTACGGCTGCTTTGCCAAAAGCGACGCTACTGCTTTTCCTCCTTCTGCCTGCGGCGAGATAGCTCTTGAAAATTCCGTCATGCACTGCCAAGCCGCCCATCCTTCACACCCGATGGCGCAGCGCTCTAATACTGAGGCGATGGCTGTAACAAATGCCATGCTGCCTGCGCAGCCCCGAGCCTTTTTTGTTTACCTCGGAAT
>DUKR01000048.1:4122-4326 GCA_013329175.1 Candidatus Woesearchaeota archaeon
CAAAGTGCACTATGCTCTGTAATGCAAAGGATGAGGCTGCGCATTGGCTGTGGAAGCGATGAGAGGTACGGCCAATGCCTTTTCAGAGAATGATTTTGTTGGGAATGCCAGCTTTCCGCTAACCTGCCTTCCAATATCCCTTAAAGCTTGCCACTCATGCCTATCCCGATGAGCTTTTCAGGAAAGTGAACTATTACGCTTCCC
>DUKR01000126.1 GCA_013329175.1 Candidatus Woesearchaeota archaeon
TTTTCTTTTCCCCCTCGGAATTAGCAATGACATGATTACCTGAGATGAAAAGAATAAAGTTGCGCATTGGCTGCGGAAGCGATGTGAGGCATAGCTAATGCCTTTTCAGAGAATGAGCTTTTTGGGAATGCCAACTTTCCACTAACCTGCCTGCCAATATCTCTCAAGGCTTCAACTCATGGCTATCCCACGAGCCGGCTCCCTTCCTCCCGACGGGGCTTTTCAGGTTGATAAAGTAGTGCAGGGTGCCGAGATGTATTGAGCTTAGATGGGCGTCTGTTGTAGAAACGTCTCCTTCCCATTATCTTGGCAGTTTGCATATGCTGAACATACAGAGTATGACAATTTCAGGAGGAAAAAGAAAACCCCGGTAGAAGCTCTGGCGAACCCCTACCAGGGAAAAGAGGTGATCCTGATAAGGCCTCCCCAAGTCAAAAGCCCGGAACCGGGCTTTTGACAAGGGAAAGGAGGTGTTTAGATGGTTATGAGAGTGACATAGGAACTCTCGTGACCTTGCCATGCAAGCGGCATTGGTTATGAGAGTAAACCCTCCCTTAATGTTGTTACTATCGGAGGGTAGGGCTATTATATAAACCTTTCGTTTTTGATACTATCATAGAGTAGTATCCTATGTACTCTCACATCCCAAGATTTGCGACAATTATTCACAGAGCACTAAAAGAAAAAGCTAAAGAAATTTTAAAGAGCAGAGGCTTTCATGATGAAGAAATAAATAGTCCTGCTCAACAAAGATTATAAGCAGGCATCACTTATCAAGACCATCATAAGTGGGCAAAAGACGCTGACTATGGCATGCGCTGGCCGGGATTCGAACCCGGGCCACAGCCTTGGCAAGGCCATATCGTAACCGCTTGACTACCAGCGCGATGGGCCCGACCAGATTCGAACTGGCAACCTACACCTTGTAAGGGTGTCGTCATAGCCGTTAGACTACGGGCCCAAAAGATACGGTCGTGAAAAACGGTAAGGCTCTTATAAAGTTTTCTGTGAGTATCAGGAATAATTACCATGAGCATGGCGCAATAACATTTTAAAGGGAGCAATCCCTCATAAAAGCGATGGACACAACCGAAGCCTTGCAGTTCCTCAGAAGTAAGGGCATCTATGAGCAGGCAAAGGAATTGTCGCCAGCCTTTCGCAAGATATTCTCCTCATGCCTTCAGGCAAAGGATGAGAAGATCCTTATTATTGGGGACACAGGAAAGGAAGACAGGCTGCTTGCACCACTGCTTTCAGGAGCCTACTACCTTGCTGCGCATGACCTTCGCCACGACGCAAAGCTTATCCTTCAGCAGCCAAAGGAGAAGGGTGAAGAGGCTGAGCCCCACGTCAACGAGGCCATTAACACCTTACGGGAAGGCAACATTATCATCACCAACTTCTCCGAGCGACTGGGGAGCATGGAATCAGTAGGAAAGAGCTTCCGAAAGTTCTGCGCAAAAGCTAAGCATAGGTTCATCTCATCTCCAGGTCTAGCCAGCATCCCTAAATCATTGCTCAGCGAGGCGCTTGAGCCCTTCCACGTTGATTACAGGATGCTGCAGATGACACATGAGAAAATCCTCCGCCAGTTATCTGAGGGCTCACAGCTGCGCGTCACGAGCGATGCAGGAACGGATATCACCTTCTCAATAGATGGCCAGCAGGGGATGGCATCTGACGGCAAGTATCATGAGCCTGGGAGCGGAGGCAACCTTCCCCCTGGCGAGGTCTACATCGCACCTAAAGGGAAAGAGGTCAATGGAACCATCGTGGTTGACGGCAGCTCCAGGACAAAAGATGGAACAACCCTTGTTTCAACGCCCATCAGGATAGAGGTTGCGAGCGGCTTTATCGAGAGCATTGAGGGAGGCAGGGAAGCAAAGGCACTGCAGGAGACTCTTGAGTGGGCGGCAAAGCGCTCAAAATATCCTAACACCGTGCGAAGGCTTTCAGGCTTTGGCATCGGCCTCAATCCCAAGGCAAAGGTCATCGGCGCAGGCATCATTGACCAGAAGGCATTAGGGACTGCGCATGTCGGCATCGGCTCAAACTATTGGTTTGGCGGCAATGTCTATGCGATCATACACCTTGATCAGGTCTTCCGGAATCCTACGGTAAGTGTTGATGGCAAGAAGATTGAGTTCTAAAGGGAATGAGAAAAAAGCAGGCACTTGGCTTTGGATATTCAGTTGAAGAACTCTCCATGTAGTGCCTTCACCGCCTTCTCGGCATCTCTTCCATCAACAACCATGCTGATGTTGATCTCTGAGCCACCCTGGGATATCACCTCGATGTTGATGCCTGCCTTACCCAACGTGGAGAATATCCTGCCAGCCAACCCTTTGGTGTGCTTCATGCCCTCGCCTACCACGCATACGATAGCTTTCCCGTTTGTGACTTTGGTTTCAGCAATCTCATTGAGTTCAGCGAGGATATCAGCAAGTGATTCACCGGAATCAACGGTCATCGATACGCTCACTTCGCTTGTTGCAACAATGTCAACGCTCTTTTTGTTGCATGCAAAGACCTCAAAGACTTTAGCAAGAAAGCCATGGGCGTTCAGCATCCTGGTAGAGTGGATAGTGACGATGGAAACGTCTTTCTTGCAGGAGATCGCCTTCACGATGTCTAGCGTTCTTGCGCCTTCCCTTGTGATGACTGTCCCTTCGCAGCTAGGATTGAAGGTATTGAGTACCCTTACCGGGATGCACTGCTTCACCGCAGGCAGGATGGTCTTTGGATGGAGCACTTTCGCTCCAAAAAAAGCAAGCTCTGAAGCCTCATCAAAACTCACGGTGGTATGACGCTTTGCGTTTGGGATTACCCTTGGATCCGCGCTGAGGATGCCATCCACGTCGGTCCATATCTGGATCTCCGAGACATCAAGCGCTGCTCCATACAATGCAGCGGTATAGTCTGATCCTCCCCTTCCTAAAGTAGTGATTGCTCCCTTCTCATCCTTTCCGATGAAGCCGGTGATAACAGGGATGCCTTCGACAGCCTCTATCTTCTCTTTCATAAGCGCAAAGCTTGAAGGAATGGGCTCAGCATTGCCATAGGCTGGTGTCGTGATCATGCCATAATCCCAGGCAACGCAGGCTTTTGCCACTACCCCCCTTTGGACAAGATTTGCTGCGATGATGACACTTGAAAGCCTCTCGCCAAAGCTCTGCACCACGTCCATTACAGCCGTGTCTGCTACAAGCCTTGCCTTGATATCTCCAATAACCTGCTCAATTTCTGTTAGGAGCCCATCTACAAGCTTTCCATCCAGCCTTAGCTCACTCAGGATGTCCTTATGCCTTTGCTTGATATCGGCTATTGCTGAAGTGACGTCTCCTCCGTCTTTGGCTAAGGTTGCTGTATCTATCAGGAGGTCGGTTATGCCCCCGACAGCGCTGACAACAACGACAGGATTCTGCTCCTTTCGTGACTCAATGATGCTGCATACATTCCTGATGCGCTCAGCAGTTTTCACTGAGCTTCCGCCGAATTTCATGATGATTGCCATTGGGAGGGCAGCGGTTAAGGCTGGTGTTTAAAAGTATTGTGATGAGGGATATGTAGTAAGATCCCTCGGTGAATCCCCTGCGCCATTACCATTTTGCGTCTGGTTCACCCCATCCAATAGCCACATTGGTGCGTCATTCCCCCCAAACTCATTCAAAAAAAGGCATTAGCACTCCTCCCATCGCTTCCACAGCCAATGCGTAACTTCATCCCATTCGTTTTCAGGCCATCACGTTCTTGGTGATTCCGAGGTAAACAAAAAAGCCTCAGCTGGCCAGCAGGCCATTGCCGCAGTGTAGCGCGCTGCACCTGTGGGATTGAAGGATGAACGCTGGCAGCAGCGCACGACGGAATTTTCAAGAGTAATTTCACCGCAGGCAAAAGGAGAGAGAATAGTAGCGTCGCTTTTGGCAAAGCAGCCGTTGCCATTGATTTTTTGGATTGCCTTTTTCAGGGAATGATGCCTGTCAAATCTACAAAGAGGCAGGGAAGCTTGATAATGGTGAAGTGTTCCTTTTTGCCGTAATCCTTCACTCTCCTGAAAAAGCCATGGGGAGAGGTGGCAGTCTCATGGGGGCGGGCATTCCCCAAAAGCTCATTAGAAAAAAAGGCATGAGCACCCCTCCCATCACTTCCACGATCATTGCGTACCTTCATCCTTTGTGTTGCAGGGCATAGTGCGCTTTGAAATTCCGAGGTAAACAAAAAAGGCTCGGGCTACCGCTTGCTGGCAAGGGCATTTGTTGCAGCAATCGCCTCATTATTGAGTGCTGCGCAGACCATTGCCTTAGTATTAGAGCGCTGCACCATCGGGATTGAGGGATGAGCGCCGATGCAGAGCATGACGGAATTTCAGACTATAACGATTTCACCGCAGGCAGGAGGAGAGAGAGCGGCAGTATCGTTTTTGGTAAAGTTGCTGTCGGCAATGAGTTTTTAGGGAATGCCTTTTTGGAATGATGCCCGTCAAAGCTGCAAAGAGGCAGGCAAACTCCATTAATGGTGAAGAGTTATGTGATGAGATTGAGTGAAAATCTGAGAGTGAAGTATTACCGCCTCGCAGATATCACTTTCTTTATTGAATTCATTTCTTTTTCTCCGTCGGCAAAACGCCATTTTTTCATGCACAATATTTATAAATGCCCATGGTTTCATCATAGCAGGGGTGAGGCACTGGTTTTCAGGATTTTCAAAAGATTCTCAGCAGGAAAACTGGCAGAAAGTAGTAGCACTTCCCTCCCAAAAATGGCAGAAGAAACTGGCTATAACGTACAGGAGATACAGGTCCTTGAGGGCTTGTCTGCAGTGCGAAAGCGCCCTGGGATGTACATCGGAACGACGGGCCAACGGGGGCTGCATCACCTGGTCTATGAAGTAGTGGACAACGCTATAGACGAGGCTCTCGCCGGGTTCTGCAACAGGGTCATTGTCATCCTGCACAAGGATCTCTCGGTGAGCGTTCAGGACAACGGCAGGGGCATCCCCACAGACATCCACCCCAAATATGGCATATCAGGCGTTGAACTGGTCATGACCAAGCTGCATTCCGGAGGCAAGTTCGACAACAAGAGCTACAAGGTTTCAGGGGGGTTGCATGGGGTTGGCATATCAGTCGTCAATGCGCTCTCTGCATTTGTAAAGGTTGAGGTGTGCAGGAACGACAGGCTCTATGAGCAGTCGTATGCGCGTGGCATTGCAATTGCTCCGCTTGCTGATAAGGGCCATTGTTCAGAAAGAGGGACGACCGTCACCTTCCTCCCCGACGCACAGGTGTTTGAGACAACAGAGATGAGTTTTGACGTGCTCTCAAAGCGCCTTCGGGAGCTTGCATTCCTCAACAAGGGCATCGAGATAACCATCATTGACAATCGTGCCGGCAAAAGGCATGACTTCCGTTATGACGGAGGTATCAGGTCGTTTGTGGAGTTCCTCAATGAGAACAAGAACGCCCTGCATGAAACTATCTTCTTTGAAAAGGAGAAAGACGGCATCACAGTAGACATAGCTATGCAGTACAACGATTCCTACCAGGAGGAGATATTCTCGTTTGCCAACAACATCAATACCGAGGAAGGCGGAACTCACCTGATAGGCTTCAAGGCTGGCCTGACCAGGGCCATGAATGCGTATGCCCAGAAGAACGCCATCAAAGACTACGAGAGCCTCTCAAGCGATGACGTGCGCGAGGGCATTACTGCCGTCATCTCGTTGAAGCTCCCTGAGCCTCAGTTCGAGGGCCAGACCAAAACCAAGTTGGGCAACTCAGAAGTGAAGGGGATTGTTGAGTCGCTCATCAATGCCACGCTTTCAGCCTATCTTGAGGAGCATCCCGCTGATGCGCGGAGCATCCTTTCCAAGTGCATCAATGCTGCAAAGGCAAGAGAAGCGGCGAGAAAGGCGCGGGAATTGACAAGGAGGAAGGGAGCGCTGAATGGCCACTCGCTACCGGGCAAGCTTGCAGATTGCCAGGAGCGGGACCCTGCTAAATCTGAATTGTATATTGTTGAGGGAGACAGCGCTGGAGGCAGCGCAAAGCAGGGCCGCGACAGGAAGTTCCAGGCCATCCTTCCGCTGCGGGGGAAGATACTAAACGTCGAGAAGGCCAGGCTCAACAGGATATTTGAGAACAATGAGATAACGGCAATGATTACTGCGCTTGGCACTGGCATAGGTGAAGAATTTGACCTTGCAAAGCTCAGGTATCACCAGATAGTCATCATGACTGATGCTGACGTTGACGGAGCGCACATCAGGACGCTTATGCTGACCTTTTTCTACCGCTATATGCGCCCATTGGTAGATAACGGCCACATCATGATAGCCCAGCCTCCGCTCTACAAGCTCAAGAAAGGCAGACATGAGGAATACGTCTATTCAGACGCAGAGCTTTCTGCAAGGGTTAGGGAGCTAGGGGATGATGTTGCCTTGCAGCGCTACAAGGGATTGGGAGAAATGAATCCGCAGCAGCTCTGGGAGACTACAATGGATCCCGCTCAACGCGTGTTTTTGCGCGTGACAGCTGAAGACGTAGTTGAGGCTGACAGGATGTTCACCATTCTTATGGGTGACCAGGTTGAGCCAAGAAGGATATTCATCCAGGAGAATGCGAGGAAGGTAGCTAATCTTGATGTTTGAATTTTTGAAAGACGTGAATGTCCCTCAGTGCTATCTAATGCTGCCTCTCACGAGCATCAAGGTTAGAAAGCAAGCAAAAAAATCAAAGAATCTTCATTTCTTTCAGGACTTCCTTCAGTTTCTCCCTGTTCTGCTGCCGCAATTCACACATCGGCAGGCGATAGGTTTCCTTAATGAGCCCCTTCATCGCCAAACCTGCCTTGATGGGAATGGGATTGGTTTCGATGAACTCTGCCTCAAACAGCGGCGCAAGCTCTGCATTGAGCTTCTCAGCCTCAGCCATCTTTCCACTTAGCGCAGCTTTTACCATTGCATGCATCCTGGCAGGGACAATATTGCTTGCAACAGAAATAACGCCGTCGCCTCCAGCCTTGATGAGTTCCAGGGTAATGCCGTCATCGCCGGACAGCACGCTAAAGCCCTTGGGCCTTTTTGCAATCACGCCCTTCATCTGGTTGATGTCGCCTGATGCCTCTTTCACTGCTTTGATGTTGGAGCAGTCCTTGATAAGCCTCATGAGGGTAGGCGTCTCCACGTTGACTGCCGTCCTCCCTTTGATGTTATAGACAACAATGGGAATTTTTACAGCATCAGCTACAGCCTTGAAGTGCCTATAGAGACCCTCCTGCGTGGGCTTGTTGTAGTAGGGGTTCACCACAAGGCAGCCGTCTGCACCAAGCTCTTGTGCCTTCCTGCTCGCCTTGATAGACTTTGCCGTTGAGTTGGTGCCGGTCCCTACGACGACTTGCGCTTTTCCTTTACACCTGCGCACGCAAATTTCAATCAGCCTTGCCTTCTCGTCATCTTCCAAGGTAGGTGATTCTCCAGTAGTTCCAATAGGGACGATGCCCGCGACTCCTGCCTCTAGCTGGATGCCTACAAGCTTTTCAAAAGCCGCGTAGTCTACTGAGCCGTCTTCTGCAAATGGTGTCACGATTGCCGTATATGTTCCTCTAAACATTGTTCTCAACCCCTTACTGGCAGCTGTCCCCCTACTCTCTCCCAAGCACCTCATCCATCATCTGATCTATAGTGAAAAAGCCGGTCTTCCCTTTGACCCATTCAGCGGCCAATACTGAGCCAAGCGCAAAGCCGTTCCTGTTGCGGGCGGTGTGCTTCAATTCAATCGAGTCGGCGGTTGAATCAAAAGCGACGACGTGGGTTCCAGGGATATCGCCGCCACGGATGCTTGCTACATGCAGCTCGTCTGGCGCAATCTTTCGGTTGAGCTTGTCTTCGACTATAGTCTTCTTGCGTGAGATGTTGGCGATGAGGATCTGGGCGATGGACCTGGCCGTTCCCGAAGGAGAATCCTGCTTTCGGTTATGGTGAAGCTCGTAGGAGAAGACATCATAGGAATCAACCTTGTCTGCTATCTTTGCCGCGGAGGAAACTATGCGAAAGAACATGTTGACTCCGATGGAGAAATTGCTTGCCCAGAGGAATCCTGTGCCGCTCTTCCTAATGATCGCCTTCATCTCATCCATGTGCTCATACCAGCCAGTAGTTGCCATGATATGATTGCAGCCTGTTGCAGCTACTTTGCGTGCATTCTCCACAGCTACCGAAGGCGCCGAGAACTCTATTGCCACCTCTGCATTGCCCATTGATTCCTTTGAGATGCCTTTTGCTGTAGCCCCCGATGAGAAAGGGTCAATGACCGCACAAATGGTATGCCCTCTTTTCTTTGCCTGCTCAAAGGCAAGATTTCCCATGGTGCCGTAGCCTATTATGGCAATGTTCATCAGTATCCACCCTCGCTATGCAATGGTGCTATTGCTCTTCCTATAAAAAGGTTACTTCTCTTCG
>DUKR01000125.1:0-3663 GCA_013329175.1 Candidatus Woesearchaeota archaeon
TAGCAAATCTATCAGATGTTTCGGGCCCGTGGTCTAGTGGCTATGACGTTTCCTTCACACGGAAGAGGTCCCCAGTTCGAATCTGGGCGGGCCCATAGTGCATTTTTTATTTTAGAAAAAATGCACACCAACGAACCCTTTTTTCTTTTGGAAAAAGAAAAAAGCGTTCACGGAAAAAAGAAAACTTATATAGTCACCATAAGTTATCCGTTTTTTGAACAGATTTTTTGGCTTTAGCCAAAAAAGATGTTCGCGGCGGTAGTCTAGCGGTAGGACAGTACCCTGCCATTGGAAAAGCAGCACGGTACTAACCCGGGTTCGAATCCCGGCCGCCGCATGTCTTTTCTGCCAGAAGGCAGAAAATCCATGCTTAAACTAAGAAGTGCTATCAAAGTGAAAACTTTACTCATTTTTATTTGGATTTATGCTGCAATGATAGCCATGTCTTTTTGGGAATCCTATGTTGAAAACAGGAATGCTTGGGATAAGAAAAAATCAGGCTGGAAACTGAGATTTGGAAGATTTGTATTTTCTGCGTATCATTTTTATGTGTTCTGCGTCATGTTGCCCGTCTTATTGACTTTGCCGTTTGTAATCTACGGGTGGGATTCGAGACTTTTTGGGATAATCCTGAGTGCATATTTTTCAGGAATGGTTATTGAAGATTTTGTATGGTATGTTGTTAACCCTTCTGTCAAATTTAAAGAGTTTTATTCAAGCCTTTCGGATTACCATCCCTGGCTTAAAATAAGAGAAAAAAAGATAATTCCCTTTGGGTATATTCTTGGGATTGCGGTTGCAGTCTTATCCTGGTATTTTCTTTGGAGATAGATTGAATTTGTTTGGGAGGCCGGCTCAATAGCTGCCTTACGATAACGGCAAACACGCATCCGTCCAAATCCTTACCTTTTACTTGCCGAATATTGACTTCCACAATAAGTGAGAAGAATAACTCTTTAAAATATTTTCTGTGGCTTCCCCATCATAAATTTTTTAAATAAGCTGAATTCATCTTCCTCTAATTGGGCCCATAGCTCAGCCTGGTTAGAGCGCTGGTCTTATATGCCCATCGCTTTGTCACGCTAAGAGAGCCAGAGCGCCGGGGTTCAAATCCCCGCGGATCCACTCCTTCCAATCGAGCGAAGCGAGATTTGCTCAGGGCAGTACCAGTGCCAGACTGCCCGAGACGGAAATCAACGCAGATTCACTCTTCTTGCTTTGCTATCAGGAACTGAAGAGGAAAGCTTAAAAGCAGCCTTGAAATTCCCGAAGGCAAAGCCCCGATGGTGTAGTCCGGTCAATCATTTCGGCTTTTCGAGAGCTCGAAGGGCATTCTGTGATGCACGGACATCTGGTTCAAAAACAGCCGAAGACGTGGGTTCAAATCCCGCTCGGGGCGTATTTTTTTATTTCCCTATCGGGAGCGTAACTAATCCTTTTTTAAAAAATAAACCTTCCTTTTCCTTTGGCAGAACAGAACATCGAAAGAGGTCATGATGAAATAGAGAAATTCCCCATTTCCAGATTGCTCACTATTGTTCGCTTGATAGAAACCAACTCAGCAGGAACCGAATAATAACCACCCTACAGTAACAACAAACGAAACATTTATATACTTTGGGAGTCATTGGAGAATCATTATAAAACAGCGTGTGCTAACACCATGAGGAGAAAGGCATGACCTATCATAGACCTAAGATTCCTGGTATGGATGATTACAGTTCTGGAGGAGTGTCTGAGATAGATGATGGTGTCCCTGACCTGTATAACTCAGGAGGCGAAAAGGATGAGGTCTACAATGCGCATGCAGCTGAGGAGGCCTACAAGGCAACTGACGATGCTTATTCCGCAATCAAAGGGAGTAAGGAAGATGACGATCCCCTCTACAACACCCTCAGGCCAGAAGACGAGGACGAGAAGAAAGATTCCTCAGGCATAGAAGAGGGTCTTGAAGATCCAGACGAAAAATACAGATCCGAAGATAGTGATGGTGAGAGCATTCCAAAAAGGGCTGCTAAGGAACTGTTTGCAGAATCCCCAAGAGCAGCAGCAAGAGTTGACAAGAAGCAGAAATCAACCATTGAAGATGCCATCGTAAAAGCTATTGAGGCGGAAAAAGTGGTCATCATTCTTAACCGATAATGCATTAGGCAAGGTTGGCAATAGGGGAAGGGAGATAAGAAATGGGATACCACAACACAGGCGCTGACATTCTGATCGCGACAGGGACCATCCATGAAGAGAGCATGGCCTATAACATCAACAGCCATGGCGATGCAGTCAGCACCTATGAGTCCATGGTGAATGCCGATCTTCCCTCCTACACCGGCAGGTTTTATTCCCCCACAGAGCATGAGCAGTTCTCAGACATCAGGTACTCAAAGCTTGAGGTAGGCTATGACAAGGGATTGCGCTCTCTGCATGAGGCTGTCCAGGGTCTGCCACTTGAGTTCTACATTCCCTTAGCCATAGAAAGCGCGGACAACGGAAGCGCAAGTCCAGCAGCAGCAATTCCCGTCGAGGTCATCAAGCCTGAGCCTTTGAAGATCCCCAAAGCGCATCTGGATGAGATAGAGCGCTCCATGAGAGAGGCAGTAGATTCTATAGAGGTGAGGATTGAGACCCTCATCCGCCAGAGGATTACGGTCAGGAGGACGTTTAAAGCAGTTGCTCATGATGGCAAGATTGATAAAAAGAAAGCCCTAACCATTGGCTATGCGAATAACCAGGCTACTCGGTAAAAATGAAATCCGGTCAAAGATAGCCGAAATTGCCAAAAGGCTTGTTGCTGATTTTTCAGGAAAAGAGGTCACCTTCCTTATCGTGCTCAAAGGCGCAAAGCCTTTCTGGAAGTATCTTAAGAAAGTGATAGGCAATCACATCGCCTATGCTGAAGAAGATATCAAGCTAAAAAGCTATCATGGCACGGCATCGAAAGGCTCCATCACCCTCTCAAAGCCTCCTTCCATCAGTACAATACGGGGCAGGGAGATTGTCATAATAGAGGACATCGTTGATACCGGAAGGACCCTGGCATTCCTTCTTGAGTACCTTGCAAAGAGCGGAGCAAAAAAGGCTGTGGTCTGCTCACTGCTCTCAAAGCCTTCCAGGCGGGAAGTTGCCGTCGCTGTTGAATATCTTGGCTTTGAGATAGAGGACAGGTTTGTCGTAGGCTTCGGAATGGATTACGACGAAAAGTACAGGGAGCTGCCCTATATTGGGATGATTGACTAAATGGCATGCTACTTCCCTGATGCCCATCCCTCATATCGTACTCCTTCACTCTCCTGAAAAGCCCTGGGGAGAGGAGGCAGCCACATGGGGGGTTTGGCATTCCCCCCAAGCTCATTAGAAAAAAAGGCAATAGCGCATATCTCCTCGCTTCCATAGCCAATGCATAACTTCATTCTTTGTATTGCAGAGCATGGCGCACTTTGAAATTCCGAGGGAGAAAAGAAAAGTGAAGAAAGAAAAGTGATAACAAAAAAGATTCGGGCTGCGCTGGCAGCAGGGCATTTGTTGCAGCCATCGCTCCATTATTGAGCGCAGGTAGGCCATCACCTCAGTATTAGAGCGCTGCACCATCGGGTGTGAAGGATGGGCGGCAATGCAGTGCACGACGGAATTTCAATGAGCAATTTCACCGCAGGCAGGAGGAGAGAG
>DUKR01000125.1:3791-7395 GCA_013329175.1 Candidatus Woesearchaeota archaeon
GGGAATGCATTTTTTCGGGAATGGTGCCCGTCTAAGTTGCAAAAGGGCAGGCAGAATTCATAAAGGTTGAAGTACTACCTCATACCCGCTGGTGCTGCGCTCAACACTGGGCATTGAGAGCAACAATGTTATAAATAGTGAATGCACCATGTAATAGCCATGGCAAAAAACATTGATATCCAGATACCGTCATTCGTCTTCGGCCTCATTGACAAGTATTATGAGAGAGGAAGCCCTTCCTATCGCATCCTTCTAACCCATTCCATCCTGGTGACCAGAAAAGCGCTGCAGGTGGCAGAGCGCATGAAGCGCCTGCATCCTGACATCCCATTCATTCTTGAAGCTTCCATGCTGCACGACATCGGCATCTGCAAAACAAATGCCCCTGGCCTTGGATGCCATGGGAAGGACCCTTACATCACTCATATCATTCATGGGAGGAAGATGCTTGAAAAGGAAGGCTATCCTAAACATGGCCTTGTGTGCGAGAGGCATACGGGAGTTGGCCTGCCCAAGGCATACATCATAAAGCAGGGGTTTCCCCTTCCGAAAAGGGATATGGTGCCAACGACAACTGAAGAGAGAATTGTCAGCTATGCCGACAGCTTCTATTCAAAAGACCCTTCCTGCCTGTTCCACGAGAAGAGCGTTGAAGAGATTGCAGCGTTCCTGTCACAGTTCGGTGCACGGTTTGGCAAGACCTTCCTGAGGTGGGCAAAGGAGTTCGGCGATGCCTAAACACTTATTAATGATGGATGCATACAGTGCTCCTGATGAGGTCAAAGACTTTCTCCAAGTCAGAGCTGAGGGCGCTGAACGCACAGCTTGAGGGGTTGTACAGCATAGCGCCTTTTGAGAAGAAGGAGAAGCTCCAGCTTGTCGAGGATGCAAAAGTTACCTACCTTCGCAAAGGTCATGATGCGCTCTTCTTTTTTGTGGATGGAATACCCATACCTACCCTCAAATGCCTGTACCTGAAGAATTTCCTGAAGACAGTGACGGTTGACATGGGCTCTGTGAGGTTCATCTGCTCCGGAGCCAACGTGATGCGGCCTGGAATCACCCACATCCCTGACGGCATCAGAGAGGGAGAGGTCATCGCAGTGCAGGACGAGCAGAACAAAAAGATTCTTGTTGTCGGGAAGGCGCTGCTTGATTCCTCCGCTATGAGAGCGTCGGAAAAAGGGAAAGTGATCCTAAACCTGCATTCTATTGGGGATGTTGTGTGGAATCTTCACTGAATATCCCCCTGCTGGCCGCTTGGTGAATAAACAAAATTTAATAATAAGCATTCTCCCTTCACTTTCACTGGGGTATATCCATTGGTACGCACAGAAAAGGATTCATTTGGTGAAAAGGAAGTTCCTGTTCAAGCCTATTTTGGAATCCACACAACACGCTCGCTTGAGAACTTCAGCGTTGCTGGCGAGCCATTGCCAATTGAAATCATCTACGGCATGGTGAAATTGAAGAAGGCCTGTGCCCTTGCTAATGAATCATTAGGGCTGCTTGACAAGAAAAAGGCTGTCGCCATAATCAATGCATGCGACAATATTCTCAAAGGCGGCTTTGAAAAGGAATTCCCGATAGACATCTTCCAGGCAGGAAGCGGCACCTCATCAAACATGAACGTCAATGAGGTCATCGCAAACCTAGCCTGCAAAGGGCTGGGAGGGCAGAAAGGCGATAGGTCATTAGTCCATCCCAATGATGACGTCAACAAGGGCCAGTCAACAAACAACATATTCCCGTCAGGGGTAAAAGTCGCAGCAAGCGAGCAATCCCTGCATGCCATCGCCTCACTGGAGAGGCTTGCTGCATCATTGAGAAAGAAGGCAGAAGAGTTTTCAGGCATCCTCAAGTCAGGGAGGACGCACCTTCAGGATGCTGTGCCAATAACGCTTGGCCAGGAGTTCGCTGCCTATGCGAGGGCGATTGAGAAAGACCTCCTCAGGATTAAAGAGGCAAGGGAAAAGTGCCTTGAGCTTGGAGTTGGCGGCAATGCCGTAGGCACTGGAGTAAACACAAAGCCTCAATTCAGGAATGAAATCATCAAGGCTCTGAACCAGGCCACGGGCGAATATTATGCTGTTGCTAAGGACGGCATTGAAGCGACGCAGTTTCTCACCGACCTTGCAGGGCTTTCTTCTGCACTGAGGCTTACTGCGCTGGACATCCTGAAAATAGTCAATGACTTAAGGCTGCTTTCCTCTGGCCCGAACACAGGCTTTGGAGAGCTGGCGCTTCCTGCCGTTGAGCCTGGTTCATCCATCATGCCTGGCAAGATTAATCCAAGCATATGCGAGGCAGCGAACATGGCCTGCATGCAGGTGTTGGGGAATGATCACTGCGTCGCTATCGCGTGCGGCGCAGGACAGCTCGAACTTAACACCCACATGCCGCTTGTCGGGACGAATCTTGTGAAATCACTGCGTATTCTCTCCCGCTGCCCGGCGATGCTCGCAGAAAAATGCATTGAGGGCATAACTGCCAATGAGGATGTATGCAAAAAGCACTTTGAGTGGAGTGCAGGCTTAGCCACAATCCTTAATCCTAAACTGGGCTATGACAGAGTGGCAGAGCTTGTCAAGCAGTCCTTGAAGGAGAAGAAGAATCTTCGGCAATTGGCAATTGAGAAAGGCATCCTCACTGAAGCTGAGTATGAGGAATTGGCCTACAGGTGCACAGGACCTAATCTTTGAATCCCATTTTTGAACCATGTCATCTCATCACCCCAAAGAATGAAGAGTATATGATAATGATAGTTGATATATTTTTATTGCTTTATAATAATGTGGGTCCGACGGGATTCGAACCCGCAACCCCAAGATTGCTTCAGCCAGCGGAGGATGTATTGGCTGTTCCGCTTGGCATAAGAGTCTTGTGCTCTAGCCAGGTTGAGCTACGGACCCGCTCAACTTGGTGGAGAAACATTTGGATTCCTTTTAAAGCTTTTCATGAAGAAGACGGCTTCCTATCAGGTAAACTATATATACAGCCCTTCCTACTACTCCAGCATGATTATTGTCATCGGAGGAAGGGCTGGAGCTGGCAAGTCAACAGTAGCCAGGCTTCTTGCAGAGAAATTAGGGTATAAGCACTACTCCATGGGTGACCTCCTGCGCCAACTGGCACAGAAAAAAGGAATCTCCATCGTTGAGATGAACAGGCTTGCTGAGATGGATGCAAGCATTGATGCAGAGCTTGATGAGCGGCAGAAGAGGCTTGGGAAAGAGGAGGACAATTTCGTGATTGACGGTAGGCTGAGTGCTCTGTTCATCCCCCATGCAACGAAGCTCTTTCTTGACGCTGATCCAAATGTTCGTGCGCAGAGGATTGCTGGAGACAGGAAAAGGGCAGGCGGGGAGAGCAAAAAAATAGGCAAAGCCGCTGCAAGCATCATTGAGCGTGAGAAAAGCGAGTCAAAGCGGTTTTTGGCATGCTATGACTTTGACCCCTACGATACAGGAGCATATGATAGGGTGATTGATACGACCTCAATGCCAGCTGAGGATGCCGTAGCAGGGATTGTTGAGATGGTAGAGGGGCAAAAGAAATCCTCTTATAAATTCTTGCGTTGATTGTATGTATTAAGCTCCCTCTA
>DUKR01000124.1:0-6276 GCA_013329175.1 Candidatus Woesearchaeota archaeon
TAGCTTCAGAATAGTGAAGTATTGCCATTAAGCCCCGCTCGTGTATATCAATGCGGCGAGCCAGTATGCTACGCAGATTGATGAAAAATACGGCCACATGGTCGGAGCATTTCCATTAGAAGTGAAAACATATATAACTAGCAAGTTTATGGAGAAATGACGATGGCAATAGAAAATGGATGGTGATGCAACAATGAAACTACCAACAGCAGTATTGGCACTGGTTGCGCTTTTAACGATGCTGGCGCTCGCAGCGTGTGCGCCTTCGCTAAGTGAGACAGCAGGAATGTCAGGTGATTCTGCTGACAGGCTCTCGGATGAATTGAAGTCCTTCTCAACCCAGCAGGAATTGCGGGAATACCTAAAACAGGGACAGCAGCTTTCAGGGCTTGGCTCTGAGAGGACAACTATTGATTTCGCTCCTGGGATAGATATAGCGGTTGCAGAGTCAGCAGATGGGGTAGGGGTGGCAAAGTTAGCATCAGGCTATGCAGGAGATGCTCCATCAGGCGCTGCCTCATCATTCTCTGAAACCAACATCCAGGTTGAAGGGGTTGATGAAGCAGATATAGTGAAAAATGATGGTAGGTACATCTATGCCTTAGTGCAGGACAAGCTGGTGATTGTTGATGCATATCCAGCGGAGGATGCTGAGGTTGTTTCAGAAGTGAAGATAGAGGGAAGGCCTCGTGAGCTTTTTGTCAATATTGATACTCTTATCGTGTTTGCTGAGCAGGATGAGCAGGTCCTTGCAATCCCTGAGTATAGCTACGTCCCGCAGCTCCAGTACAGGCAGAAGACGGCGGTCTTAGTGTATGACGTAAGCGACAGAAGCGACCCCGAGCTTGAGAAGGAATTTTCGCTGTCAGGCGGCTATTTCTCTTCACGGATGATAGGCGATTATGTGTATGTGGTGTCGCAGGAATGGACGCACTATAGCAATCCTATCGTGATGCCCATTGTCCGCGCAGGGGGTGAGGCGTTGCCAGGCCCAAAGGTGTTCTATTTTGACAATCCTGAGGACAGTTTCCAGATGCACACCATTGGAGTGATTGATCTTGATGCCTTGTCCATTGATGCAGAGAGTTTCCTTTTGGGAAGCTCCAACACTCTGTATGTTTCAGGGGATGCTATCTATATTGCCTACCAGAAGAACAGGCCGTATGGCTCCATGGGAGAAGAGCAGCAGGAGATATTCTTTGAGGTTGTTGTGCCATTGCTTCCCTCACCGGTCCGCGCTGAAGTCGCCTCGGCTAAGGAGGATGGCTCACTCACTGCGTCAGAGAAGTGGGACAGGATTGAGGCAGCACTGCAGGACATGTATGCGGCGCTGTCAGAAAAGGAGCAGAGCGCTTTCCTTGAGAAGGTGAGTGCAGCAGCTGAAAGTGCCCGCGTGAAGCACGAGCAGGACCGGCAGAAGACCATCATTCACAAAATTAAAATTTCAGGCAGTTACCTTGACTATGTGGGCCAGGGAGAGGTGCAGGGGTATCTGCTGAACCATTTCTCGCTGGATGAGTTTGAAGGCAATCTGCGTGTAGCAACAACTGTTTCTGTCTGGACGCGCAACGGGGCTGACTCAGAGAATAACGTGTACGTGCTTGATTCTGGCATGGATGTTATTGGGTCATTGGAGGGGCTTGCTCCTGAGGAGCGGATATATTCAACCCGCTTTATGGGAGACAGGCTGTATATGGTGACGTTCAGGCAGGTTGACCCGTTCTTTGTGATTGGCCTGTCTGAGCCTGCTTCCCCTAAGGTTCTTGGTGAGTTAAAGATTCCTGGGTTTAGCGAGTACCTGCAGGCGTATGACGGGAATCATGTGTTTGGCATCGGCAGGGATACTGATGAGGACAAGTGGGGCAGGGTTACGACTGGCGGCATAAAGATATCCCTCTTCAACGTTAAGGATGTCACGAACCCCAAAGAAGTAGACTCGATGGCGATAGGCATGCCTGGCTCAGATTCTGAAGCATTGCGCGACCACAAGGCCGTGCTGTTTGACAGGGAGAAGCAGTTGCTGGTCATTCCTGTGAGGGAAGTGAAGGACATTTCAAAAGGATCAGGCGTGCCATATGCAGAGCAGGTATGGACAGGAGCCTATGTGTTTGGCATTTCTGATGATGGCCTTGACATCAAAGGGAAAGTATCGCATGCTGAGAAGGAGGCCAATGACTATTGGTGGGCAAGCCCGTATACTGTCCGCAGGTCCCTGTATATGGATGATGTTTTATATACGGTATCGTCTAAGTTCATCAAGGCCAACGCTCTTGACGACCCCTCTGAAGAGATAGCCCAAGTTGAGCTTCCTTATACTGATATACAGGACGGGCCAGTGATGATGTATTGAGATGTTTTTTTCTATTTCATCACCCAAAGCATTTTAAACGAATCAGGATTTGCTTAGCATAAGAAAGGATGTGGGCGATGGCTTGCCTGAACTTTCTGCAAAAAATAAAATAATGGAGGCTGACATCTAATGGGAGTCCACAAATACTTGAAAGGTGCCTGGAAGAAAAAAGATACAGGCGAATACCGTGATCTCTGGAAAGAGCGCCTGATTGATTGGCGCAGGCAGGATTCTACTGTGCGCATTGAGCATCCAACGCGCCTTGATGCAGCAAGGGCGAGAGGCTATAAGGCAAAGCTTGGCTATATTGTAGTAAGGCAGCGTGTTATGCGCGGGGGAAGAAGCCATCCCCACCAGAAGGCAGGCAGGAGGCCTAAGCGCGCATCCTTTCGAAAGGACCTTAACCTGAATTACCGGGCAGTCGCTGAGCAGCGGGCTCAGAAAAAATATCCTAACTGCGAGGTTTTGAACTCCTACTATGTTGCTGAGGACGGCATCCATTATTGGTATGAGGTAATCCTTGTTGACCGCGCACATCCGGCAATCGTTGCTGACAGAGGCATCAACTGGATATCAACTGAGAAACGCAGGGTGTTTCGGGGGCTCACGTCCGCAGGGAAGAAGAGCAGGGGCCTTCGCAACAAGGGCAAGGGTGCTGAAAAGCTGCGTCCCAGCAGGACAGCGAATCGGAAGAGAAGATTGGAATAATTAATCCGCAGGCGTAGGATATTTGGATGAAGCCATCACGGGATGTAATCTCCCTAAATCTCAGGCTTTATCACCCCACATGAAAAAAAAGCCCTGTCTTCCCATCTTTCTTCTTAGGGACAAGCTTAAGGTGTCCAATCCTCTTCTGCAGTGCATGCTCTATCACGTCCCCGGGAAAGCCTTCCTTCTCAAGCAGGGCAATAATCTCGCTCTGCTTTTTTCCTGCAAGCTGCTCATTTTCAATAAGTGATTCAAGGCGCAGATATTCGCGCAGGAAGTCTCGCTCCACATGCTCTATAGCAAGCTTGGAAATCCCAGGCGTAAAGCCTACTTCCTTCAGATGCCGGACTACTTCCTGCTTTCCATGCCCCTCTCCAAAGGTAAAGCTATAATGCTTCCTGATATAGTGGATAGCATGGGTGAAGCGGGGATGATGCCTCAGCAAGTGTTTTGCAGAAAGCATCACAATCCCCAAACCGAACACGGGCAGGATTATGGAAAGGAAAAGAAGTGATGAAGGCGGCTCTTCCTTTGCAGGGATTGCACAATCAATCGGGCACGAAAGCGCGTCCTCCCCAACCCCGCAGATGGCATTGCCGCAGCTGCATCCGCTCAGATCCTCTTTCTCCCCTTCAGCTATTTTTCTGCCAATGACCACAATCTTGTCATCAGGAGAGCAGGAAGGGATAGACACCCTGAAGTAGCGGGTATTGCCCAGAGCAGAAAGCTCCTCATCACTGCCAGCTATGGCCCGCTTGATGACTTCCCTTCCTGCTGGCTCGTCAATCAGTTCCGTATGGGACAGGCCGAATTCAAAATAATCCTTGCAAAGTGAGTCAATGCGCTGGTCGCCGACCTTTTGTGCGCTTGCTGTCGTAATGATGCCGTCATTTTTCTCATCAAGGGAAAAAAGCTCAGCCGTGCTCAAGGAAAGGCCGCCGACAGAAAAAGAATATCCTCTTGTCCCTGCAAGCACCACATAGTCAATGCCTGGAATCTTCGGAAGGTCAATCCCTGAGATGAGCTCAGGCTGCACCTCATTGAAGAGGCTGAACAGCGTTCCCCTTGACTTCACGTTCACAAAATAATTCAGCAGCTGCTTATGTGCGGCAAGTCCCTGCGATCCTCCATTCGGAGATGCAGCCATGATGAGCTTCTTCACCTGGGGAAGATATGAGTGGCCTTCGCTTCTGCTGAGGGAAAGCGCAGACTGCGCTACAATCCCTCCAAAACTGTGCGCGACGATGATGATATTATCCCCAAGCTCTGTGCGATGTGACTCAAACTGTAGGGAAAGATCCTTTGCATTGCTCTCTAAGGGCTTATAGGAGGGATACGCATACGCCCACACTGAATAAGGCTGCTGGGTGAGCCTTATGTCATCAATAAGTTCCTGAAATGTTGCAGGAGATGAGCCAATGCCATGAATAAGGATGATTGAGCCTAGGGCAGTATCTGGAGCGTAGACTCTCTCAAACAGCGATTGCCTGCACCCGATGCATCTGGATGCCATCAGCACAAGCGTGAGGGCATCATCCTCTGCAAGGGCTGCTGGTTCAGTGATGAGCGCATCAATTGCTCCATCCTTTATTGAAAGTTGCGAATCAACATATTGGTACGCCCCATCCTTTCGTGCAAAGAGCAGGATACCGTTCTCATCAATATTTTCACTTGCCTCATAGGGCAGCGTGACGGAAAGGTATGGAGGGGCGCCGGAATCAAAGCTTAGCATAAGCGGTGTTCCTATGATGGTCAGCAGCGGGTTATTTGGCTGCTCAAGCGATTCAGGCATAGACATCCTGACACCATCACTATCAAACTGTATTGTGGTCT
The DNA here is from genome assembly GCA_013329175.1 of Candidatus Woesearchaeota archaeon. Classification (GTDB taxonomy): domain Archaea; phylum Nanobdellota; class Nanobdellia; order Woesearchaeales; family UBA11716; genus UBA11716; species UBA11716 sp9638u. Next base: position 4,892 of record DUKR01000124.1, read on the forward strand.
TTCCTGACGATATCCTTCCCTTCTCCTCTGTGACATCCCTAATGGGAAAGGGGGTAAACTTTGGATCAACAATGCTTTCGGTGCGGTTGAATTCTTCAACAATTGCTCCCCCGCAGGAAAGCGCTGTCACTCTCTCGATTGTTGTTGGAAAGCATCCATTCCCCTTGCAGCGCATGGCCTGCACATCTGCAAAATCCCTTGGGATGCTCAGCTCGAAATCAACAGAGCCATGATGGCAATCCATGGAGAACGGCTCAAGGACTACTTCAAACCCCTCAGGAAGGCCGATTGTCCCTGAAATGTTAGCTGGATCTATAGCAAGTGTGCTCTGCCTCTCAAGCGTAGCATTCACGCATGGCATGGTCCTCTTTGATAGGGGTGCAGGGATGCCGTGAACAAAATACCTGCTTGTCGCGGTTATGCCTGTGTTGCCATATACAGCACATGTCGGCTCGCACTGTGTGCATAGGCCTGAAGAGGGCTGGCAGGCATTAGTGCAAGCAGCAATGCTGCTGTCAGGACAGGTGATCTCAGTTTGGCTGCACGCAACGTCAGCGCACAGGTCAGCCTCACCGGATGCCTGTGAAAACGACCAACTTTGCGATGCAGAAAGCAAGCCGTCAGAAACAATAACCGTCAGGCTCGCTGCACCTTCTGTAGAGAGAAGGGTGAATGTGGCAGCCTCGCTTCCTAAAGGCTGCGCATCAAGCAGCCACTGGTATGACAATGGGTCGTTGTCTGGGTCTATAGCGCTCACGGCAAATGCCCTTGAATTTCCCTCACTTATCGGTACGATTGGGACAATGGGCTGGTAGGATACGATAACCGGAGCGCTGTTTCCCAATGTTTCAGCTTCAGTTGATTCATTACTCAAGCCATATATCCTGATGTAGGCGGTATCAGCATAGGCAAAGGCAGCAAGAAGAAGCACTACTGCTGCCACCACCTCCTTTTTTAATGCCATTACAGAAGCCAACAGGGGAATGAGGGATTTAAATTAGTTGTTGTTTAGTGTAATAGTTCACTCTCCTGAAAAGCCATGTGGAGAGGAGGCAGTCTCGTTGGATAGCCCTGAATGGCAAGCTTTGAGGGATATTGGCAGGCAGGCTCATGGTGAGCTGGCATTCCCCCCCCAAATCATTTTCTGAAAAGGCATTGGCCGTACCTCCCATCGCTTCCACAGCCAATGGGTAACTTTATCCCTTTCGTTTCAGGTCATCATCTCATTGCACTTTCCGACGGGAGAAAAGAAAAGCGAAGAAAGATAAGAAGAAAAAAAGTGAAAACAAAAAAGGCTTCGCCAACAGCCACGGTATCGCTCCATTGTAGCGCGCCGCACCGTCGGGTATGAAGGATGGGCAACTATGCAGTGCACGACGGAATTT
>DUKR01000124.1:6370-11813 GCA_013329175.1 Candidatus Woesearchaeota archaeon
TTTCAAGAGCAATTTCACCGCAGGCAGGAGGAGAGAGGGCAGCAGCGTCGCTTTTGGCAAAGTAGCCGTAAGCAATGATATTTTAGGGAATGCATTTTTCGGGAATGATGCCAAGAGCACGCTACAAATGGGCAGGCAAATCCCATAATGGTGGAGTGTTACTGTTTAGTGGGTCATGCTTTTCACTCAATAATCCGTGTCCTGTGATGCAAAATGCCCCACTCAATGAACAGCAGCACAAGAGCGATTACAACAAACATCAGCGTACAATCAACAAATATAGTGCGCCTGCTAGCGGTCCCTATAGACGTATAGGCAGCAAAGAGGGCATCTGCATCTGCTGCCTGCGTGAAGGTTCCCCCTGTCTCTTGTGCTATTTGCATCAGTTCAGCATCGTCTATCTTTGAGGTGATGTTCAGCCCAAGAAAAGAGCCTCCCTCAGCAGTTCCGATGCCTATCGTATATACTACAACCTTCTCTGCAATAGCATAGCTGATGCCATCAGCCACAGGCAGGCCGACGTTGCTCTGCCCATCAGTAATAAGGATGATTGCCTTCTGCTTTGTTGTATCTGAGAAGAGGTTTGCGCTTGTGACGATTGCCTGCGCTAAATCTGTCCCGTGTTGTGAAAAGGTGATTGATGCTATTGCTTCCCTCACCCTGGACAGGTCAGGTGTAAGCTTCTGCTCAACAAAGGCAGTCCCTGAAAACGACACTACTCCCGCCCTTGCATCAGCATGCAATGAATCAAGAAAGGCTGTAGCAGCAGCCTTTGCAGCTTCAAACCTGTTGGGAGTAAAGTCATCAGCAAGCATTGACGAAGAGGCATCTATTGCAAGCACATAATCCGCATCAGAGGCATTACCCTCGTACATCATAGTCGTCCCTGCTAGCGCCAGGATCAAAAGCGAAAGGATTGCCGAGCGCACAAGAAGGGACAGGATATGCTTATGCGACAGCCATCCCGAAAGCAAAGAATGCATCGGAGAGTCTCCTACAATTCGCCGTATCGCTTCATAGTTTGCAAACTGCAGCGCCTTTCCCCTCGTGACCCAAAGCGACTTGAGGTGGATTAGGATAAGGAGAGGTATTCCCAGCAAAGACCAAAGATACCCTGGATTATCAAATATCAGTTGCATAGTAAGCCCCTGATTCAGGAGTGTATGGCTCTCTCTTTTGATAAGTGATGTTTAATAGCCTGCTGATGTTGAGCTCACCACCCTCTGTCTTCCTTCAAAAAACTGCCTGATGGCAGTAGCAAAAGGCTTGTCAGTTGAAAGCATGATAAGGTCAGCATTCGCCTCATGAAAGGCCTGCCTCACCTCGTCCTCCTGTGCCCGTGTTACCGCCTCATACTGCCGCCTCAGTTGAGCTGGAGTGATTTTCATGGTCTTTCCGGAAAACGGGTCTCTTATGGCAAATGGGGTTTCTTCAGCCGGAAGCGCCCTGTCTCTGGGGTCCCTGACCATAATCCCCACCAGGTCAAATTTCCCTGAGGCAAGCTTCAGTGCTTTCTTCCATTCCCCTTTCAGGCCGATGAAATCGGACACTATCATCACAATGGCATATTCCCTCACAAATCCTAAGGTAAACACCAGTGCCGCCGCCAAATCATAGTTGCCGCCATAGATTGCAGGGTCAACAATGGTCTTTGAGAGGAGATAGAACTGCCGCTTGTTCGCTGCCGGAGGTGTCTTAGCAACAATATTGTCAGAGAATGCGGCAAAGCCGACGCTATCCCCTGACTCAAGCGCGACGTGCGTCAATGAGGCAACTAGCTCAGCCGCATACTCATTCTTAAGTTTCGACGTTGACCCAAATACCATAGAGGAAGAGACATCAATGAGGAAGAACACCGTGATGTTGCGCTCCTCAACAAATTGTTTCACCAGCACCTGGCTAGGGCCCGCCCTTGCCGATGCCCTCCAGTCAATCATCGAGGCATCATCGCCTTGTGCATATTTCCTGTAGGAATCAAACTCAACCCCTCTGCCCCGAAACATTGACTTGTACTGCCCCATCATCATGGATGTCGAGACTCCCTTTGTCACGATGGAGAGCTTCTTTAATGCCGGGGTAAGGTTGACATGCAGCTTTGCCATTGGCTAGCTCAGCAGGAAACAGCATATAAAAAGATAGGTATCTACTGGGGAGTGGATTACTTCAAAGAGCAGTTTGTATTGCCGTTTAGCAGGCTTTTTTTGTTCTAAGGCACTGGAATCTTTGCAAGGACTTCGGTGATGATGTCATCAGACTTGACCTGCTCAGCCTGGCCCTCATAGTTCAGGATGATCCTGTGCCGCATGACGTCATGTGCGATGTCCTTCACGTGCTGCGGGGTGACGTATGCAGAATTGGATAGTAATGCCTCAGCCTTTGCAGCAATAAATAAGGATATTGATGCGCGGGGAGAAGCGCCCCACTCAATGTACTTCCCAAGCTTCAGCCCATACTCCTGAGCGTTTCTCGTGGCATGCACTATCTCAACGATGTACTCCTTGATTGCGTCCTTGACATAGATTTCCTTAACGAACTTCTGTAAATCAAGAATCTTCCTCTGGGTAAGTACAGCTTTCACCCTGAAGTCTTCAAACTTCCCAAGAGATATGTTGCGCTCAAGGATGTCCTTCTCCACTTCAGGCTTTGGATATCCCATATTGACCTTGAACAGGAAGCGGTCAATCTGCGCCTCAGGCAATGGGTAGGTGCCTCCTGACTCTATAGGGTTCTGTGTCGCCATCACAAAGAATGGCTCAGGTAACCTGAATGTCTCCTTCCCTATGGTCACCTGCTTCTCCTGCATCGCCTCAAGCAATGCCGACTGGGTCTTTGCAGGGGCCCTGTTGATCTCATCAGCAATAACAAAGTTAGCAAAGATTGGCCCCTTGACCACATAAAATCCCTTGCCCTGCTGATAGCCCGTTATGCCGGTGATGTCTGTAGGAAGCAAATCAACAGTGAACTGGATTCTGGAGAATTTGCACCCAGTAGCTTGTGCTAATGTCCTGATGATCAGGGTTTTTGCAACACCAGGGACTCCCTCCAAAAAGACGTGGCCGTTAGCAAGAAGACCCCTGATAAGCCCCCGCATGACGGTATGCTGGCCAACAACTGCTTTTGAGAGCTCCTGCTCCAAAGACAGGAGTTTCCTATAGTGCTGCGTAACCTTTTTCTTGTCCATCACCGCTCAACCAGACAGGTACTTCACCTAAAAAGACAGTATAAATAGATATATGATGACTCAAAAGTAGTCATAAGAGTTTTTATGTGATTTTCAAGAAAGGGTTGATATGAAGGTACAATCATTATCCTTTGCAATAGCTCTCTTTATCCTTATCCCTTTGGCTGCAGCTAAGGGAGTGGTGGTAGCTGGCCATGAAGTTTCTTATCTTGTGCTGCTTCCAGGTGCCATCACAGCCTTCTTTCTGGTTTTCTTTGGGATTATCATGATAAAGGATGCCCTTTGGGATAGGGTAAAGATTGCTGCACCAAGGATTCATAAGCATGATTCGCTGAAGATGCACCTGCTCTCATTCAGGTTCCCTGCTCTATGGAGAAAGAGCAAAATTCAAAGCAAGGATGATGGCCAGGATCCTGTAAAGTACCTCAGGAAGCTTGATGAGCTTGAGCTGCAAATGTCCGTGCTAGACGAAAAGCAGTCGTATGATGAGCTTATGCACATCATCAGGAATTTCTTCTCTGAGCTGCTTGGACTGGAGTACGCCTTCACCTTTGATGAGCTGGATAAAGAGCTTCGCGGGAGCCACAGGAGCACTGTCTTTTTCTCAGACAACTTTTCTGAATTGTGCTATCACAAGGAAACCCTAACCAAGATGGAGCTAAATACCCTTATTCTTGAGATGCGAAAGGTAATTGATCATCTTTATCCTCTGGCAACTGCTGAGTATGAGGCAAAAAAGAAGCAGTACCTGAAGAAAGGGTGGTTTTCCTCTCTCCATGACCATCTCTATGAGTCGCGAAAGGCAAGAGATGTCATCAAGCGCGAGAAATCCCTGGAGCGGAGGGCAAGGCTGCTAGTTGAGCAGGAGGAGGTCAGGAAGCGGATTGCAGAAATAGAGGCTGAAGAGAAAGTGCTGGATAGCTCGCTTCAGGAAGGATTTGCTACCATGCAGCAGGTTGAAGCGATGCTTCGCAAGGGGATGATGCTGAAGAAGGGGCAGGAGGCAAAGGCAATCCTATTGTATAAGGACATGTACAAGGCATTCCAGCAATTGCCCACATCCGAGAAAGAGCAACTGCAGGATGGAATTCTTAGGTTTTGTAGGAAGTGGTTTTATAGTAAAGGGCACATGAATAGTTCAATCCAACAATGTACAGGTGGAGCCTGATGGCGCGCCATTCCTGCCCTACACCCCATCCATGAACAATTTGGTCTCAATGATGGCCTTTCTTGCAAGAGCCTGAGCCTGCTGCTGGTGTGTAAGAAACCCGCCTTCAATGGATGCAAGTGAGGTGACACTGGCGTCATGATAGCCTTTTATTTTTCTGGTGAGCCCAAGCACATACCTGTCAGGAACTGAGGTATAATAGTCATCAAGGGAAAAATGGAGGGATTCAGCGATGTAATGGAATGATTTTCGAAGGGCAGGAAGCCATGTTCTCCCCATCTTTCGGATATGGGGCTTTGGAGCCTTATGGGACAATCCTTCTATCTCCTTGTACTTGTCGATGAACGCCGTGCCTGTAATGTCTGATGCTCCCTTGAACTCGACAAGAGCAGTATCATGCAATAGCACAAGCATAGCTCGTTGCAGGGTATTATAGTCTGCCCGTGCCTGCTCAATGGCCTTCACAAGCCCTGACAGCTTCGCAGAATCAATGTCATCCACAAACAATAGGACGCGGGCAGCAAACATACGCTCCCTGAAGGGCACGTCAGTCCCTGCTTTCATTGCAGAGGCAAGCACGTCAGCCGAATTGCTTACCCCAGCAAGAAAATGAGTGCTGGAATCCCTTACTTTTTTTACCCATTCAATGCTCTTCTGCTTGCAAAGCAGCACCTTCTCCTTGAAGGTAAGCGGCTTTTTCTCCTCATCCTTCCCTTCTGCCTCCCCGCTGCTCTCCCCAGAGCTTCCTTCACCCTCCTCCGCTGCCTGCTCTGTTGGCGTTGGCTCTTTCTTCTTATTGCCCCTCTTCATCTCCAAGATATGCTTCCTGATATCTTCCTCTAGCTCCCTCTTCTGGTGGATGGCAAGCATAGCGCAAAGATAGTAGCGTAGCTGAGCAAGCGCCCCATCAAGCCTTTCAAGGCAGAGATATATCTCCTCAAGATATCCTCTCGCCTTTTCCGTGGTCATAAGCTCAAGCTTTACCAGATGATGCACAAATTCGTGCTGTATCTCTTCGCTTGTCTTTCTCAGTTTCAGTGCTAGTGCAATATCCCCTTTCATCATGGATATCTCCCTTCATCCTTCATTTCTAT
>DUKR01000105.1 GCA_013329175.1 Candidatus Woesearchaeota archaeon
CAAATAAGCTGTCGGCAATGAGCGGCTGAGATAAATTGCCTTTGCTTCAAGTGGAAACGCGGAATTTCACTTAAGTATTTGGTTGACACTAGAAATCGGCTTCATCAAAAAAATAAATAACTCCCCCCTTCTCTAGCCAGAAAACGCAGCGCGAAGTTATACAGCGCGAAAAGCATTTTTGGATGAAGCCTGCAATCAATGGATTAACTATGCCACCAATCCCAACTTCATAATAAGGCCTATATCTGTTTTTGTTTTTTATAAGCAAGCTAACCCCGCCTTTACACCCAGCAACTTTCAGTGGAGCACTAACAAGGCAGGACAAATCATAATTAGGAGGCACTGTTACATGGCCCATGCCTAATGTAATCCGTTTTCCTTTAAAATTATTTTCCCTTCAGCATCTTCTCCATAGACACGGGCCTGCAATCCTCGACAACATCGGTATCAAAAAACGGATACTTTCTGCAGACCTCAGGCCGATTCCCATAGATTGAGCACAGGAACTTATCCCCCTTCTTTCGCAAAAAGACGCAGCCATCCTTGTTTTTTTTGAGGACTGGCGCCCTTATGATGTGGTCCCACTCATGGAATTCTTTGTGGCCAAGCTTCTCAATCCTTTGCATGTCCTCTTCTGAGAGCTTTACAGTAGTGTAGATGCAGCATTCGCCGCATTTTGTGCAGTTGAAAGTGGATTTGTGCATCATTGCCCTGTGGCACCAGTGTTATGCAATAAACATACAGAAGGGGTTAGTTGAAAAAGGTTTCTGCCTGCTTCTTCTCCTTCCTTAAGCTTCCAGCCGATTATAAGAGAGATATCCGAAAAATCGCTTCATGGAGCGTGAATGATTGCGTTTTGGCAAATGCTTTAAAGCAGAGAAGCCTTTAACCACCATATGCCCCTTCCCACAATAATTCTCATCCACGGCAACAATACCCTTGCCTGGGATTATGGCTGCATGCTGTGGGCAAAAAAAAGCATAAGCTTTCCTCACGTGTGCCTTATTTCTTCTTCCCTGAGCCAGACTGCGCCAGAAAATCAAGAAGCTCCGTAGGTACAGGAACTATAATGGTCGAATTCTTCTCTGCTGCAATGTCTGACATGGTTTGAAAGAGCCTGAGATGCAGGGCTATCGGCTCAGTTGCAATCGTCTTTGCGGCGTCAGCAAGCAGTTGAGACGCCTGCTTCTCGCCTGTTGCAAGGATTATCCTTGACCGCCTGTCCCTTTCAGATTCAGCCTGCCGAGCCATAGCCCGCTTCATGGTCTCAGGAAGCTCGATGTCCTTAAGCTCAATCTTGTCAACCTTGATGCCCCATGGGTCGGTGTCCTTGTCTACAATGTCGGATATCTTCTTTGATATCTGCTCCCTCTTAGCAAGAATCTCGTCAAGCTCAAACTCGCCGACAATGTTGCGCATAGTAGTCTGGGCAAGCTGGGCTACGGCATAGTTGAAGCTCTCGACTTCAAGGATTGCTTTCTTTGCCTCCTGCACCTTATAGTAAATCACTGCATTCACCTTCAGGCTGACATTGTCTTTGGAGACTGCTTCCTGGCTTGGGACGTCAAGTGTCTTGATCCTCAGATCAACCCGCTCCCAGCTTTCGATGATGGGTATGACTATCCTCAACCCTGGCTCCATGATGCCAGTGTATTTGCCAAGGGTAAATTTGACGCCTCGCTCATACTGCTTGACAATCTTCAGTCCTGAAAGGACAAAAAGGGCGATGACGTAGAACAAAATCCATAATGGGCTAAATAAATCTATCATTGCTTCTCACCTCGTAATCTCTTCTTGAGTTGCTCAATCATGGCTACAGGCGTAGGGTCCGTCCGGTCTCTTATTGCCAGATGGTAGGACAGCCAGTCACCCAGATGGAGCGCTGAGAACATTCTTGCAAGCAGGCCTGTGCCCCTTGTATTCATGAGCTCGACATCAACGCGCTCCTCGACGATGGCCCTGCAGAGGCTGAACCTGCGCCTGATTGCGGGGTAATCCTGCTCATCATGGAGCATGACTACGATGTGCCTTGAGCGCTCTATACTCTCAAATGCCACCAACTCGTTATGGTTCATCTCTGGTATCTCTCCTGCTATCGCCAGGCGCTTTGCGTTCTCGTTCACCTGGGTCTTGCAGCGATACACAATGGGATAGAAGCGGGATGAAGCGTAGAAAATAGGCATCCTTTTCCCTATACTTTTCGCAAGGCGCTCGCCTTCCTCGTCAAAAAATGTTGTATCCCCAAGAATCCTGAGCATCTCGTTGAGGTCAGTGTTGGCTATTGAAACGATTCCTGAGTTATGCAGCAGGCCAAGCATGGAAAAGAAAAGATAGCCAATAGATGCTCTTGGCTGATGGCCTTTTGGGATAAGGATGCAGTGCTTTGCAGCCTCGGCCAGCATTCCGCCGCTGCAGACTGCCCATACTTCAGCGCCTCTTTTTTTTGCTTCTGCAAAGGCTTCCAGCGCCTCTTCAGTGTTGCCTGAGTAGGATGCTGCTATGACTAATGTTTTTTCATCGGCATATGCGGGAAGGGCGTAGTCTCTTGCCACGGCTACTCGGATAGGCTTGTCCATGAGGTATAGCCTGAGGAGGTCGCCTGCCATGGCCGAGCCTCCCATGCCGCAGACCACAATGTTTGCGCATTGCCTCTGGCATCGCTTGCCTAAGGGCAGCTCCAAAGCTTTTTTACATTGCTGCTGGAAGGATTCTAGAATTTGCCTGTAATCGGACTTGTCAACAACCATATAGCTGCTACGGAATAGCCTATTTTAAATATTTTGGTGTTTGGCGTAACACTTCACCATTATCAAGCTCGCCTGCCTCTTTGCAACTGCGCTCGGCATCGCTCCCGAAAAAGGCATTCCCTAAAAAGACCATCCCAAATAGCTCATTGTCTATGGCTTCTTTCTTATCAGAGCACTTTGTTTTTCTTTGAGCCGTTATTTGTGCTGCAAATGCCTATAATGATAATTCCGTCATGCACGGCAGAGTCGCCCATCCTTCATACACGCCTGCGCAACAAGCAACGCTGAGGCGAAGGCTGCCTGCTTTTCCTCCCTCCATTAGCTTCCCGCCCTTCAGGGCGCTTTTTCCCGAAATATTTTTGCTACGCTTCGGAAGCCCCGCACTTTAGTGCAGGAGGAGGTCACATGGTTAGGTTAGCCTACTATGCATAATTTGGGCAACTTAAAGCCTTTTCTTAGTGTCCTAATATCGTTCCCAGAGCATCCTATTCTCCTCAAGGGAATAGTGGGTCAAGAACGATTTAAGGACACGAGGGAGTTTTGAACCGCAAACATTATTAGCAGGCTTATCTCTCAAGCGCCCTATGAAGCTTG
>DUKR01000005.1:0-5032 GCA_013329175.1 Candidatus Woesearchaeota archaeon
CTTTTTTTCTTCACTTTTTTCTTCTTTTCTCTCTCCACTTTTTTCCACTTTTCTTTTCCCCCGTCGGAAAGTGCAATGAGAGGATTGCCTGAAATGAAAAGAAGGAAGTTGCGCATTGGCTATGGAAGCGATGGGAGGCATGGCTAATGCCTTTTTCTGATGAGCTTGTTGGGAATGCCAAAAACCCCCCACGAGCCTGCCCCACCCTTTATCCCTCAAAGCTCGCCGGTCATGGCTATCCCTATGAGCTTTTCAGGAGAGTGAAAGAGTACTGACACCACCAACATTTTTATATCACCCTTCACCATTGTTAAGAAATGGCTGCTATCAAGACATGGATACAGGCACTGCGCATTCCCTTCACTACAGCAAGCGTGCTTCCTGTGATTCTTGGCCTTGCCATAGCGTGGTCGCAGGGCAATGCCTGGAACTGGGGCCATGCCCTGCTGGTCATCTTTGCCGTAGCATTCCTGCATCTGGGGACGAATGCCGCTAACGACATCTATGACCATTACTCCGGAAATGACGCAGCAAACCAGTACCACAACGCTTTCTCTGGCGGGAGCAGGGTTATTCAGGAGGGAAAGCTTTCACCAAGGGAAATACTTTTTGCATCGCTTTCACTGCTCTTCGCAGGGCTGCTGCTTGGCATGGTCATTGCGGCCTCGCTTCAAAGCTGGACGCTAGCCTTCCTCGCTCTTGCCGGCTTTCTTTGCGGATTCTTCTATACCGCACCGCCTTTCAGGCTTGGGTATCTGGGCATCGGAGAATTTCTTGTGTTTCTCATGTTTGGGCCCATAGCCGTCCTTGTCGGCTACTTTGCGCTTGCGCAAGGCTTTGACCTGCTGCCGCTGCTTGCTTCAATTCCCGTGGGAATCCTTGTCATGCTCATCCTGCTCCTTGCAGAAATGCCTGACCTTGAGGCAGACAAAAAGACAGCCAAGAAGACCTTTGTCGTGCTTTTTGGAAGGGAGCGTGCTGTTTACTTTTTGGCTATCAGCCTGCTCATAGCCTATCTTTTCGTCGGCACTGGCGTAGCTTTAAGGATTATGCCTCCCCTTACCTTACTTATGCTGCTGACCTTGCCGTTAGCAGTTGGCGTTCTCAAAAAAGCAAAGAAGCATGCACTTGAGCCTATGGGCATTGTGCCTGCCATCGGCGGCATCATCACATTGCATGCCGCAACGACTGCCATTCTTATCATCACCTTCATCGCTTTGGCGCTGATTGGCTAGAAGAAAAAAAGAGAAAGGAGCTATTGCCCTAGAAATGCTCCTTCTTCAGCAATGCCTTCTCGACGCTAGCCTTGCCGTTGCCATATACAAGCACAACAAGGAATGCTGCGGCATACAATATGGCTAGCTCTCCCTTATTGACGATGGGCCAGATGCCGTTGCCTGCATGGGCGATGAAATACGCTGCAATCATCAGCAGAAATGATGCCAATGCAGCAAGCCGAGAGAACAATCCTGCAAGTATGAGCAGGCCACCGATGAACTCAATCAGCCCTGCGGTTACCATCTGGCCATTACCCCACATAGCTGTGCCGCCAAACCACCCAAGAAGCTTCTGCGCTCCATGGGAGAAGAACAAAAATCCTGCGGCAATCCGAAACACCGCATAGAGCCAGTCCCTGTTCTTTCCTATTACCTTCTCTATCATCATACTCCACTTCCTCCTGCCCCAGCAACAGGGCAAGTGCCTTTTTGGGAAGCGTGTATAAAAAAGTTGCCCTGCCCGGCGTCAAAAGGGACATCATACGTGCGGAGTCCCAAAAAGAATAAATACTACTCATTAATATTCCACGGCTTATGCTTCCCGAGCTTTCAACTATCAGGGAGATACGAAAGAAGTACGGCATGACCCAGTCAGAGCTTGCTAAGCTTGCCGGTGTCTCCCAGTCCCTTATCGCTAAGATAGAAGCAGGAAGGATTGACCCTACCTACACAAATGTCAAGAGAATCATCGTGTCATTAGATGATCTTCACAAGAAGAAGCAGATAAAGGCAAAGGATATCATGAGCCCCTCAGTGATTTCTGCCAGGCAGTCAGATTCTCTTCCGTCAGTCACCAAAAAGATGAAGAAGCATGGCATCTCCCAGATGCCAGTCATTGAGGAGCATAAGTCAATAGGCCTTATCTCTGAATCCATTATCCTTGATGCCCTTCTTGAGAAAGGGGCAGAACTCGTTGGGGATGTCATGGGCGATGCACCACCAGTTATCCCTACGAGCACGACCATGGAGGCTGTAGCAAACCTTCTTCGCTATGCCCCTATGATCCTTGTCACTGAAAAAGGAAAGGTGGAAGGAGTCATCACCAAGGCTGATTTGATTGCGAAGGCGTACGGAGGGTGATTATTGCAAACATCGCCAGTATGCCCGAAAAGAAAGCGAGTGTGCCTTATGCCTTGATTGCTTTCACTTTCCCAAATGCATAGACTGAATCTGCAACAACATACACCTCAAACTCGCCCTTATCCGAAGGAAGCATGGGCCCTACTGGCTTTTCCCTAAGGATGTCCACCCCATCGGTAACTTGGGTGAATGACGGCTGCACAATCAGTGTCTTTCCTCTCCACCTCCCTTTAAGGAAGCACTTATAACTCTCGACCCTGCTGCCTTGCCTAAGGGAGATTGCAGGATGCTCATGGCCGATGATTAGTGTCTCTATTCCTTCCAGCCATCCCTTCATGGGAAGGATGTCGCCATGCAGAAGCAGGATGCCAGAGCCAGTGCGGTGGTGATCAACGGTAGCGATGCCCCTTTTTCGTGCAATCGGCTCTGCAATGGCATCGTGGTTGCCTTTGATGATAACAAGCTTTTCACAGTGCTCCCTGAGATAGTCAATCAGCCGCAGGGTGTGCCTCCATTCTGTCTCTGAGATTCCTGAGAACCCATGCTTAAGGTCGCCGTTGATGATAATTTCCTTGAATGTCCTGCCCTGCGACAATGCTTTCAAGCCTCTTCATCATCTCACTAAACTGGAATAGCGGGATGAGGATGCCTTTCATGTTCATCGCCTCTTCATAGCCCATGTGGGTGTCTGCTATGATAAGCCTGCCACCTGCTTCAAGGGCAAGGCCGTTAATGGTGATACCGCCTGCTATCTTCATGCAATGGGAATAATCATAACACTTTACCATCATGAAACTGTCCGCTGCCCCGACTGTGACGTGGCTTGTGCATCATTCAAAAAAGGGCATTACCAACGGCTTATTTTGCTACTCGCCACATTGTTTTTTTCTTCTTTGATGTCTAGGGATATAGTGGTGATAACGTTTCAGTCATGCTCTGCATCGGGTATCCATCCTTCACACCCTATGGTGCAGCGCGCTACACTGAAGCGATGCCATGGCCATTGGCGCAGCCTTTTTTTGTTTTCACTTTTCTTTCTTCACTTTTATTTTCTCCCTCGGATTGTGCAATGAGATTATTACCAAAATCGAAAAGAAGGAAGTTACACGTTGGTTGTGGAAGCGATGAGAGGTATGGCTAATGCCTTTTTTCTGATGGTTTGGCTTTTTGGAATGCCATCTCCCGACGGGAATGCCTCACTTCTCACCACTTGCGCCAGCAGCCTCTTCCTGCAGCTTCAATGCATGCCGCTTGACCGTGAACACCCTCAAAGAGCTGAGGATGATGGTGAAACAGATGACTCCATAGGAGATATTTGCTATGGTTGCTGCATCGTCAATCCCTTCAAGCAGAAGGATCTGGGCAATCGCTGCTGCTGCAAGGCCCCTTGCAAAGAAGGAGGTTATCCATTGCTTCTCGAACGGCCTGAATGAAAAGAGCAGAAAGCTTGAGAATACCCTGATTACCATCAACGCGACTGCTATAAGAACCGAGATGACAATGGCCCTTGTGTCATAAATGTTAATGAGCGAGCCAATATAGACGAAAAAGAAGGTCTTGAGGATGAATGACACCTGATGGTAGAAAAACTCCTCCTTAGGAGTTGTCACAGGCGTTGCAGGCTGCTCTCCAGTTGCGGCATCCTTTTTGCCATTCTTTGCCTTCCTTGCCCCAACTGCATTAGCGGATGCTTTTTTTACTGCTACCGCTTTCACCGGCTCAGGATTCTTCCTGGTGATGTCACTGAATATCCCTGTGAGGCGCCTTGCGTTCTTAAGCATAAGCCCCAGGAACAGCCCGGCAATTGCTCCGTTGCCATTTAGGTATTCTGTCACCACAAACACCAGAAGCAGGTATGCCACGGTTATCATTGAAGACTCATGCTCGGTAAATACCTTCTTTACAAGCACAATCCAGAGTATCCCTGCACATATCCCAACAAGGCCAGCTACGGCAAAAAGGGAGACCAGGTTGGAAATGAGCGACTGCAGGTCAAAAGCCCTGAGCTTGATGACTTCAAGAGTCCCAAGCGCAAAGACTATCGCAAGGACGTCAGTCATGGCTGATTCAAGGGTGAGTACTGAATAGGTCTCTCCGTGGATGCTGAGGCGATTAAGGAGCGGGATGACAAAGGCAGATGAGACACCACCTAACATGAACCCCGTGAACACTGAGAGAGTTATGGAAAAGCCGAAGAGATGCATGATGCCTGCTATTACTGCTGCTGAGAGGATAAAATAGAGCAGGGTGATGCGCAAGGACTTTGTCAGCCCTTTTGCAAATGAGGCAAGGTCAATGTTGAACGCTCCGTCATACAGGAGGAAGAGCAGGGTGAAGGTGGTGAACAGGGGTGCATACGTTTCAACCCAGGCAGAATCTATAGCACCAAGAACGTTTGGGCCAAGGACAAAGCCCAGCAGGATGAGGAAGAGAATGTCAGGGATGCTGGTCTTCCTAAATACTACATCAGAAAAGAAGCCAAAAAACAGGATGAGGCTGAGGGCAAGGAAGAGGAGGCTTGTTTCAATCATCGGTAGATTTGTCACCTGATGGGTATATATTTCTTGTGGTGAGAAGGTAACACTTCACCATCATGAAGCCTGCAACTCTGTTGCATGGCCAGAGACACTAGTCTCGCTGCCTGCGACCCTGTCGCATGGCCAGAAACTCACGAG
>DUKR01000005.1:5165-5321 GCA_013329175.1 Candidatus Woesearchaeota archaeon
ATGGCCAGAAACTCACGAGAGCGCAGTTTGAGTCGACCCAGAAACGCTAGTCTCGCTGCTTGCCTGCCTCTTTGCAGCTTTGGCTGGCATCGCTCCCGAAGAAATGCATTCCCAAAAATCATTACCTGCGGCTGCTTTGCCAAAAGCGACGCTACT
>DUKR01000029.1 GCA_013329175.1 Candidatus Woesearchaeota archaeon
AGGCTCCGCATGAAGGGTTAAGACGCAGCCTTAAGAAGCTGGGTTTTATACCCGCGATTTTGAAGTAATCCTGCGGCAATTACTGCGCCTGCGAATCCCTTTTTTTTCCCGTCGGAAAGTGCAAGTGTACGGTTGCAAGCAACAAAAGGGAGAAAAGTGCACCGTGTCCATGGAAGCAAGAAAGGACAGCTATTGAACTTTTGTGAATGATATTTTTTGATTGCCCCCCTCTAAACTTCTACATCACTTTGAAGCAAAAATTTATATATTGATACCTGTCAATATGTTCTATGGAGAAAAATCTTGCACTCTTCAAGGCACTTTCGGATAATACCAGGCTTGGCATTGTCACTCTCCTTCTTGCGGGTGAGAAATGCGTATGTGAAATAGTCCCGCATGCCAAGAGAACGCAGTCAACCGTAAGCATACAGCTTGGCAAGCTTGAGAAATGGGGGATCCTTGCATCAAGAAGCCAGGGGAAATGGAGGTACTATAAAATCAGGGACAAGCGCGTCTATGACGTGCTGGGTGCCTTAACCCCTGGAAAGCATAATGGAAAATGACAAGAGGGAACTGGATTTTTTCAGCAGGTACCTGCCGTTGTGGATTACTGTGTGCATCATTCTCGGAACAGTAGTAGGCTATCTTTTCCCATCCCTTTCTGCAGCCTTGGGAGGAATTGAGGTTGCTAATGTCTCTATCCCTGTTGCCGTTGTCCTTCTTGTCATGATGTACCCTATCATGCTGAAGATTAGCATCAAAGGAATAACTCATGTCAAGGACAACCTCAAGCCATTATGGCTTACACTCATCATTAATTGGGCAATCAAGCCGTTTACCATGGCATTCATCGCCTGGATTTTCATGAGTATCCTGTTCTCAGGCATCATTCCGCAGCACGTGCAGAAAGAATACATTGCTGGAATGATTCTATTAGGGCTTGCGCCATGCACTGCAATGGTTTTGGTGTGGACCTATCTTGCAAAAGCAAATGTGAACTATGCTTTGGTCCAAGTTGCAGTCAATGACCTTATCATACTGGTGCTGTTTGCGCCTTTAGGAAAATTCCTGCTTGGAGTTACTACACATTTTCCGGTTCCGTTTGCTACTATCCTCTATTCAGTTCTCTTTTATGTGGCAATCCCCCTGCTGCTTGCCGGCATCACAAGATATGTGCTCATCAGAAAGAAAGGGGAGCAGTGGTTTAATGAACGCTTTGTTCAAAAGATGGAGTGGATTACCCCTGCCGGATTGCTTGTAACGCTCGTGCTCTTGTTTATCTTCCAGGGAGAAAAAATAATCCATTATCCCTTGCATATCGTCCTGATTGCCATTCCTTTAGTGCTCCAGACCTATCTGATATTTTTCGTAGGCTACTTTGGAGCCAAAAGGCTGAAGATTCATTACAGCGAGGCTGCTCCCTCAGCATTTATCGGCGCAAGCAACTTCTTTGAGCTTTCTGTTGCCGTTGCATTGATTCTTTTTGGAATGAATTCTGGAGCAACCCTTGCAACGGTTGTCGGGGTGCTTGTTGAAGTTCCTGTCATGCTTTCCTTAGTGAAGATCATGAAAAGAAACAAGGAGAAATTCCAGGGTGGTTAAAATGAACAATGATCAAGTAAAAAAGATAGTGAAAGAAAGCTATGCAAGGATAGCTGATTCAGGCTGTTCCTGTGGCTGTAATGGCAAGGATACAGTAGCGATAGCAAAAAGCATTGGGTATTCTGATGAAGACCTCACTGTTGTCCCTGATGCCAACCTTGGCCTGGGCTGCGGGAACCCTACCGCCTTAGGTGAAATCAGAAAGGGCATGACTGTGCTAGATTTAGGCTCTGGTGCGGGCTTTGATTGTTTCTTGGCAGCAAAAAAAATTGGCGATTCCGGAAAAGTCATCGGTGTTGACATGACGCAGAAGATGATTGAGCGGGCAACTGCCAACGCAAAGAAATATGGGTTTGCCAATGTTGAGTTCAGGCTGGGAGAGATAGAAGACCTGCCTGTGGATGACGTATCAGTGGATATTATCATCAGCAATTGCGTTATCAACCTTTCGCCTGACAAGCGCAAAGTGTTCAGTGAAGCCCATAGAGTCCTTAGGAAAGGGGGTAAACTGATAGTCTCTGACATTGTGCTTCTGAGAGAGCTTTCAAAGAAAGACAGGGAAGATGAGCGCCTGATTGCTGGCTGTGTGGGAGGAGCAATCCTAAAGGATGCCTATCTGCGGCTGGTAAAAGATGCAGGGTTTAAGACTAGAGTACTCTCAGAAGACGGGGACATAAGCAAGAGGCAATATGAAGGATTCCCTCTTGAGAGCATTAAGATAGAGGCTATCAAGTAAACTGCTGGGTAGTAGGGCGGAGGCTGATTTTTTAAGCTTTATCAATAGTTTTTATAATCGAATGGCCTATCTATTTAACAGGGGAAAACCTAACGCGGCTGGTCTTCTGTCCTCGGTGCACATATTGCCATCTGCAGGCCTTGCGCCTAAATACAGCGTATTGCCCTCAATCTTCACCAGGTCATACTCCTGCCCACATGCGCTGACTGAAGGCAAAAATGAGCAGCCAGCTGAAGATATGTCTTTAGCCTCACCCAGCGCAAGCCCACAATCACCAAATCCAAGGCTGCTGATAGCATCAGCATTGGAGGTGAGCAGGGTCAGTGTCTTCTTATCGAAACTGAACACTGCCTCACTTGCGCCCTGTGCTTCTGCGGAAGGGGAGCCTATAGAATAAGGTCCTTGCGCATGGAACGAAAACAATGGATGGGCCAGGTCCTTATCCCCGTACATGGTAAATACAACAGACCACGTTGAGCCTGTAATCTTAAAATCCCTGGTCCCATAAGCACCTGTGCCTAAATCCTCAGGAGCCTGGCTTCTCCAGTTTCCAACAATAGCATTCTCCTGTGTTGCACACCCTGCCATACCTATGGCTAATATTCCCAGAAAAAAAGCTGCTATCCCCCATATTGCATTTTTCATGTTGTATCACCTCAAAAGCCCGATTAAATGAATAAAATCTATACTTCCGTGACCATCCCTTTCTTTTTCATCATCCGTGCAAGATACACTATAGGGGTATCGCAGAGAGCGACAACCACCTTCAGGATGTAGGATATCACGAATATCTCTATGATGACTTCCCAGGGGAAGAGCTGCTTCCAGCCAAACAGGCCAAACAAGCCGACAAAGGCAATCCAGGTGAACACTATGTTGTCAATCAGCTGGGAAATTATGGTTGACAGGTTGTTCCTCAGCCAGAGATGCTTTCCTTTGGTGCGCTCCTTGAGCAGCGTAAAGGTGATGATATCATGGGTCTGGGAGATGAGGTATGCAGTGATGCTTGCTATGGCAATCCGAGGGAGAAAGCCAAAGATGGCGTGCATTGCATCGTTTGAGAAGTCTGAGGCATCGGGGACAAACAGCAGGGACAACTGCATGACAATGGTTGTTGCAATAAGGGTAAAAAAACCAATCCAGACTGCTTTCTTTGCTTCTTTCTTGCCGTAGTTCTCTGAGAGGATGTCTGTTGCAAGAAACGTAGTGCCGTAGATGATGTTGCCCATTGCAGTGACCATTCCAAACAGCTGCACGGTGCGCATCACCTGGATGTTCGCAAGAATCATAGCAATTGCCGTCCATGCATAGATGCCAGCTTTCCCGAATAAGACGTAGGCAAGCAGGATCATGCTAAAGCTTGCAAGCATCATCACTATCCACAGGGCTTCATTGAGCATGGCGGGAGGTGTTGTGAGTGCTTATAAAATTATTATGGTTGATGGCTGTGCTACTCGTCGGCCAATGCGTAGCCTCATTCTTTTCGTTTCAGGCAATCATTTCATTGCACTTTCCGACGGGGGAAAAAATAAAGAAAGAAA
>DUKR01000128.1:0-3180 GCA_013329175.1 Candidatus Woesearchaeota archaeon
GTAGGCAAAAGGAGAGAAAACAGTAGCGCCGCTTTTGACAAGGTGGCCGTAGGTAATGCACTTTTTCCTGAATTGACGCCCTTCGCACGCTACAAAGAGGCAGGCAAGCAGCGAAACTTGCGTTTCTGGGTACACTCAAGCTTCGCTTTCGCGACCAGCGAGACTAGCGTCTCTGGCCATGCGACAGGGCCGCAGGCTTTATGATGGTGAAGTATTACCCTATGCAGTCAGATAACGCATGGCGCTTTGATGGGTAGCACGTAGTAGTTCCCGGCAAGGCTTATAAGAGTGTTCAGCAAAACCGACTCTATGGTGCAGGAAGGAACTACATGGTGTGAGCAGGGCCATGTTACAGACTACTATGAGCCAGTAAGTAATGATTTAGTGACCCTCCTGCTTGATGAAGCGGACAAATTGTTTTTGGACGAAAAACACAGGCTGTCAACTGCCCCATCAAGAATCGGGCAGTTCGTGAAAGGCAGGCTTACACCAAGGTCACTAAAAGAAAAAATGGGGCATCAACAGAAGCTATCACCCGAGCAACAGCTCATGTATGATGCACTGGTGTTTTTGCTTCACTACAGGGGAGAGGATACAAGGCGCATCAGCCACTTTCTGGAAGGAAAGCATGAAATTGATACTGCCCTTATCCTTAATCATTATGATTATTCAGCAAAGATTGACCATCTAGACATCACAATAGCCCTGCTCCACGACTTGCTTGAGGACTTTCCAGTGCTTAGTGCGGCGGAGATAATGAATTATTTCTCTGCTACCACACTCAAGCGAGTTTCAGAAAGCAGCAGTAGCAGCCTGGAAAGGGATCTTAGTGATATAGTGGAAGCAATCAAAGTGCTGAAGCGTGAAGGGTATGCAGGACAGTCGCGGGATGACCATCTTAGCCCTGAGAGTTACTTTGAGCACATACACAAAGCGTTCTATGAGAATAAGAGGACAGGGAAGGTCAAGCTGGCAGATAAGATTGCCCAAAGCTATGAGGTGATAGAAAGGGGGTTCTTTCCTTGGTTAAGGGGGCAAAAGGAAGCCGTGCGAAACCATCCGTTCTTCAGTCATGCACGAAAGTATCTTCTTAGCTCGGGCCAGGGAGCCAATTCTCATGGAGAATACCAGCTTCCGAGAGTAGTGCATGATTTCATGTTCAACATGCGCGACAAATCAGGAGCGTTTATTCTCAATACCATCTTCAAGGACATCATTGTCATAGACACTGCCTGCGCCTACCTTAATCAACTGCCATTTGATGACTCAGAGCTTGCCAGACTGAAGAATGTGCTTGTCTTTAGGACAGTTGCTGCAATCATTGAGCCAAACCTGAGATTTTATGAAGATAAAGGGTATGTACAGCCTGGCCATGCGCAGGCAATAATAACAGAAGTAGATGCATTACAGAATTCGGGCGACCTCTATCGAATTACTGAAGATGGAAGGCATGCTATCATTATCCCAACCTACCTCCCGGCAATTCATGGAGATAAGAGCAGGCTTAAGCAGAAAAATGCTGAATGGAATGAACAGTATCATCACCTTGCCATATGGGAACGCCTGCTAAAAACAGGATATGGGAGGGACATCACTGCAACCTGCGGAAAGCCCAAGCAGAAGGGTTTGTTTACTTTTGATTGGGAAGTACATACATAGACCACTCAAGAGTAATAAAAAAGGAAACTTTTAAAAAACAATACCATTCATCACATTGCCATGGGCAGAAAACCTGTAGATCTCGGAGAATTAGCAGAAAAACTACTCAATAACATATTTAAAGACCCCTCAGCGTTTGCTCCACTAATCTATATTCTCTCAGAGCTTTCTACTCCTAACGGAAAGATTACCGAAAAAACCATTCGCGAACAGTATGAGAAAAACACATTAGAGAAGTGGTACATACAAATTGCGAATCGTTTTAGGAATTTTGACTATCATCATTGGCTTAGAGAACAGAAAGCGGCAGACACAAAGCAGATGAAGAACATCAGAGAGACTGTGCTATCTATAGCGGAAAAATACACCACAGTCTTACGGAGAGAGAAATGGAATTGCTATGGGGTTGAACATTTCACGGAGTGGAGTGCCTCTTCCTCTGGCGGCGATGGATCCAAAACGGTAACTCTTCTGCTCCCACCCGGCGTATGTAAACCTGAAAATCATAGGGTTTCCTATACGGACACAGTATATCCTAGTCTAACTGAGATAATTAATGGAAAAATTGTGCTTCCACCTAATACTAGTTCCGATTCAATAGTCTTTACTAAAGCGGCAGAAGTAATACTCATAGAGAGAAAATATACTCCAGCTGAACGCAATAAGATTATGAGCAGCGTGCTTGATGAGATATTGGAAGAGGCTAAGAAGACGGTAGGAGATTCCAAGAAAAAACGTGGAAGAAAAATACAGACAATACAAAATTTAGTAGACATTGTGAATGGAAAAAAACCCAGAAAGCAGCTAGTCAATTTCCTCTATAACAGGCTGAATGCTCTCGGCTACTCCCCCCTTGAAAATCAAGAATCTGCGTTGTGGGACATATTTACAGCCTATGGAAGGTTTAATATTAACAAGTTAAACTGGGATAACCTGCTTTCCGGCGGAAAGCTTAATTTCGACTTCAGGAAAGCCCTTGAGCGGGTGCTCCAGAAAAACCGTGATTATTTTGTTCCACTCATCATTGCACGTTATGGAATAAAGGATATAGGCAGGTTAGCAGAAAAATGTGCAGGTATAATCTTTGCAGATAGTGTTAGACGTGCAGAGGACTACTACCGCTTTAGGCTTATTCTAAGAGATGAAGAGGAATGTAAAAATATGAGAGGTATTCCTGGTATTGTACGCTACGCAAAAATTTACTTCACAGGTAATTATATAGACAACAAAAAGCATACTGGATACCAAGCAGATCACTACAAAATGATTTTCCCTGATATTCCGGAGGTAGAGTTCCAGATAACCTGCCATCAAATGGATTTTAATGCACATCGCTGCAGAGATCAAAAACATGAAATATATAAATCGGGAGAGAAGCGTTTAAGAAACATCCAACCTTATTACCAAGAGTTGATTCAAATAGCATTCAGACTGGCATTCAAGAATAAATAGTATTTAATAATTTCAAGGAGTAAGCAAGCACTAAAGGATGAGTGAATATCAAATGTCAACTTACTTAAG
>DUKR01000128.1:3324-3779 GCA_013329175.1 Candidatus Woesearchaeota archaeon
GTCAACTTACTTAAGAACAATTAATGACTTAAGAACAATTAATGAGCATTTCTTGCTGTATGAATCTGGGAATGAATCTGAATTCAGTATTTATTTCTCAAGGAGGGATGGGTTGGAGAGACTACTCAGCCAGAATAACAAAGATGGTGATTGTGGTCATTTAATTCAGCTAGCCCTGAGTGTTCCTCCAAGCAAAGCCAACGCCAAAAACATCTATCGTGCCTTATTCCCAGAAAGCCGTGTAGTTCAATATTTAGACATTGCTTTGTGCTGGGAAATACATCATGCATTACAAGAGTATTATCGGAATAGAGAGCAAATGCTGAACGGGAGCATTCAAGGACGGGCTTTTTAACCTACCCTATGGGTATTCTCCTCCCCTTAGGCACATAATTCAGTATCCTGCAGCCAGAAGCAACCTTCCAGCACCCCCAAAACGTGTCAACCAAATAACT
>DUKR01000067.1:0-4696 GCA_013329175.1 Candidatus Woesearchaeota archaeon
TGAACAGGAAGGCAAGGTAGCCTGCAGTGCCTAGGCTGATGAGCAGGAAAAGCACCCATAGCGGCAAAAAGCCAAAGAGCTGGTACTTGTAGAACGGGTCAGTGACCACGACAAGCGTATCTGCTGTTGACTCAAACGCCAGATACTTTGCATGGGCTGTCAGGATGTACTCGCCAAGTTCCCAGTCTTCAGGGATGCTTGCTTTCCTCAGGAGCGATACGAACGTAGGTACCTGCGTCAGGTCAGTTCCCAGAGGTAAAACCCTGGTATTGTTCACATCGTGCAGCGTGAAGTTCAGCTCAACGTCAAAGTCGGTTCCGGCAAGCAGGTTGATGAGGTCAACCTTATACCGCAGATTGCCCCCCCTGAAAACATTCGTCTGCAGGGGCTCAACCTTAACGACAAGGCTCTTGACCTCAACCTTTCCCTCTTTCAGGATTTGCAGGATAATAGGGATGCGGGCCCTGAGCTCCCCATTGATATCAAGATAACCAGTATAGGTTCCAGGCTTTCCGTTTCCAAGCAGCCTCACCTGCAGGCTATAGCTTGCGTTTTGTCCTATGCTTGCTTCCTGTGCGCTCAGCCTGATGTAGGGCTCAACCTCGCCAGACACGCTGAAGGTGACGTCAGTCACCCTGTCCATGAAGTTGAAGATGCCTATGGTTTCCTCGACAAACGAGCCTTCTCTCACCCGCTTCTTGATAGCCTGTAGTGAAGTGATGACATTGGCTCCTTCTGGCTCTGGATCAGCTGGACCTAAGCCTGGGCCAAGGCCTGGGCCTAAACCTGGACCTAGACCAGGGCCTAAGCCTGAGCCTAGACCTGAGCCTAAGCCTGGGCCTAAGCCTGGACCTAGGCCAGGCTCTGTAAACAATTCCATCTCTATCGTCGTAAAGAGCGCCTCACCAGCTGAGATATTGTAAATCTCATAATACGTATCATAGCCGTCAGCAATGGCAATCAGGTAATGGGTGCCAGATGCCACTGAGAAATTGAAGGTCCCTGTGCTGTTGGTGATGAGGATGTTGCCGTCAGTATACAGCGTCACGTCGGGCAGAGGGGTAGTTGAGCCTGATGGATACACAATGCCCCCCACATAGGCTGCATCAGGAGGCACCTCTCCCTCAGTTTCATTCAGGGGCTCAAGCGATGCATTGAATTCCTTGACCTCAAACGACGCTACGGTTACATTAGTGATATACTCATGATAGCCTGAAGCAACAGCAGTAAACGTCAGATCCCCTGCTCCAATCACAATCCTGTAAAAGCCTGTCCCATTCGTGATTGTTGCGCCGTTCCCTGCTGCAACCGTTGCGTTAGGTATGCCAAACCCTGTAACATTATCAAGGATATAGCCAAAGATGGAGGCATTGCCAAGTGCCCCGGCTAGATCTGGAACCATTGAAAAGTTATACTGCTCGTAGAGTGGCGTGATGTTGATGATGTCGGTATAATCCAGATACCCTTCCTTTGTAGCCTGGAAGAACCCGACGCCCACATAAGGAAGGGCCTCCCAGTAGCCTGTGCCATTTGAGGTTGCAAGCTCCTGCTCTCCTCCGCTTGTGATGACGATAATGACATCCTCAAGGAACTCACCGCTTCCTGCGCTTCGCACATAGCCATCCATCTGTGACTGCGCCGAGGCACTGCAGGCGCCAAGCTTGTCTGATATGGGGTCAGGGAAGATGTAGTAAGTCATGCTTGCCACTCCGTCTGGAATCGGAAGCATCCATTGCGCGTTGCGGTAGTTGCCGTCAAACCCTGAACCGAATTTCTCAGCATCAACCCCAAACAGGATGTTGCCATCCGTCGGGCCAGGATAGCGGTCCACAAGAGCCACCATCACAAAAGGGTCTTCATCAGTTTCTTCATCATTGGTAATGAGCGCAACCCCGGTTATGTTCCTGCCGCCGAAGGAAACGCTCATGTTTGTGCTGAAAGTTATATTGGGATGCTCCCGCATGTAGAAGGAATGGGTTGATGAAGAGATATTGATAAATGCCTCAACATCGGCTATCGTTGCTCCCTCTATGCTCAGCAGCCGGTCGCTCCATTCACCAAGAGTATACTGCGTATAATCATAGGTGCTGGCGTACACGTCAAACCCAGTCCCTCCCATGCAGTTGAAGACAAAATCAGTCCCTATGGTCATGTTCCCTGCTGAAAGCGTATAGGCCCTTGGTGAATCATCAAGGTTGTGGATGTCATAGGTGATGACGCCATAAAGGCCGGCATAGAACTGAGAGGAATAGGTATGCGTGATGAGGACTTCAGTGATGTAGCCAGGAGTCCCGTTCAAAGCGGCTCCTAGATACCCAACGTGCCTGTTCATGACATAGAGCCCGGCAAGCGTGCCAAAAAGAAGCACAGCAAGGACAAGCATAAACACGAAGCGGTTGTCAAGTGCGCTTCTCTTGCGGTAAGGAGAGGCCATCAGGATCCTCCCTCCTTCTTCTTTATTCTTGCATACACCGTCCATATCGTGCTTGGGCTTCGGTGAAGGATTGCTGCAATCTCTGAAAGCTCAAGATGCAATGAGCCTTTCATGTACCTGACAATGGACTCAAGAGTTGAAAATGACCTGTCTGCTATGGCTGTTGCAGGAATGAAGACAGTCTCTCTGGAGTCAGATGCAAAAGGAAGCGGGTGCTTCCGCGACGCATTCCGATAGGTAGCCCACGTTGTCCTGATGTTTCTGTTCAGCAACGCTGCAATCTCAGTGTTTTTCAGCCGCTCAGCTTCTGCAAGATACTTGATGATGGCCTCAAGGCTGCTTAACCCCGAAGAAAAGACACTGGCAGGTACCATGTAGCTGCCAGCCTTTGCAAACTTACCCTCTTCAACCTGTTTCTCCTCAGCAAGCAGCCTCTCAATGTGTTGCCAGCCATATTTATGATCCAGAGTGAGATGCCTCACAACCAGCCGAAAGGTTGCATCAGCTGAAAGTTGTTCAGGAATGCCGTAGCTGGATGTATCCATTGTATTCATACTGCTATCGTCATGGTGTGGGTGCTCTGCCACTGGCTCCCGTTATACTCCTACTAGATTCAATATTCCCACTATGTAAGTTATTTTTTCCTATTATGTAAAATATTAGTATATAAATATTTCCTTTTTGAGGATTAGTATAGGAAAAGCTATATCAGATAACCTATTATGTAAAAATTTTACTTATTATATGCCATTATAGGCTAAAAAATTATCATCATGTAGAACATTTAAACTTACTATGTAGAGCAAAGTCAACCTCTCCAAAAGAGCAATCATTAAATATCCCCTTGACCCTATGTGGATAGATGCTCTGGCACGTCAAAGAAGGATTTCGCCTGTGGCTTTACATCGTGCTCCTTGCAAGCTTCATCATCATCGGCTCAGTCGGGGTGCATGAGATGGGCCATGCCCTTGCCGGAGCGATGCTTGGCTGCGACGTCCAGGCCGTCTTTCTCTACAGCCAAGCAGAGAATCCATATGCATCCGTTTCCTGCTCCGCTGACATTTCGCTCTTCATGGTGAGTATCGCAGGTATGGCTGCGAATGTAATCTTTGCATTGTTCTTCCTGCTATCAGAGCGCCTCTTCATGCGCTTCATCGCCTACATGTTTTTCGGTTTCGGCCTTTTTGGCAGCAAGATGGATTTGCAGAGTATTGGCATGCATCCGCTCCTTGCATCATGCATCAGCATCGCGGGGCTTGCTATCATCCTGTATGCTTTGTTTAAGATCTGCGAACTTGAGGCAAACGCGGTCTTCACCCTC
Organism: Candidatus Woesearchaeota archaeon; assembly: GCA_013329175.1. Lineage (GTDB taxonomy): Archaea > Nanobdellota > Nanobdellia > Woesearchaeales > UBA11716 > UBA11716 > UBA11716 sp9638u. The sequence continues at coordinate 3,756 of DUKR01000067.1, forward strand.
AAATGCCCCAGTGCAAAACACAAGGTGGTAAGCATATGAACAGAGAGAACCGGAAAAGGGCAGTAGCAATGGTTGCAATATTTGCAGCAGTCGTCCTTCTTGGTGCCGTATCATCCCCAAATAGTCAGCAGGAGATGCTCTCCCCTGCCAGGTGGCTTGCAGCATCTTTAAGCGGCCTGTCTGAGGCGCTCATGCATCCTGCTGTTTTCATGGCTACTGTGATCTGTGCAGTATCACTTTTTTTCCTTGGGAAGGTGCTCTCGTTTGAGAGGGGAAGCCTTGGGCATCCTGCAATTGAAATGATTGCACAGCAAAAGATACAAAAAAAGCATCGCAAAAATTCATAACTGCTATTTTTTATCTTTCTTCCCCTCCCCCTTCTTCTCCTTTTTTCCCGCCCCTTCAGAAGCCTCATCAAGCTTGAGCTTCCAGTGCCAGAAAAAGAGAAGAGAAAACAGATGCGCAAGCAGAAAGTCAGGAATCACAATCAGCGGTGAATAGAACAGCCGCATCAGCCACAGCTTTGCATAATCCTTAGCCTCCCATGCGCTGCAGCTTTCACACCTGAGCCATGCCCTCTTCCAGACATATTCAGCAGAACCAATGACAGCATCAGAAAGGCGCTCACGAATGCCCCTGCCATCAGCCTCAGCCTCAACGCTTTCGTTCACCTCCACAACTGAATTATTCACCTCAGGAATCACTGCAGAATCAGGCATCTTCGTCTCATTCAGTGCACTCTCATCCTGATTTGTGATGCTCGCTGGAACAGTGCCATTTTCATTGCACGTCACATTGATGAGTGGGCAAAGAAGCTCTAACTCTCCATGCAGTGTTCCCTGTATAAGGAAGAGATGGATGAGCAAAAACAGCACAAAAAGGCCCGCCCGCCATCGTCTGCGCTTATCATTAAATGAGAAATATTGCTGCCAGTTCATTGC
>DUKR01000067.1:4899-8676 GCA_013329175.1 Candidatus Woesearchaeota archaeon
GGCGTTTTGGAGGAGGGGCAGGATAATCCGTCGCAATTGAGCGCTCCATGAGCTTTGCGACAAGCCTCTTTCGGAACTTTCCCCTGAGAAGTTTCGCATCAGTGATGAACAATGCAGCAAGAAAGCCGACCAGAATAAGCTCGATAAGGACAATAACATTTGTCACGCACCGATGGTCCATAGGATACTGAAGAAAGGTGCAGATGAGCTTCTGGCATTGATAGTCCAGCAACGTCTCATCATCAGCACAAGCTAGTGGCATACAGGAATGATTGGCAATGCCCTCACCAGAAGAGCAGTTCAGCGCTATGCAGCTATGGTTGGCATACCCTTCATAAAATGAGCAGTTAAGCTTCCTGCAGGAAAAATCAGCAACGTGCTCATCCTCACCACATTGCGCAGGAACACAGGAAAAGTTCTCTAGCACCATTCCCCCCATGCAGGGCTCAGCACTGCAGGTATGGTTGGCAATAAAGCGCTTCTCGACGCTAAGATTGAGGGAGAAGGCCTCCTCAAGAGTGATATTCTCTGTTGGAGCGTCATAGATAGTATGCTCACACCCTATTGCCCTGCAGAAATGCTCTTCGCACACCTCATCGCCCCTGCAGTCGGGATTAGCACAGCAGCCATAGGCTATGCACCTGTGCTCAGCTGCATACTCGCAATAGCCACAGGAGAGGGCAGTGCAGGCATTATCCAGGCACAAGGCATCCTCGCTGCAGTCAGCATCATCTGTGCAGCCAAGCATGGCAATGCTATAGTTCTCGGAAAAGCAGAACTCAACCTCAGATCCTATCTCCCCCCATGACTCTATGGGTGTCCGCTGGATGGTGCAGATTCTGAAGAGTAAGGATGATCCGTTGTTTGCAGAGGGAAGCGTCCCTGATAGGGTAAACATATGGCTTCCCCCCCTATTTATAGTCACATAAGCTGGCCTGTCAGAGCCAATAGCCTCTGTAGCCTGTGTTGTCACCTCTGCTTTTGCAGTCTCTGCTATCGTTGTCCCCCTTAGGGTATCAACAGCCTTTATCCCAAGGATGATGACCTCTTCACCACCAAGATTGCCAAAGGTGATCAGGATGTCAACTGGCCGTTCATGGACGCAGTCCCTTGGACAGGAATAGTCAGCCGATAGCAAAGCGATGGAGAAAGGAGAAAGCAGGACAAGCAGAAGCGCGCTGCAGAGTGCAGGTGGCAAGATTTTCATGGTCAATCCTAGTATAAAAAAGAAAAAAAGAATCACCCCTTTGGCTTGTTGGTTAGATGAGAAGAAAAGAAAAAAACCTTTCATGCAGAGCCTAAATCAGCTCTACATAAAAGTAGTAGGCGACATTTGGCTGGTTGCCCTCAAGCCCTGACTGCGGAAGCAGGAACTGGAAGTCAAAGTTGTTGCCGTTATAGCCAATGCTGTCGTTCTCTATGATGCTTGCATAGATGACATCATAGCGCCATACATCGAGGACTGCGCTTCTGTACTGTATTGTCCTGTCCGTCAGTATAACCTGTGTCCAGTTCCCGTTCTCAGACTCATCAGTATTGTTGGTGTTCAGGTTTGCGCCATAGCAGTTTCCTGTGCTGCCTTCAATCACATTGGTATTCGTTACCTCAACCTCGCTAGTAAAAAAGCCAGGGTTGGTAAAGCCCGTGTCCTTAAAGGTGTTTGTATACGAGTCCTCATCTGTTGAGGTGTGGTTGAACGCTCCTCCTTCTCCCGTTATGATGGTAGAGTTCACGCAGGTGATGTTTGGCCAGTATGGTATTCCTCCATGGTATGGGCTGACGTCATCATAGGTAGCGGCGCTGATATATGGCCCTTCCTTGGTTGCATAGACCTCGCCTGTTACCGTGGCAATGTTCCAGTCATACAACGCTTTTCCGCTGGAATCAACCAGTGCATACTCACCATTGATATTACCAACGTAACCTACCCATTTGAAGGTTGGCTGTGACTCATTGAGCTCAACATTATAGATGTAACCCCTTGTGCCGTTGAGCACAGTGCCATTGGGATAAGCTGTTGTGGTGTTGCTCTGGATGCTCAGCGAGTTGGGAGCTGATGGCTCAACCGATGTTGCAGCGCCAAAAACCATGGCAGCAGCAAGTACCATTAATGACAGGAGCACGGCAACCGACAGCAGGTTTGAGAGTGTGTTATGCTTCATTGTGTTCACCTCACTCCAGCTCCACGTAAAAATAGAACGTGGTCGTTGTTGCGTCACCATTGTGCCCATCCTCAGCAACAACCATCTCAAAGTCATAGGTGTTGTTGTTATAGGCATTCGCATCGCTTCTGAGGATTGAGGTATAGACTACCCCATCAGCAGTGCTAGTATCTTCATAATAAAGGAGCACTTCCTCAAATGTCCCTGATTTTGTTCCGTTATACAGCCTGGCTCGTGGGCACATTTTATGTGTCCCGTTGATGAGTTGCTCCCCTACATAGAAGTTGGAGTGGGTTGAAGCGCCTGGTGCCGAGAATGTTTCATTCGTGCAGTCAACATCATCTTGTGCACATCCCTGCCCTCCATAAGTGCTGGGTGATGGGCTTGCTGTCCACCCTTCAAATTCTCCAAGCTGCAGATACGTGCCTGTTGACTCAGTCCAGTTCCAGCACAAGACCTTACCAAGCGACCAGTCAACATAGGTAAGATACGTCGCATAGACCTCGCCCTCTGGATCAGCTAGTGACCAATCATAAAGTGCTCTCCCAGCGCTATCGTCTAGCGTGATGGTACCTGTGACGTTTCCGACAAAACCTTGCCAGGATTGTGTGATGGTTTTACCTGCAATCCTGAGTTCAGTGATGTTGCCAGCTATGCCTGTGATGCTCGCATTAGGTGATGGCGTCCTGCGCGTGCTGTTGAGCTTCGTGAAGGTCTCAGGGCCTTCTGGAGCTGCTGCTGCCAATACCAGCACTACAGATGATATCAGCAGAACAAGCATCACCGCGATGTGTTGAATCATTAATGTCGTCTTCATTGTCGCACCTCTTTCGTTCCCTCTTGCTCTGATGAACGTTACCTCCTCACTTTGGACATCTTCTCGATGTTCTTTGCATTGATGACAAGCGTTCCAAGATTGCCTACCACTTTGACAAAGCCGCTGTCGACCGCTTCAAGCCTTCCTCTGGCAACCTTCAACTGCTTTCCGTCCCGGTAGGGAGCCTTGACAATTTCCCCAAGAAACTCCTGAAAGGGATGTGTTTGTATGCTTTGCACCTTCTTTCCCTCTTTTTGTTGCTCTTTCTCTCCTGATTTTCCTTAATGTATATCCTCTTTCCCTTAATGCATACTTATAATGCATTTAACTTCTAGTAGTGAATATCATGAATCTCCTCGGATTTCACTTCCAGATGGCTTATGATAACACTCAAATACTCTTTTGTATATTACTATATAAACATAGGCGAAAATCGGGAAGCTAATAAGGACAATTAAGGGTAGTTAAGGACATCACTATGCGGAATTGAGCGTTCGTTGATTTATAAATGCCATAAAAATCCGGAAAGCCTATCGCGATAAGCCACAAGAAGTTTGTAATACTTCACCATTCTGAAAAGCCCCGTCGGGAGGAAGGAGGCAGGCTCGCTGGATAGCCATGAGTTGATGCTTTGAGGGATAAGAGTGGATAGGCTCGTTGGAGCTGGCACTCCCTAAAAAATCAGTCAAAAAAAGGGCATTAGCACTCCCCTCATAACTTCCACAGCCAACGGGTAACTTCATCCCTTTCGTTTCAGGCAATCCACTCATTGCACATTCCGACGGGGGAAAAGAAAAG
>DUKR01000067.1:8836-9057 GCA_013329175.1 Candidatus Woesearchaeota archaeon
AAAGAAGTGAAAACAAAAAAGGCTCGGGCTACTCTTGCAGCAGTGCATGTGTTGCAGCCATCGCCTCAATATTGAGCGCTGAGCAGGCGGGGTTGATGGATGCGTGGCAATGCTGTGCACGACGGAATTATTGTCATCCATTTCAGCGCAGGCAGGAGGAGAGAGGAAAAATAAAGGGATGGGATGAGAAAGAAGCCATAGGCAATGAGCTTTTAGGGAAT
>DUKR01000067.1:9232-9523 GCA_013329175.1 Candidatus Woesearchaeota archaeon
CATTTTTTCCTGGATTGATGCCCTTCACAACTGCAAAGAGGCAGGCAAACTTCATAATGGTGAAGTCTTACTGCCTATATCTTTTTAAAGAGGTTTTCCAATGGCAGACAAGGGTGGTTATTGAGCGTGGTAAGAATGTGTCTTTTGCAGAGAGATGAAAAAGGGAAGGGCGCTGCATCTAAGGCTATTGCATTAGCGATACTCCTTGCACTCCTGCTTGTTTTCTCAACACTTGTCATCGCTCCGCCCTCACTACATCGCGTCCTTGGAGAGGTATTCGATAACAATGGC
>DUKR01000067.1:9747-18317 GCA_013329175.1 Candidatus Woesearchaeota archaeon
CTATGACATCAACGTCATGGGAATTGACAATGAAACCATTGTCATCAGGTCATGGAACGCTACGCATTACGGGCAGAACATCACAAACCTCTCCATTGACCCAGGGGATACCATTACCAACATCTACTTCCTGCTGCAAAGAGGCTCAGAGGCAAACGTCAGCCTCAAGGGGCCTTTTAACCATTCTGTCTTTAACACGTCAGCGCTGTTCAACATCACCGCAAACATTACCATCCTTGGGGCAGATGCAACCAGCTGCGGCGCAACCCTGTCCATTGTCAATGAATCGGTCTATAACATCACTTCGGGAGAGACGTTTACCCAAAACCTTGGAGACATCAGCAGGCTGGATTCTGCGCTTGCGGTGTGGGAGTCCTCAGCAAAGGCAATTGGAAGCTCTAACTACACCATCACCTCATCATGCGCAACAGACGGGGTTATCCTTTTGTTCCTGAATACTGCCTCTGTCTTTAACGTAACGGTGGAGCAGGGAGCGCCTGTTGTCAATCTTTCCTCGCCTGCCGATTTAGCAACTGTCAGCCAGTTCAACATCACTTTTGCCTACAACGTGACAACGACGTCAAGCGTATCAGCTTGCAGCATCTACTTCAATGGAACGCTTAATGAGACAGACTCCGTTGTAACACCAAACATTGAGCAGAACTTCACCATCGGGGACTTTGGGAACGGAGACTACAGCTGGAACATCACCTGTGTTGATGGCAATGACTATACAGGAGCCTCAAAAACCTTCACTTTTACGGTGCAGGCAAAACCGGATCTTGGCATTACCTCAGCAAACATCACGTTTGACGTTGCTGCCCCCATCGAGAACCAAAGCGTGAAAGTGACAGCAAACGTCTCAAACACCGGGACGCTGGATGCAACAAACGTTGTGGTGCGTTTTTACAGGGGAAACTACACCCTTGGTGTCCAGATAGGGAGCGACCAGAGCATCAACGTTCCTATAGACTCAAGCAACGCTACCAACGTGTCATTCTATGCCCAGATAGGCTACAATAACATCTTCGTTGTTGTTGACCCTCCTGCAGGAACGAGCGGCTCAGTGGAGGAGTCAGACGAGAGCAACAACATAGCAAACAATACCCTCAGCGTGGTGTCATCCCAATACATAGCAGGCAACCTGACAGGCTCACTCACGCTTGGAGACAGCACAGGCAGGACGCTGATAGACTGGGAGGTGAGCAATACCTCAGGAAGCAATATCTATGTCGCTGACAGCGACAGCACCATATCATTTGATGACCTGCAGGCTCTTGGCAGAAGCACAACTGGTGCAATAGAGTCCAATGATTTTGAGGAGCTTGATATCCTTATCAATACTACCAATGTCACTGACTCGATTGTGTCCCTCTATCTGGAGGGAGGAAGCCCAAGAGAGCTATCCACGTTCTCCATTTTCGGGAAAGCTATTGAAAATGTTTCCATCATCAATTCGACCAATTCGACGAATTTTCGCACCGGCATATTGTGGGATACGAGCGATGATGACAGCGCCAACGAAGTCTTTGACGAAAGTGATGAGGAGGACGTGGTGTTCATCACCACCATCAACATACGAAGCCAGGGGGCATACGGGTTATATGATTATGAGATACGGATTCCAGCAACTCTTCGGCAGTATGTGGGTGCCAGCGCGGATGCAGTATCTATCTACGCAGAACTCAGGTAGTAGCAGAAAACATTCATTATCGAACATGTCGGAAATCGCAATTATTACGAAGGGCATCGCTCCCGGAAAAAGGCATTACTGACGGCTTATTTTGCTTCCGAACGCTTTGGCTTTGTTCCTCCTTTTGCCTGCGGTGAGATTGCACATGGAAATTCCGTCATGCACTGCTAAGCCGCCCATCCTTCAACCACGCAAGTAGCAGCGCTCAATACTGAGGCGATGGCTGCAACACATGCACTGCTGGCCAGCTGAGGCTTTTTTTGTTTACCTCGGAATGTGCAATGAGAAGATGGCCTGAAACGAAGGGGATGAAGTTACGCATTGGCTGTGGAAGCGATGGGAGGCATGATTAATGCCTTTTTTTGAATGATTTTCTGGGGGAATGCCCCTTTTCCACGAGCCTGCCTGCCTCTTTGTAATTACGATGAGCATCATTCCAAAAAAGCATTCCTTAAAACGGGCATTGCCAACGGCTTATTTTGCTTCCGAAGGCTTTGGCTTTGTTCCTCCTTTTGCCTGCGGTGAGATTGCACATGGAAATTCCGTCGTGCACTGCATTGCCATCCATCCTTCAATCCCGCTGGTGCAGCACTCAATACTGAGGCGATGGTTGCAGCAAATGGCCTGCTGCCTGGAATGCCCGTCCCATGAGCCTATCCACTCTTTATCCCTCAAAGCTTGCCACTCATGGCTATCCAACAAACCCGCCTCCTTCCTACCGCAGGGTAGTTCAGGATGGTGAAGGAGTACAGTTTCTTATTACGTTTTATTACGTTTCATTAAATTACTGCACTTTGCTATAAGTATTAAATAGGGTAACTTCCTAATTATCACTAATTTTATAAATGCCTGTTCCAGAAATGGGTTAAAAAGGGGTGTGGAATGGCGATTCTTAATTTGAGTAAATTTAAGAATAAAGGCGGAGAGGAAGCTACCGGTCAACAGGTGCCTGATGAGTTGCCCCCTTTGCCAGGGCAGGCTCCCCCACCTCAGGCACAAGCAGCTACATCTGGCCAGGCATCTTCTGGTCAATCAACTCCTTCAGTTGCACCCCCAGCGGCCAAATCACCCCCGCCAGTTTCAGGCACCGCAGGACGGCCATCCAGTGAACCTGCACAAGTATCTGCCTCTAGCCAGGGAGCATCCGCAGCATCGCCAGCTAAAGATAAGCCTAAACCAGATGTTGCTACGCAGCAGCCACTACCAACTCCATTTCCCGTTGCTCCTTCACCGGTGCATCAACATTCTCAGGATAAAGAGGCAGTTCCTCAGACTCATCTGCCAAAAGTGCAAATGCCAGCAGATGATAAGCTCTACTTCTCAGAGTTGATTGCAAGGTTCCATGAGCAGAGGGGTGCAATAGATGCACATGCAGCGCAGCATGTCATAGCACAGCTTGAGCAAAGCTGGCAAAAAGAGCGCAAGCTGAAGGAGCTTGCTGATTTGGATGGAGTGATTGAGGAAAAGGCAGCACCCCTCAGGCAGCTTGAGAAAGAATGGCGGATGCTGAAAGATGAGATTGCAGACAGGGCAGAGCAACTCAGGGAGAAGGAAGAGCATATCATCGCTTTGTCTGCTGAACTGAAGAAGCTGCTTCTGGAAAAGCAGCAGCGCTCTTCTGCAGAATAGCTTTCAGAACTTCTGTAAGAGTTCACCATTATGAGGCTTGCCTGCCTCAATGCAAGCGGGCGAGAGGCAGCATTCCTAAAAAAGGGCATTCCAAAAAGGGCATTACCTAATGCTGATATTGCCTCCGGGCACTTTGTCATTGCTCATCCTTTATTTTGCGGTAAAATTGCTCTTGAAAATTTCATCGTGCTTTGCATCCGCGTCCATCCTTCATACCCGCAGACAGCAGCGCACTACACTGCGGCAATGGCTGCAACAAATGCCCTTGCCAGCAAGCGCAGCCCGAGCCTTTTTTGGTTTCACTTTTTTTTCTTCGTTTTTCTTTCCCCCGTCGGAAAGTGCAATGACATGATGACCTGAAATGAAAGGGATAAAGTTACCCATTGGCTGTGGAAGCGATGGGAGGAGTGCTAATGCCTTTTTTTGAATGAGCTTTTAGGGAATGCCAACTCCAACGAGCCTATCCACTCTTATCCCTCAAAGCATCAACTCATGGCTATCCAACGAGCCTGCCTCCTTCCTCCCGACGGGGCTTTTCAGAATGGTGAAGAAGTACATCAGTAATAATCAGCCCATCCTCTTCAGCCTTTTCCTGATGCTCCTTATTTCATCCAGAGTTGACGTTTTGCCATTCCTTTGCTTAAGCTCTCTTCGCAGCGACCTGATGGAGATATGATGAAAGATAAGCACTGAAAAGACAAGAAGCGCTACCGCCAGGCCTATGATCATACTAAGGGCACCCTGCCTTCCTTCTGGAGAGAAGAGCTCAATTTTCGGCTGCAGGGAAGTCACGAAGCGATATGATGAGTCTCCTTCAAGGATAATCATCACTGACCAGCCCTCAAGCAGGACAAGCAGGTGGTTCCCTCTCCTTCCCTCAACAAGCACCGAAAACGAGCCCGATTCAGGTCCCCCACCAGTCCTTCCGGTAACTACAAAGCTGGTATTGATGTTCCTTATGGTGAATGGCGTGCCATAGGGCACCTGCGTCACATTGTCCCTCATGAGGAATGCTCCCTTCATATGGAAAGGCACAAACATGCTTTTGGCTATGATTTCAGCGCCAGGATCAATAGTTGGCCGTGAGCCTCTTTCCTCCCTGAAGGTGATGGCAAAATAGGAAAATCCGGAGGATTCTGCTTCAAACGTTACGATCTTTCCGTCATCAGCTACTGCTCTCGTTGTGAGTTCCTGCCACTCTGAGCCATGATAGCGGTGCAGCACCACATCCTCTGCGCTTTTTCCATACTTTTCTATCCATTCCCTCGCCACCCTGAAGGTGATAGTCGCAAGAGTGATCTGCTCATCACGCATCCCGGCTTTTCCTATGCTCAGGTACTGGAATATCCTGCCGTCGCCAGGGATTTCCCTGATAGCAGATGGCTTTTTTGCAAGGCGCTCAACCTCAAGGCTTGCATCAGTGATGTCATCGGTCACCGTCAGGGTAACCTCAGTGATGGCAATCTCCTCATCAGTAATTGCAATGGGCGTTGGGAGGTTCCTGTTGATGAAATCAATGGCTGCTTTCAGTGCTACGTTTCCAAAGAACTCTTCAACAACCTCCTCTTTTACCGAGCCGCCTCCATTTCGTTCCAGAGCGCTCACCGTGATGGTGAATTGCTGATACGTTGTGGTCTCCCCGTCGCTTACCCCAATGATGGCGTGCTGGCTTCCTACCTGCACTGCTGTCGGCACCCACTCGGCAAGCCCGCCTGCTATGGCCATTCCAGCAGGAGCTGAAGAAAGCGAGTAGGAAAGCGTATCATCATCAGAGCTTGCAGTGTTGCTGTTGTCAGGGTCGGTAGCCACCACCTGATAAGAATAATACGCAGACTCTGTCGCTGTCGTGGCAGGAGTTGACAAAAACACAGGAGCATCATTGGTGCCGTTCACGCTGAGATTGAAGCTCTGGTTAGTTACAAGAACACTGTCATTGACTATCACCATCACGGTATGGTTCCCTACATCATCATTGTCAGGTGTCCATGCAAGAAGCCCAGTCGAGTTGTTGAGCGTCATGTCCGCTGGGGCGACAGCAAGCAAAAACCCTATGCCATCGCCATCGGCATCAGACGCAGTGACTGCATAAGAAAGCGTCGAATCCTCAAGGGCTGAAGAGGGGGGAGTTGAGGTAATGGCTGGAGGAGAATTTTGGTTAGCTACGCTGATGATATAGGACTGGAAAGCTGAGTAGGTGCCATCGCTGACACTCAGGACAACCGCATGCTCCCCTTCCTCCCCCTCAGCAGGCATCCACATCACGCTTCCTGCTGTGCCCACGCTCATGCCATCAGGCCCTGAAAAAAGAGAGAACGTAAGGGAATCTCCGTTTGGGTCAGTAGCCTCAGCAGTATAGGAATAGAGCTCTCCTTCAGTTCCCTCTGCCACAGCTGCCGAGGTAAATGACGGAGCGTCATCACTCACCTCAACTCCAAGTGTGAACGCCTGCAAATCAGTGTATTCGCCATCACTCACCTGCACAGTTACGCTGTGGTTCCCTGCGTCCTCTGGATAGGCAAACCATGTGATAAGCCCTGATGTCGCATTGATGGCCATTCCTGATGGGGCAGTGGCGAGGGCATAATCCAGCGGCTCATCATCTGGGTCATCTGCAAGTGCGCTATAGCTGTAGAGAGCACCGGCATACCCAACACCAACGGGCGCTGAAGAGAATGCAGGAGGATCATTGACGTTAGCAACACTAATGGAAAATGATTGCAGCGCCTCAGCCTCTCCATCACTGGCCCTCACGATGACGGCATTCCCGCCCACGTCATCATTGTCAGGAACCCATGCTACAATTCCAGTTGTTGCATTGATGCCCATCCCAGCGGGGGCGCTGGCAAGTGAATACGTTAGTATGTCATCATCATACCCTGCTCCATTGAGATTGTCAGGGTCAGTAGCCAACGCCTGATAGGAATACTCAGTATCCTGCGTCGCCGAAGTGTTGGGAGTGCTGGAAAATCCAGGAGCATCATTTGTTGGCGTCACGTTGAGGGTGAAATTCTGCCATGCCAAAGCGCCAAAGCTATCATTCACAAGAAGAGAGACCTCATGCGCTCCCACGTCATCATTGTCTGGAGCCCATGAGAGAAGGCCTGTTTCATTATTGAGCACCATCCCGCCTGGCCCATCCATCAGCAGATACCTAATAGTATCAAGATAGTCATCAACAACCACCGCATACCCAAAGGCTGAATCCTCCTCTGTGCTGTTATCTGGAGTGCTTGTAATCAGCGGGGGGGTATTTGGAAGTGACTCATTCAATGCCACGTTCACGTTATACATGCTGCTGGCAAGCGTTGTTGTTAGTGTTCCCTGATGTGTCTGGTTCCATCCCCGAACAATGATGGTATCGCCATCATAGCCAGAGACGATGGCAGCATACTTGCCTGGATTTGATGGCCCCCTTCCCGTCACTCCAGAAACAAACGTGCCGCTCGAGGTGTCATTGATGGAAAACGGAGTTCCAGATGGCGCCTGTGTTGTTGCGTCACTCTCAAGCACATAGCCCCTGACAATGGCAGGAGAGGGAAGTGCTGCGCAAGGCACAGAGAGCAGCATAGCAAGTGCCAGAATTACCATTCCCATTCCTGTCCATGCACATTTGCGTCGTTTCATGGCTCATGCACCCATGTCGCTGCTGCTGAGGTATCAGCCCAATATGCCCTTCCTGGGTCAAGGGTAGTGAAATCTGCATAGGCAGCTGGAGGCCACCATCCCCATCCTGTATAATGCCTGTTGGTCTCATAGGTGTCTGTTACCGTATTATACCGTATGAGTGCAGTTATCGCTTCGCTGGGAGTGGTAACGAAATGCTGGCCATAGACTGAATCCTGGCCTATGGTGGTCTGCTGCTGTGAATACCACCCAATAAGGCTGTAGTCTGCCGAAAGGGAATAGCTCACGTTGTTAACAGGAACGATGCCAACGTAGGTGACATTGCACGCTGCAGCATTTTCAAAGAAATATCCCTCAACAGGCTGTAGTGAGGTGAAGTTATCTGATCCAGTTGCAGGAAGCCAGATATCATCATCAGTTTCATAGACAAGCGCCCCCCACATGGAGAGGGTGTAATTGTAGCGATAGATGGTGCTGATGCAGTCTGCTAGATTGATCTGAAGGTCAAGCCCGCCGTTGCTTCCGTTATTCAGTTCCCAGATTGTCACATTCACCTGAGGGGCAATGAGATTGAAATCAGCATCAAGAGCATGGCGGATTTTTCCAAGCGTTACGTTTCCTGTGCTGTTGACATTGCCTCTGTTAACGCCGACCCTGTAATACCTTGTCGCTGATGCATTCGCCTCCGAATCGCTCCAGTTCAGGTCGGTAATTCCCGAGGCATTAGGCACAGATGAAAACCCTCCAGACCAGCTGTCCGTGATAAATATGTTGTAGGAATCAGCTCCGCTCACTGCTGGCCAAGCAATGGTTATGATGCTTGTATTTGCTGCTATCGTTATGTTTGAGGCTGTTGGCCCTGTAACAATGAAGAATGACCATACTGCGCTTGTATTTGTTGCTGAAGAGTCATTGCAGGCAACACTCCAGTTGTGGGATCCCCCTATAAATCCTGTAACCGTATAATTTGTTGCAGTGCTGTTTTCAGCAATAATATCTGATGCATTGATAACATCATCAATAGTCAGGTTGCAGCTCAGGTTTCCGGTGTCAAGGTCAACAACTGTCCAGTTGAAATTGACGGCGCTCAGTGAGGTATTGAATAAATGAATCGGAGCATTGAGTGTGACATTAGGCTCTGTTTCCCCTGAAGTAATGTTCGAAAACGTATAGCTCAGAAAGCTTCGGTAATCAGGCGCAAAGTCATAGCTCTGTGAAGCAGATCCTGTTTCGAAGGTGATGTTGATGCTATCGCCTCCTGATACATTGATGTCCTCCATACTGATATCAAGCTCAATGGCATTTGAGCCGTTTTCTATCCTGCATCCTGATATGTTTGTGAACTCCTCGGTATAGTTGAACACATAGCATAGGCTTGCATTCACCTGGACCCTGAAATCATAGCTTACTGCTATGCCTGACCCTGACTCTGGCGTCGTGGTGTTTCCCGTGCTGCTGTTTTTGTCAATAAAGAGCCTATAATATTCTGTTGAGTCTGAGTAATTAATCGAGCCATTCACGTCAATGAATGCAAAGAGGCTTGTGCCGTTGTTTGAAAGCGCCACCCTTCGTATGTCAAAATCATCACCGTCAGCTTCATCTGAATCGCCCACAAGGTCGCTAT
>DUKR01000091.1 GCA_013329175.1 Candidatus Woesearchaeota archaeon
CCAAACCTCCTTGTGGGAGATGTCCCCTACAAAGTGTATTACAATCAGTTCACCGTTGGACAACAAATAAATGTTCCTGAAGCGGGAGAGCAAGCGGTCAGAGATTTCATGAGCAGGTATGATTCATTCAGGAATGATGAGGCCCCAGATAAAATGATGAGAGCAGATCTTGATGCCACTCCTGAAACCAAACAGAAAATCAAAGACCTGTTTCTAATAGTCATGAAAAAGACTCATGCATATCTGGCCAATGAAGCAAGAGAAGTACTGAGTGAAGTGAACATAGGAGAGAATTACATCCCCAAAGAGCATAACAAGCCATTATGGACTCAGAAAGACTACCAACATGACCTGATTATTCCTGCCAATAACACGGATGTGCCTAAGATTCAGAGTGTGTATTCGGGTGAAGGCGAAGGAAACATGGCGGACATTTTAGTTCCAGTGGCAAATCTGAAAACAATGGCAGTAGATAAGAAGGGGCCGTTTGAGGTTGTTGTGCCGCATATTGAGCCTTATTTTAGCTTCATTGGAGAGCCTAGCAAAACCATAGATGACAATCCTGCGGGAGGCAAAAAAGCCGTAAAAAATCTGGTGGATTTGCTCATGGACACTCGAGGAAATTTTGTTAGTGCTCTTGATATATATTGTAGTGAGAAGGGGTCTAATTATGCCCCTGCTATCCTCGTTGGACCGTGATGCAGAATCATTTAAGCTGGGTTAGCCATTAGGAAAATCAGGACCTGCTAAGGCCGGAGGTGATGAAGGCAGAAAGAAGCTAAAGTCCGTATGCTTATGCCCTAAGCTTTGCTCTGGCACCCCTTTCCTGAATGTCCAGATGGAATCCATCAGGCAAATGAGGACAGTTCTTGCCTCTTTGAACACTCTCCATGTCATTCACCATCCACACCAGAGCAGAGCAGCCGATAGCAAAGCACTTCATGCTCATGGAGCGGCACTTGTACCGTCGGGAAATCCCAAGCTCCATCCAGGATGACATGGTGGTCTGGGTAAAGAAAGGCTTTGGAGAAATTTACTGGTCTGATGAAGACATAGAAAAGCTTCGCAGCCAGGGCAGCATGTACCTGAATAAAAGAGAGCGCACCAGAATTCTTGGCAAATATAATAGAATCATACGGGACTTTTGGATAGCCACTCGGGAAATCCTTGATGAGCTGGAAGGTGGCGTAGCGCGAAGCAGGCTCGCCTTCCTCTATGACAGATTCTGCACTACGCTGTTTGAGACCTTTGCCTATTTTCCCGCAACAACCGACAAGATGACCGCTGCTGTAGAAGAGCAGTTGAGAAAGAGCTGCCCTGAAGGATTTATTGCAATAACGACTCCGGCTAAGCCTGACCTCCTGCACAAAGAGTTGGTGGATTGGCTGAAGGTATGCAGTAATCCTGCCGAAGAAGCGATAATGAAGCACACCAAAAAATACCTGCTTATGCTTCCCAACACGTATTCTACTGCTGAAGCTATTGCATGGGCAAGGGACAGGCTCAGCGCAAAGCCTGCCGCACAGGTTCAGAAACAGATAGAAAAAAATGAGAGAAGGCATGCAGCGCTTCAGGCAGAGCAGAAGAAAATTTTTGCATCCAACCCACATTCACGTGAGCTTGCGGTATTCCTGCAAAACGTATCGCTTTTGCGCCTGGAGCTTAAGGCATGCTGGAACGGCGAATGCTATCTCATGCTCCCACTTTATGAGCGCATAGCAGCCATTGCAAAAAGCACTGTCTGTGACCTCAACATGTTTTACCTCCCACGAGAGATAAGCAATCTGGTGCACAACAACTGCATCGTTTCGCCAAAGGTCATAGCAGCAAGGAAAGAGCATTACCTTATGAGGCTCCATGGACAGAGGATTGAACTGTACTACGGGGAAAAGGCAGCAGGAATGAAAAAAAACCTCAGGCTTTGGGAGAATACGATAATCAGCGAGCTTACCGGAACCATTGCAAACAAGGGCATTGTCAGGGGAAGGGCAAAAGTAGTCAAAACCGATAATCCCAACGCTTTTATTGAAATTGGAAAATCGCTGCATGGCGATGAAATTCTCGTCGCAGGAATGACCAATCCTGCAATGGTCGTGATGCTTGAAAAGGTAAAGGGTATCGTGACTGATGAAGGCGGAGCAACCTGTCATGCAGCAATCATCTCCCGCGAGCTTGGGATACCCTGCATTGTCGGAACAAAGCATGCAACCGAGTGGCTCAAAGACGGCGACCTCATTGAGCTTGACGCTGACAGCGGCATTGTCAGGAGATGCTAAACCTTCTCCTTAGGCATTGCATGGGCACATCAAAGATGGCAACACGACTTTTCCCTGCGGAACTGAAGCCTAAATCTGTAGAGCAGGCAAATCGGGAAGTGGATAACCTCCTGTATGATCTGCTTCTCAAAAAATACGAATCTGGGCTGGAGGTCAAGATAGGCAGGGAGGTTTTGCCTTTTGACAATAGGGAACTGATAGGTACATTGCTTGCACCCTACCAATTTTCAGTATTTCCTGAAGTAGACCAAAGGGTACATTCGTTCCTTCAGACTACTATTGTGCATTATTATAGCTGTGCCGAAAGCAGAGCAAAGGAAAAGAGCGCAAGAGCAGAAGAAAAGGGAAACGGAGAAGAGGTCATTCCAGAGTAGAAAATACCTGCTAAAGCAGTAGACATGCTTGTTTGTGCTCTGATAAATTCATGCATGGATCACTCTGATTTTTCTCAGCAGGATATTATAGCCAAAACTGATAAGACGCTTGTCATCTCTCTTAAAACCGAGCAGGATGGCTTTCCTCTATGCTATAAAATCAAAAGCACGTGGTATAGCAGTCAAAGAACCATCGGGAATTATTCCATCCTTCACAGCATGGATCTTCCTGTTGAAATCATCCCTCATGCTGGCATTTCCTCTCCAACTGTTCAGTTCAGGAAGCCCCCTTATCATGGCATCCTGAGCTTTGATCTCAGTAGGGGAGGTGAACATGCAATTGATGATTTAGGAAACTATGAAAACATGGAAGCTGTATTAAAAAAATACCCCTCTATGCAGAATATAGTTGAGGCTATCGTTTATGAACTGAGGCCATATAGCATGAATTTCACTACCCACGACAGGTCCATAGAGGAAAGCGTCCAGCATATGCTTTTCATGGTAAAGGGACCTCAGGACTATGTGCCGGTAATAGGAGATATAGACCATTTCTCATTTGAGGTTCACCGTTGCCCTTCGTGTAATTACAACGGAGCAATGCTCAATCCATTAGCAAAAAAACCTGAATACTCTTTTATGCATGGGATTATCACTCCCATCATGAGATTATTGCAACGGCTTTGTTAGGAATGGGATTTGGTTCTTGAGTTACGAACATACGCAAGGCACCCCATTGCTATCGCAAACAGCCCAACGTTCAGCAGTTGCCCCATGGTCAGGCCAAAGGCAAGATACCCTAGCTGAGGGTCAGGTGCCCTTGTAAACTCTACCATGAACCTTAGCATTGAATACATCAGCAGGAAAGTAAATGCAAGTGTGCCCTTTGGCAGATTCTTATCCTTCAGCATCCACAGCACGGTAAAGATAAAAAAATCCTTTGCCGCTGCATAAAGCTGCGACGGATGCCTGCACCCCTCAACGCCTGGAAAATTGACGCACCACGCTACGTTTGTCGCCGTCCCTGGAAGCTCTCCGTTAAGGAAATTGCCGATTCTCCCCAATGCAAGGGCAAGCGCAGCGGGAATGGCCATGACATCCAGCAGCTCAAGGAGTTCAACCTTTTTCTTCCTGCAAAATAAGCAGGCAGCAACTATTGCTCCGGCTAAGCCTCCATGAAAGCTCAACCCTCCCTGCCAGATGAAGAATATCTCAAAAGGATTTTGCCAAAAATAGGGAAGATTATAGAACAGCACGTAAAACAATCTTGCTCCCGCAACAACGCCGATGAGTAGCCAGAGGATGAGGTCTGAAGCGTCATCTTTGGAGATCCTTATCTTTCTTTTTTTCGCCAGATGGAGCAGCATGAAATACCCCATGACAAAGCCTAAGGCATAGATGAGCCCGTAATACCGCACCTCAAGCGGCCCGACGCGAAGAAGGACCGGATCAATGGCATGGTTAAGCATGGTCAGTCCTTATGATAGAGGATGGTGAAGAAATAAGCCCTGTTGAAAGCAATAACTCCCATGAAGAGTAGTCCGGCTAAAAGCATAAACACTTCCCTCCCCTTTCCCTCAAAGAAGAAAGAAGGAAACCCCACGTTGATGAGGGCTGCGCTTCCGAAATAGGCAACAAGGAACGCTGCAAGGACAATGACAGGCCCGGCAAACTGCTGCACCCTCTTCATGTCCTTTGCAAACGAGCAGAGGGCGCCCCTGAGGGAGAGCGTCTCATAGAAGCGCAGGTGAAGCACATGCAGCATGACGTAGAAGGCAAGCAGCACTATGCCCATGATGATTTCCATGGCTACGCTTGTCTTCTCCTGGTTTTGAACTGTTGTAACAATGCCCGCAATAAAAATAAGGGTAAGGATTACAAACACAAAGGTGAAAAAGTTCACTAGGAAGAACAGGGCAATAGTGCGAATATGCAGGTGCTGTCTCTTCTGCGTCATGAACAGGTTATACAGCACGCCGTATTTGCAGGCGCTGTAGAGAAGGGTCTGCACAAGGACATATCCTACAACGAGCCCAGCAGCAAGGAGCGCCCCTCCTGCAACAGAAGCAAGAGAAGTAGGGTCGGGAAGCAGGAGATAAGATGCAGTGCCAAACAAGTAAAGCATGGCAAGAAAAGCGATGTCAAACAGGAGAGTATAGGCAATGTGCTTCTTGTGGATGATCGCAAAATCCAGAGCCTTTCGAAAGAGTATTCCTTTTTGCTTAACCATGATTCACCCATTCCCTGCCATGTTTATATAATTTGCTGACAGGGGTTAGGCAAAACCGCTGGAGATTCCGAGGGAAAGAGGGAATGCCAGCTCCCCACGAGACTGCCTCGTTCTTCCCAGATGAAGCCTTCAGGTGAGAAGTGAAGTAGTACCCGATAGCGTACTCCTTCACTCTCCTGAAAAGCTCGTCGGGATAGCCATGAGCGGCAGGCTTTGAGTGATATTAAAGCATACATGGTCATGGGCATTCCCCCAGAAAATCATTAGAAAAAAAGGCATGAGCACTCATCTCATCCTTCCACGACCATTGCGTAACTTCATTCTTTTCGTATCATGCCATCATCTCAATTGCACTTTCCGACGGGAGAAAAGAAAAGTGAAGAAAGAAAAGAAGAAAAAGAGTGAAGAAAGAAAAGTGA
>DUKR01000042.1:0-2490 GCA_013329175.1 Candidatus Woesearchaeota archaeon
AAGCTGCTTGTGCAGGAGCTGGTTCAACTGGTTAGGGTCCACGCGCAAAAGCGCTTCCTTTTGCGTGATGAGCTTTTCCTCCACCATGTCAACGCCTATCTTCAGCGCTGCGTGCGCAGTCCTCTTGCCATTTCTGGTCTGGAGAATGTAGAGTTTTTTCTCTTGTATGGTGAACTCGATGTCCTGCATGTCCCTGAAATGATGCTCAAGCCTGCTTCGTATCTTCACAAGCTCCTCATACGCCTGCGGCATCTGCTTGTGCAGTTCAGCGATAGGCCTAGGAGTCCTGATGCCTGCAACTACGTCTTCGCCTTGGGCATTCATCAGGTATTCCCCATAGAATTTGTTCTCGCCTGTTGATGGGTTCCTCGTGAAGCATACGCCTGTTCCAGAGCTCTCGCCCATGTTGCCAAATACCATGACCTGCACACTCACTGCAGTTCCCTCAAGGCCAGTGATGTTGTTGAGCCTTCTGTAGACGATTGCCCGCTTTGAGTTCCATGAGCTGAACACTGCCTCGATTGCCATCTCCAACTGCTCAAAGGCGTCTGTCGGAAAGCCTTTTCCGGTGTGCTTCCTGACAACGTCCTTGTACGCCGCAACCACTTTATTCAGGTCGCTTGCGTCAAGCTCAGTATCAAACTCAACGCCCTTCGTTTCCTTGATTTTCGAGAGCTGCTCCTCGAAATGCTTGTGCTCAACCTCCATCACCACGTCGCCGAACATGTTGATGAATCTTCGGTAGGAGTCCCATGCAAATCGCTCGTTGCCTGTTTTCTTGATAATGCCCTGCACCGTAGTGTCATTAAGCCCAAGGTTCAGCACGGTGTCCATCATCCCTGGCATCGAGACTGCAGCACCAGAACGGACAGACACAAGAAGCGGGCTCTCAGTATCCCCAAGCTTTGCTCCCATCTCTTTCTCAAGCTCCCTGATATTCCCTTTAACCTGCTCCATCATCCCTGCAGGCATCTTCTTTCCTTCCCTGTAGTATTGCGCACAGGCGTGGGTGGTTATGATAAATCCCTGAGGGACCGGGATGCCTAGAGAGGTCATCTCAGCTAGATTTGCCCCCTTTCCTCCAAGAAGCATCTTCATGTCTTTTTTGCCTTCCTTGAAAGCGTACACATATTTTTCTTTGCTCATCTGGTAAACCCCTCCTGTATTTGGGTAGAATCAGTCTTGCCGGGATTGTGGGGATTTTATAAAGTTTGTGAGGGTCGCTCCAGAACGTCTAGGCACTGCTGGGGATGCTGGCTTCCTACACCAAACCCTGCAGGAAAGGATACACAAAGAAACCGACAGCCAGGGAAATGACAATCATCAGCAATAGCCAGACCTTTGGGCCAATCTGCTCAAGGAACCCGCCCTTTGGCCCATTCTGCTGCTCTGAATGCTTGACGACAGCCTGCTTTGGCGAGACTCCCTTGGAAGTCGTAAGCACTGGCTGCTGCAGGGGCATGGCTCCTCTCCTCAGCACGCGGGTGGCCGCAACAAACCTCCCATACATCGGATGGTCTCGAAGAACGCCCATCACCCTTGCCTGCTCTCCCACCCTGAAATTATACTGGGGGGAATATACAAAAATCGTGTAGTTCTTCCTGTCGGCTATCTTCAGCCAGAACCCGTTGTTGGTCGGAAACGACGCTATCACCCTCCCTGCGCAATCAACCTGACTGTTCAGATACTTGCTGGTATATTTGAGCTTGATGATGTCAGTTGGCATTTTTTCAGTTTTGCTGCATCCTCATGAACTGGATCTGCAAGAGCAGCATGTAGAGGAATGAGCTGATGATGACGATTTCAAAGATAGGGAAAAATATTTTCGGCGCATCAAAGGTGCCGACGAGGTCCATGATTGCCACGACTTCCTCAATGAAAAACACGGCCAGCGAAAACAAAAGCCATTGCCAGGGGGAGATGAACAGGGTATTACTCTTCGTTCTCAAAAGCCTGACCACCATGATGACTAGGATTACTGCAAGGATGAGGTTCAACCACGCTGCGGTTATTCCTACTGCTGATCCTGCATCCATGGTCATATCGTCTCCTTTGCTATCTTGAACTGATACGCTACGGCAATGATGGTGCACACCAGGATGACGGTGACATTGATGTGGGTGAGGTAAGTTGACTCAAACATAGAAAATGCCCTCAGGAATCCTAGGATCTCCTGTACCATGAACAGCACCAGCGCAATGATGAGAAATATCCATGCCCACAGCTCCCGCTTTCGCAGGGAATGCCGAAGAAGGGTTACTGCTAGAATTGCCGCCAGAACTGAAAGAACCAGCCCTGCAAGCTTCAATACGCCTTCAAGATACTCTACCATCGCTTAACCTCTTTGCCTGAATTTTACGGGAGCCTGCACTTTATAAGATTTTTGTGGAAAGTGGCGCTCCACCAGTAGGAAGCCTGCCTGCCTCTTTGCAGCTTTGACGGGCATCGTTCCTGAAAAATGCATTCCCTAAAAGCGCATTACCAACGGCT
>DUKR01000042.1:2498-2884 GCA_013329175.1 Candidatus Woesearchaeota archaeon
ATGTCTTTTTTTGAATGAGCTTTGGGGAATGCCACTTTTCCACGAGCCTGTATGCATTATATCCCTCAAAGCTCGCCTGCCCCGATTGTAGTGTGGGGTGGGAATCAATCCCGAGAAAAGGCATTGCCTACAGCAACTTTACCAAAAGCGGCGCTGCTGTTCTCTCTCCTCCTGCCTAGGGTGAGATTGCTCTTGAAAATTCCGTCGTGCACTGTACGCGTGCTCATCCTTCACACCCGATGGCGCAGCGCTCAATGCTAAGGCGATAGCTGCGGCAATGCCAGCAACACATGCCCTAGCCAGCAAGCGCAGCCCGAGCCGTTTTTGTTTTCGCCTTTTTATTCATTTTTCTTTTCTCCCTCGGAATTGGCAATGAGATGATGGCC
>DUKR01000020.1 GCA_013329175.1 Candidatus Woesearchaeota archaeon
CAGTAGCGCCGCTTTTGGCAAAACAGCCGTCAGCAATGAGCCTTTAGGGAATGCATTTTTCAGGAATGATGCCCTTCGTAATTACAGAGGGACAGGCAGCGACAGGGTCGCAGGCTTCATGATGGTGAAGTATTACTCAGGTTCCAAAGTTTTATAAGCCATGAGCGAAATGAAGGCACTATGCAGCAGGCTCCTGAAATTGATGCAAAATCCATGAAACTCTTGCAGAGTTTTCAGAAGAACGAAATAACTGAGCACATCATCTACACCATTCTGGCGAAGAAGCTTCAGGGGACTCCTAATGCGAAAATATTGAGGCAGATAGCAAACGACGAGGAGCGGCATTACAGGTTCTGGAGGCAGTACACCAAAAGGGACATCAAGCCTAAGATGTTTAGGGTTTTCTGGTACACCATAATTGCTTCCCTTCTTGGATTGTCATTTGGTCTGAAATTGATGGAGCAGGGTGAGGTGATTGCAGCAAAGGCTCTCAGGGCGTTCAAAGGGAAGCTTCCAGGAATCAATGAGATGATAGGGGACGAGCAGAAGCATGAGGTAGACCTTCTTAAGCTGATGCCTGAGGAGAAGCTTGAGTATGCAGGCTCAGTCGTTCTTGGGCTTAACGATGCATTGGTTGAGCTTACCGGAGCGCTTGCCGGACTTACCTTTGCCCTGCAAAACGCAAGGATTATCGGCTTTATCGGCGCAATCACTGGGTTTGCAGCATCGTTCTCTATGGCGGCATCCCACTATCTTTCCACAAAAGAGGAAGCTGAGCAGAACACCGCAAAGAGCCCTCTCAAAGGCGCGCTCTATACAGGCATTGCCTATATCCTGACGGTCACGTTGCTTGTTGCTCCCTATTTCGTCCTGCAGAATGTCTTTTCTGCCCTTGCCATGATGATGGGGATAGCAATTACCGTCATTGCATGCTACACCTTCTACATCACCACGGCAAAGAGCCAGCGCTTCACTCCCCGTTTCCTTGAGATGGCCCTCATCTCTCTTGGCGTCGCAGCAGCCACGTTCCTTGTTGGCGTGTTTATCAGAAGTGTGTTTGGGATTGACATCTGAATACTGTACTATTTTTTTAGTTGGGGTTCATCCTCATCACATTTCCCTCAGCCTTCCGATGCGCTCATCAATCGGAGGGTGTGTTGCAAAGAGCTTTGCGACAAAGCCTTTGCTGTCGCGAAAAGGGGTGGAGATAAACAGGTGTGCTGTGGCCTTGTTTGCCTTGTCAACCAGGGGATCCGGGTCACGCTTTATCTTCTCAAGAGCTGAGGCAAGCCCTGCAGGGTATCTAGTCAGGATTGCTCCGTTTGCATCAGCCATGAACTCTCTTTTCCTGCTTATTGCGAGCTTGATAAGCTGGCCGATGAGAGGAGAAAGTATGGCAAGCAGCAGCCCTGCTGCGATGAGGATGATGGTAAGGCTTCCTCCACTTTTGGAGTCCCTGCGGCTCCTTCCCATGCCGCCCCAGAGAAATGACCTCAGCAGGAAATCAGAGAGCAAGGTCACTATCCCTATCAGGACAGCAGTCAGCATCATGAACCTGATGTCATAGTTCCTGATATGCGACATCTCATGGGCAACCACACCCTCTAGCTCCTGGCGGTTCATGGTCTTCAGGAGGCCCGTTGTCACCGTTATTGCAGCATGTTTTGGGTCCCTGCCAGTCGCAAAGGCATTCAGCGCTGAATCATCTATCACATAGGCTTTTGGCGTCGGGATGCCGGCAGCGATCGCTAAGCCTTCAACCGTATGGTAGAGATAGGGAAATTCCTGTTTGGTCACTGGCCTTGCGCCAGACATCGAGAGAATCATAGAGTCTCCTGAATAGAAGCCAATAAGCGAATAGAGAAAGCCAAAGATGAGAGCGACGATGAGGCCAAAGAAGATGTTGCCGTAGACTAGCCCGATGACTGCTCCCAAAACGCCTATCAGCACAATGAAGAAAGAGCAAAGGAGCCAAGAGCGAAACCGGTTGCCCCTGACCTCATCAAACATGACGCGCATCGGAGCATCCCCCCTGTTCAGAAGGAGACCTTAACGTTTTTGCGCTCTTCTGCAGTTGCTGCAAATGGCTGCTCCTGCTTGAAGTCAAGTGTCTTTGATATCAGGTTGTTGGGGAAGACCTCAATCTTGGTGTTGAATGCCATAACCATGTCATTGTAGTGCTGCCGCGCATAGGAGATCTTGTTCTCTGTGCCGGTAATCTCTTCCTGCAATTGCAAAAAATTCTCATTTGCCTTGAGCTGGGGATAGTTTTCTGATACTGCAAACAGCGACTTGAGGGTGTCTGAGAGCATGTTTGAAGCCTTTGCTTTCTCGCTCATAGAGCCGGCTGACGCCATTGCGGCCCTGGCTCTTGTCACGTTTTCAAGCACAGTCTTTTCATGCTTCATGTAGCCCTTGACGCTCTCGACAAGGTTGGGAATGAGGTCAGACCTTCGCTTCAGCTGCACATCAATCTGCGCCCATGAGTTCCTGACCTGGTTTCGAAGTCGTATTAAGCTGTTGTACAGAAAGACTACCAAAAGGATGATGACTCCTGCTATGATTGCTGCGATAATCCATGGGTTCATTGTACCACCTTCCCGTGCTGATAAGTTACCTTTGCTGTTGCTGCTTAGTATATAAAGATTGTGTGGAACTGTAATACTTCACACTTCTGAAAAGCCCTGTCGGGGAGAAAGGAAGCAGGCTCGTGGGATAGCCATGAATGGCAAGCTTTGATGTATATGGCTCGCTGGGGCGGGCATTCCTGACAAAATCGTAAGATAGAAATCAATAGCTATAGCTTTTTTGCCACTATGGACAACGGGTAACTTCATCCTTTTTTGTTACGGTAATCATCTCATTGCACATTCCGAGGTTAAACAAAAAAAGCCTCAGTTGGCCAGCGGGACTAGCGCAGATGAACTTGTGCTCATAGCTCACGCTCGATCTTCGCTCTCGTAGGTTTCTGGCCATGCGACAGGGTCGCAGGCTTCATGATGGTGAACTATGACGTGGAACTACATGGGCAAACCAGCGCTTTTTGAGAGTATGGTTGCTGCTAATCAAACTCATTGAACCCTGCAACCTTTTTTTCCTCGTCAGCCTTCCCTTTTTTCCGCTTCCTTAGGGCAACCAGTTTGTACACAATCCCCATGGAAGGCATGGTGGTAACTATGGTATAGAACAATTTCCTGTAAGGGATGTGTTCAACTGCCCTTACTTCCTTTAGTGAGGTCACAAACAGGAATGCGGCAAGGAAGCGGACAACTGAGCTGATGATAAACACCAAAAAATAGCTTGACCAGAATAGCGCATTATGGCGGGCGATAAGGCCGCCAATCAGCCCTCCCATGAGTGCAGCAAGCCCCACAAGCACGTTGTAGTAGGACAAGCAGGTCACCCGCTTTTTGGGCGAGGTGGAATCAAAGAGGAAATTAAAGGATGCTATCTCATACCCTGCCCAGAAGAGGCCTCCGATAAGCTGTATTGCTATGAGATACCCCACATCGGATGAGAACAGCCAGAGCAGCGGGATTGAGGGGATAAGAAATGAGGAAAGCACAAGCACCTTTCTTGTGCCATAACGGTCAGCTGCCCTTCCCCAGACAGGCATGGAAAACACCTTGACGAGCACCGTTACTGCGCTGATGATGGTATAGGTAAGATAGCCAAAGTGCAGGTCGTAGAGCATGTATGCAGCATAAAAAGGGCCTGAGATGAACACCCCGAAATTCATCACTGAGGAGAAGATGGTAAACCTGCCAAAATTCCTTCTGGGAAGCTCAGCGAGAAATGACCTGAATGAGAAGGCCGGAGCGGATGTGACGTTATAGGCAGGCTCATACTGGCGCATAAGGTAGCTGACGGAGATGATTCTGCATACGAGAGCAAGAGAGAATATCAGCACAAAACCCAGATACTCATCTGTGCTTCCCCTGCCAAACCACCTGAGAATAAAGCCTCCTGCAATCATC
This sequence comes from Candidatus Woesearchaeota archaeon, assembly GCA_013329175.1. Classification (GTDB taxonomy): domain Archaea; phylum Nanobdellota; class Nanobdellia; order Woesearchaeales; family UBA11716; genus UBA11716; species UBA11716 sp9638u. Next base: position 3,978 of record DUKR01000020.1, read on the forward strand.
GAGGCAAGGGTTGCGATACCGTTAATCTTGTTGCGCCTGCCAAAATATGACCCTCTCTCGTTGACTGAGACAAGGTCGCCCATCCAGCTGCTCCAGATGGGGGAAACAAGGCCTGAGAACACCCAATAGCTGCACACTGCTATCAGGAGAGCAGGGATGCTGAAATCAGACACAAAATACGCAAGCAGTATAGGCAGATACATGAGTGCCTCAAGAAATGCGAAGGTGGTGACTGCCCGTTTTCTTGAGCCAAAGACTGCGATGAGGCGCTCGGAATAGATTTGCAGTATTGAGCGCAAGGCAGTAGGCACGGTGCCTAGTGCTCCAAGCACGAGGGTATTTGCCCTCAGGAACACTGCATATGCAGAGAAGAACGATTCCCCAAAGCCCACCATGAGTGAATAGCATGCCCCATCTTTGATGGAGTGGGAAAGGCTCTTTCTGGTGAGAATTGCCTCTTTCTCTTGCTGTTGTCCCTGCTCTGGCATGCCGCCAGGGTTATTCATACTGGTGAATTTATGTTTTACTGTTGGTTAGCACAATGGGAGCGCTCAAATTGCCTACTTCAAGAATTTATTAGCCCATCCTTTCTTATTCTTAAACATCTCTATTGTCGATTTCTCACAGCCAAACATTTTTTCTCCGGCATTGTTTCCTGGTTTTAGTTTAAGCATCTGTTCACAGGAGCAAC
>DUKR01000021.1:0-3108 GCA_013329175.1 Candidatus Woesearchaeota archaeon
CAGTAGCGCCGCTTTTGGCAAAAAAGCTGTCGGCAATGCCCGTTTTAAGGAATGCTTTTTTGGAATGATGCTCATCGTAATTACAAAGAGGCAGGCAGGCTCGTGGAAAGGGGGCATTCCCTAAAAAAACATTCAAAAAAAGGCATTAGCACTCCTTCCATTGCTTCCACAGCCAATGCGTAACTTCATTCTTTTCTATCCTGGCAATCCTCCCATTACACATTCCGAGGTTAAACAAAAAATCCTCAACTGGCCAGCAGGGCATTGCCGCGGTGTAGCACGCTGCACCGTCGGGCATGGAGGATGGGCAACAATGCAGTGCACGACTGAATTCACAGCATCAATATTTGCAGCAACAACAAAGGATGAAAGAAAAACAAAGTGCTCGGGTAAGAAAGAAGCCATGGGCAATGAGCTTTTAGGGAATGCCTTTTTCCGGGATTGATGCCCTTCAAACGCTACAGTGAGGCAGGCAACTTCATAAAGGCGAAGTATAGAGATGGTGAAATGCGGAAAATTATTCAACTAACTAGCGCAATTCACCATATTACTATTTACTGCCTACGATCTTCTCCAGCTTCTTAATCCTGTCCAGAAGCTTTTTTCGCATGGTAGCAGGGGTTTTGACCCTTGCAATGCTTTTTGCAAGCTTCTTGTCTCCTACAATGTATTCTATCCAATTTGCAAAGTCATTCTTTTCCTTGTTGACATGATGCAGGAAGGTGCCGTCATCCATTGCATCAAGCTCGCCAGCCAGGTCATAGAGCCCTTTGAGGACTTGGCCGTTATTGACATAGAATACATACTGGCCAGGGACGTCTCCAAGACACTTCTGTGCCTCTTCTTTTTGTGTCGAGCCCTTCGTTGATGTCGAACTTGTTTTTGTTGCTACTTTCTTTGGTGCCATCTCTCATATCCCTCTTTTTCTTTTGTTGCTGTTAAATGAATCTTCGATAGATGCCAATACATTTTCCTGCAGGGACGTCCCACGTGAAGGAGCGCACCTCCATCGAGCCGTGTTCCTTAAGCTCGTGATGGAGGGTCCTGTAATGAAGGATTCCTATAATCTTGTTTGCGATGTCGTCAACGTCCCAGAAGTCAACCTTGAGCGCATGATGCAGCACTTCTGAAACGCCGCTTGTCTTTGAGATGATGACCGGCGTTCCGTTTCTCATCGCTTCAAGCGGGGTAATGCCAAATGGCTCTGAAACTGAGGGCATGACAAAGACATCCGCCAGCCGGTATGCCTCATCAATCTGCCCGCCCCTGAGGAATCCGGCGAACAGGACGCGGTCGGCTATACCCATCTCAGCTGCCTTCTCAATGATGAACTGCTCCATGTCTCCAGTTCCTGCGATAATGAACTTGACATGGGGATCATAATCAAGGACTTTCTTTGCAGCATATATGAAGTAGTCAGGGCCCTTCTGGACGGTAATCCTCCCAAGGAACAAGACTATCTTGTCATCCCTTGCTATAGTATAGGTGGCAGGGACACTCGTGAACTCAACAGCGTTATGGACCGCAGTCACCTTTTCCGGCGGGATGCCGTAACGCTCAATAATCCGTTTTCGGGTGTATTCACTAACTGCGATGATGTGGTCAGCCTCATGCATACCACGCCGCTCTGCATCGTAGATAGCCTGGTTGACGTGGTCTGATGCTGTCCGGTCAAACTCTGTAGCATGGACATGGATGATAAGGGGCTTTCCTGAAACCCGTTTTGCTTCCATCCCTGCGCCAAAGGTCATCCAGTCATGGCAGTGGATGATGTCAAACTGCTCGATTGCGGCTATCTTTGCTGCTGCTTCGGCGTAGCGTGCAACCTCTATGAACAGGCTCTCACCATACATGAGAGGCATGCCAAGCTTCTGGTATCGCCTGAGGTAGCTCTGGGTGGTGAGGTAAGGGCCAAGCAGGGAATTGATGGGATGAAAAGTTATGCCTCTCAACGGGATAAGGCGCATGAACGGGACCTCAGACGAGGCTTCAGCATAGGGAAGAACAAAGGTTATTTCTACGCCATTTCTTGCAAGGGCATTTGTAAGGCCATAGCAGGCAGTGCCAAGGCCGCCAGTATTCATGGGCGGAAATTCCCACCCAAACATTAATACCTTTACCATCCATTATCCTCTTTTTTGAAGAGACCCAAATATATAGCCCCTACCACTCACTCCATTTTTAAAATGGGTTAAATACTTTTCTTTTTACTCTCCAGACACGACAAAGTAGTTTCACCATCGTTAAGTCCTCATAATTTATGTATAACACTATAACCCTATCTAGCAACACAGCAATGGCGACAGTTTTTTGCATAAAAAGAGAGGGACCAAGATTCCAGTATGGGAAAGAGCAACATTTATATAACAATGTAACCTCTTTGCTCCTGGGGTAGGTTCAATGGTAATCTTGTTTGACCAGTTCAATATGCCTGAGGACATCTACGGAGTGGTCTTTGCTACGCCGCAGCAGGAGATAGTAGGCAAGGTGCTCATCAGTTACATCAAGGAAAACAACGGTGAGGTGACCAAGACTGAGATGTCCTATTTTGCCATACAGCTCCATGAAGGGAAACTTGTTACGACGATTGACAAAGACCCTTACAGGGGAAAGCAGGTGAAGCTTTCCTATAACAAGCGACAGTTCTATGACAGGATATTGACTCCTATGCGCAGCATGGGGCTGATTGAGTATGACCTGTACAAGAAGGTGTATCGCATCTCTGAGCAGTTCAATAAATTGATGATTAAAGTGGGGCTCATGTGGCTGAGAGAGTACAAAAAGCCTGGGAGCGAGTAGAGAGCATCCTCATTCCCCTGACTGTTTCTTTCATGTCCATCATCTCTTTTCTTAAACGTACTCCTTCACTCTCCGGAAAAGAAATCGGGATGGCCATGAGCAGCAAGCATTGAGGTATATGGCTCGTGAGAAGCTTGGCATTCCCCCCCCAAAACATTCAAAAAAAGGCAATAGCACTCCTCCCCTCGTTTCAACGGGCAATGCGTAACTTCATCCTTTGTATTGCAGAGCGTCGTGCACTTTGAAATTCTGAGGGGGAAAAGAAAAATGAAGAAAGAAAAGTGATAACAAAAACGGCTCGGGCTGCGC
>DUKR01000021.1:3203-4120 GCA_013329175.1 Candidatus Woesearchaeota archaeon
CGGGCTGCGCTTGCTGCAGGGCGGTAATGGCCTGCTTTTGGGGGAATGACGCACCCAATCAACCTTACGGATGGCAAAGCAGATGCAAAATGGTACTGGCGCAGGGGATTCACCGAGGGGGCTTACTACATACTCTTAAACCCAAACTTAATAAACGGCTGGCAAAATCCTGTGCTCATGAAGCCGCTTATAATCTATGCGCATCCTGACGTTGCTGGGCACTGCTCTCTCATCCGTGATGAAGTGCTCTCTCAGCTTGGCGAAAAGAAGATTGCATATGACTTTGTTGACCTGTACAAGGAGCAGTTTGATCCCGTGCTGCACGAGAATGAATTGTATACCGCAGGCAACAGGGATGTCTCTCCCCAGGCGAAGAGGTATCAGGAGCTGATAGCAGGAACTGACAAGATCATCTTTATCTATCCGGTGTGGTGGAACAGTACCCCTGCAATACTGAAAGGATTTTTTGATAAAGTCCTGACCTCAGGCTTTGCCTTCAAGTTCAGGAAGAGCGGGATTCCTGTTGCCTTTCTTACGGGAAAGAAGGCTGCGTTGTTTGTGACAAGCGGCTCCCCTACGCTGTTCTATAAGCTGTTCTTAGGCGACAGGGGAGTCAAGGTCGTAGCAAGGGATACACTTGGCTTCTGCGGCATCAAAGCCAGGGAGTTTCATGTGGGCAGCGCGAGAAAGGTGAAGAAGAGCCATAATGAGCAAAGCAGGGGAATGGCTGCAAAGGGATTGCGGTATCTTAGACTGTGATTCTATTGCTTGACGCAAAATGGCTTTTTGACGTAACACTTCACGCTCCATGAAGCGATGTTTTAGTATTTCATTCCTCATGCTATCAAAAGCTGTCGGTAATGAACTTTAAGGAATGCCCATTTTTCGGGATTGCCGGCTTCATCCATTTAATCTCT
>DUKR01000022.1:0-3079 GCA_013329175.1 Candidatus Woesearchaeota archaeon
CTCAGTTATTTGGTTGACACTATTAACGATTGTTGAGAATGCGGGCATGTGAATACATGATGCGCTGGGGGGAAAAAGTGAAAACAAAAAAGGCTCGGGCTGCGCAGGCAGCAGGACATAAGTAGCTGGGCGTATGTTGCAGCAATCGCCTAAGTATTGAGCGCTGCACCATCGGGTGTGAAGGGTGGGTGCGGGCAGCAGTGCACGACGGAATTTACAGCATCAGGATTTGCAGCACAACCAAAGGAGGAAAGAAAAACAAAGAGAGCGAAAGCAAAAAAGCAGTCGTCATTGATTTTTGAGGAATGACTCCCCCACACGCTGCTTATTACCCAAAACCCAATTATCCCTCAATAATCCCATACCCGATGAGCCTGAATCGGTTATTGAGCATGCGGGATATGGTGACGCGGGAGCCTGGATAGGCGCAGACAGGAAGCTTGAGATTGAACGTCGCCCTGCCCTTCTTGATCTTTGTTGCAGAGCCTACTGTTGCTGCGGCATTGACGTTGAGCATGAGGGGCTCGCCAATCCGTATGGGCTCCACCTTTACGTCAGTATTGACACCGACCACCCTGTCAAGGAGATGGATGTCAAGGGTGAATTCTTCAAGGATGTCGGGAAGCTTCCCGATGTGGCCCGCAACGCCGCCTACAAGCTTGTCTGACTTGATGACTGAGGGGTCAAGGCTCGTCAATACGCCAAAGCTTCCGCCAGGCATAACCTCCTCAATGGATTCCCCTCCAGACTTTAAGCCGACAATGGTGGTTTGCAGGGGTTTCCAGACACGCTTGTTCTTCTCAATCACGTCGTAGCCAGGGCGTATCTCTATCTCGTCACCTACCCTCAGGATGCCCTGCTTGAGGGAGCCGCCAAGAACCCCGCCAACAAGCTTCTCAGGCTCAGTTCCTGGCTTGTTGATGTCAAAGGATCTGGCGATGAACAGGAGCGGGTCTTTTGCTGTGTTGCGCTCAGGAGTGGGAATGACTTCCTCCAGTGCCTGGATGAGATTGCTTATTCCAACCTTGTGCTGGGCTGAGAGGGGGATGATAGGAGCGTCTTTGTAGGACGTGTCAGTGACGAATGCCTTGATCTGCTCATAATTCATAATCGCCTGCTCCTCAGACACCAGGTCAATCTTGTTCTGGACGATGACGAGGTTCTGCACGCCGATAATCTGCAGCGCCATGACGTGCTCTCGCGTCTGTGGCTGCGGGCACTGCTCGTTTGCTGCAACCAGCAGCAATGCGCCGTCAATGATGGTCGCTCCAGAAAGCATGGTCGCCATGAGCGATTCGTGGCCTGGAGCGTCAACAAACGAGACTTTCCTGAGGAGGTCGTATTCAGCTTTTTCTGCCAGAGCATCGGCTTCTGTGGTGAATCTCCCTTCTTTAGTCTTAGCAAAGACGCAATCTGCGTAGCCCAGGCGAATCGTTATGCCGCGCTTGATCTCTTCAGAATGCGTGTCGGCCCATTTGCCTGAGAGGCACTGGAGTAGGGTGGTCTTGCCATGATCAACGTGGCCGAAGATGCCGATATTGACTTCAGGCTGGAGTATGCCTCTAGCTTTCTTTGCGGTCTTTTTCTTTGCAGCCATCAGAAATGGGTACCTATTCCTTCTTGGCCTCTTCTTGTGCGGGAGCAGCAGCTTTCTCTTCCTTCTCAAGGCCGAGGGCTTTTGCCACGCCTGACGAGCCGTATGTTGTTACCTTCAGATTGAGCTGGGTGATTGAGCCAGTGACCTTGTTTCCACAGACGGTCTTCTTTCTCATCTGGCCGTGTTTCATGGCTTTCTGCCCTACACCGCCGCCGATGACGATATTCTTCCTTGCTCCTTTGATCCCCTTTCGCATGGGAAAGCCGCAGTTGTCAGAGCCACCTGTCAGCACAAGTTCAAAGCCTTCCATGCCAAGCAGCTTCCCTTCGACTTTCGCCCCGAGGTTCATGCCAAGGAAGAAAGCGGCTTCAGCATCCTTAAACTCTTTCTGATAGGTCCTGCCTTCCTTTGTATCTGCAATGCACACCTTGAATGATGCCATAATCGTGATTCCTCCGATAAAGGTGTAGTCGAGGAGCAGGAGGCTGTTTAAAAAGGTTTCGAGCATCCCCCGTTGAGCCATTGAGCCTCATTCTTTTATTCCTACCGTTCCAGGCGCCCTTCTTCCGACAATGGGGCCGTCAACAACCTCAAATCCAGCGCTCCTGAGATTGCGCCTGAGCATGCCTGCACAGGAGTAGGTGGCTAGCCGTGCGCAAGGCTTCATCCTTGCAAAAACGTCCCTGAGAAATGCTTCAGCCCATAGCTCGGGATTATTTTTTGGCGAGAAAGGGTCGAGGAATACCGCGTCAAACCTCACATCCACTGCTTTGATGGATTCTTCGGCGTTTCCTTCAATGACCCTGATGCCATAGTCTCTGTCGTTGTAGCTTCTTTTTGCTGCTGCTTTCTGCACCAGTGCATAGGAGGGCCTGAACCAAAGGGGCACTGCAATGGACTGGATAAGGCTGAATACTGACGGGTCTTTCTCTAATGAGACAATAGTGAGATGTTTTGCAGAGTGGACCGCCATTGCCACGTTATAGCCTAAGCCAAAGCCGATGTCAAGAATCGCCATGCCATCTTGTATCTGGCAGGGCTCGATGTACTTTTTTTGCGCCTCTTCCAATGCTCCTGAGATAGAATGATAGGCTTCATCGTAGCTCTCGTTGTAGAAAGTGAGGGAGCCGTCTTTTGTCACTATTTCTCTCATCGTATTCATCTCCCATATTTTGTTGCTATATTATATGGGCATGTTTACTTAAATGTTGCAGTTGTGGGAATAGTTCACGCTCCATGAAGCGATGTTTTTAGCATCTCTCTTTTCTAGCAGCACATGCAGCGGGAAGCTTAAGGAAGCAGAAGAAGCGGGGCAGTGCAGCGACAACACAGCAGGCAGCAATCGCCTCAGTATTAGAGCGCTGCTACCTGCGTGGATGAAGGATGAGTGCGGGCAGCAGTGCACGACGGAATTTCCATGAGCAATTTCACCGAAGGCTGGAGGAGAGAGAACAGTAGTGTCGCTTTTGGCAAAACAGCCGT
>DUKR01000022.1:3214-3452 GCA_013329175.1 Candidatus Woesearchaeota archaeon
TTTTAGGGAATGCATTTTTCGGGATTGCCGCCCATGCCACGTTACAGTCAGGGCAGGCAAGCTTTGAGTGATATTAAAGCATACAGGATCATGGGCATTCCCAAAAGCTCATTATGAAAAAAGGGCATTAGCACTCCTCTCCTCGTTTCAGCGGGCAATGCGTAACCTCACCCGTTATATTGCAGAGCGTAGTGCACTTTGAAATTCCGAGGGAGAAAAGAAAAGTGAAGAAAGAAAA
>DUKR01000022.1:3600-4962 GCA_013329175.1 Candidatus Woesearchaeota archaeon
AGAAAGAAAAGAAGAAAAAAGTGAAGAAAAAGAAGTGATAACAAAAAAGGCTCGGGCTGCGCTTTCTGCAGGCTATTTGTTGCAGCCATCGCCTCAGTATTAGAGCGCTGCACTTTAGTGGATGAAGGATGAATGACTCCGCAGTGCATGACGGAATTTCCATAAGCAATTCTACTGCTGGCGAGAGGAAAAAATAATCTCTCATGCTGCGCCAGGGCATCTAAGCCTGCATAATCCTATCATGATTTTTGCTACATCAATATTGGTCGCTTTTTCAAAGCCTTCAAAGCCAGGGGACGCATTGACTTCAGTGACAGCATAGGTGTCGCCGTCAAAGAGCAGGTCAACTCCTGCTATATCAAGGCCCATGACCCTTGCTGCCTCTATTGCAATCCATTCCAGTGCAGGAGTAAGAGGATATGGCTCAACATCGCCGCCCATCGAGAAATTCGCACGGAACTGGCCCTTCTTCGCCTTTCGCAGGATTGCGCCAATAGGCTTTCCCCCGATGACGAGAATTCTGATGTCCCTTCCCTTGCTTGAGGAGATGAATTCCTGGAGGATGAGATTGAGCTTTGCGTCCTTTGAGGCTTCAATCAGCCCCATGAAATCGCTGAGCCTGACCTTCGTCTCGCAGAGGAAGACGCCCTTTCCTTTGGAGCCTGATACGGTCTTGAGGATGATAGGGAAAGTGAATTCCTCCCTGATGATGTCCAGGTTGAGGGGTAATTTGGCAAGCATGGTCTTTGGGATGGGCAGGTTGTGCGCCTTGAGCGCTTGGATTGTGGCAAGCTTGTCCCTTGCAAGCTCGATGCTTCTTGCGTTGTTGAGAATGACGACACCCTGCATCTCAAGATGCCTCAACACCGCAAGGGAGAAATAGGTAGCCTCGGCTCCGATTCGTGGGATGACGCAGTCAGGAAGGCTGGTACTTTTGCCTGCGAGGATAATGCTTCTCTTGCCATCCTTGGTGACTATCAGGTCAAGCTCTTCAGGCGCCACTTTCGAAAGCGTTATGCCCTGCTTTTTTGCTTCTTCAGTAAGCCGCGTTCCACTGTAGGTCGGGGTGTGCTCTTTTGTTGCTAGAATCCAGATGTCCATGGGCCGAGGGCAGGCATGAGGTAAAGGATATAAAGGTTTGCGGCTGGCGGTACTCCTTCACTCACCTGAAAGTTTCAGCAAGTAAGGTATGGGACATTTCCCATTTGGCATTACCCAAAAGCTCATTCAAAAAAAGGCATGAGCACTCCTCCCGTCGCTTCCACGACCAATGCGTAACTTCATCCTTTGTATTGCAGAACATAGTGCACTTTGAAATTCCGAGGGGGAAAAACGATGGAGAAAGAAAAGAAGAAAAAAAGT
>DUKR01000022.1:5070-11637 GCA_013329175.1 Candidatus Woesearchaeota archaeon
AAAAAAGTGAAGGAAAAGAAGTGATAACAAAAAAGGCTCGGGCTGCCGCTTGCTGGAAAGGGCATGTGTTGCAGCCATCGCTCCAGTATTAGAGCGCTGCACCATTGAGAATTAAGGGGGAGTACGGGGGGTAATGCACGACGGAATTTTCAAGAGCAATTTCACCGGGAACAAAGCCAAAGCGCCATGAGGCAAGAACAGCATTAGGTAATGCTCTTTTGGGGGGAATGATGCCATGCCGCGGCATAGTCGTGGCAGGCATGTTCATCGAACAGATTCATAATGGTGAACTCTTACCAACTGGCGCACTACTTCACCAGCCTAAAAAAGCCCAGTCTGGATAGCATTTGCTGAAGTCGAAGAGATGCTACCTCTCAATCAAGTGCTTTCTCCCTTTCAGCTGATACAGAAGGTCCCGCCTGATGTTCTGGGCAGTGACTGCAAGCCCTGCGCCGGGAGCTTCGACAGCGTAGGGAGCATCCGCTGGATATGCCTCGCAGACTGCCATGATCTTATTGGAGGTTCCCGCAAGGCTTCCAAGAGGGCTTGCAACAGGAACTTCCTTGAGGCCGACGGTGAGCTTTGGCTTGCCGTTTTCGCATTGCATCTTTGCTACGTAGCGAAGGACATTGCCTTTGCCTTTTGCCTGCTGGACTTTTACTGCAAACGATGTGTCAAGCTCGGTGATTGCCGCAAGGAATCTTTCTACGCTGTCATGGGAGAAGTAGGCATCGGGGATGAATGGCACAACATCAATGTCTTTCATCTCTGTGGGATAGCCTGATGCCCTTGCCAGGATGAGGAGCTTTCTTGCCACGTCAAGGCCGTTTAAGTCATCACGCGGATGCGGCTCGGTGTATCCTCTTTCTTTTGCGTCCCTCACTATGGCTGAGAGCTGCTTTCCTTTCTCCAGTTGCGAGCAGATGTAGCCTAAAGTTCCAGAGAAGCAGCCCTGAATCAGCTTTGGCTGGTCGTTGACGTCCTTTAGGTCCTGGAAGAAGTTGACTGCTTCAGCTCCAGCCATGACCGAGCAGCGGAAGCCATATCTCCCAGGATCATGGGTGAGGAAGCGAAAGGTCTTGTAGTCGCACAGCGCAATGGGGTTCTTGTTTGCCGTCACAATGCCAAACTCGGTGTCTTTGATGATTTTCTTGTGAAATGGCTCAAGGCCTTTTGCCGCAGTGACGTCAACAAAAACAAGCTCTGAGGCATCAGGGGCATGGGTATTCCTGACAGCATCAAGGATGGAAAAAAGCGAGTCGTATGCCTCGTATTGCCCTTTTTTTTCAACGAAGGCAAGCGCCTCATCCCGTGAGATGCCAACTGGTGCATAGAAGTAGTGGGTGCTTGAGGCAAGCCCGACAATTCTCGTGATATTAACATGCAGGTTGAGATTGGTGTCGCCTTTAGCGAATATCTGCCTTACAAGAGTGCTCCCTACGTTTCCTGTTGCTCCGATGATGAAGACGTCCTGGATCATGGTGCATCACTGGCAGAGAGCTATGTTGTGTTAAGAATGGCTCTTATTCTATGGATACGAAGACAGCCCCGCCAGGATTCGAACCTGGGTCCCCGCCTCCAGAGGGCGGAATGATTTGCCTGCCGACGAGGCATTTGGCCGCTACACTACGGGGCTATGTTGTTGTGCAAGTTTAGACTATTTTATATACTTTACTGAGGCCAGTTTCACACATTCGCATTCTCCCCTAGAATGGTTACCACTTCAGAATGGATAACTTTTTATAGGTGCAATGCTTAAAACATTCTTCTAACTTAGAGGAGTGGATGTGTAATGGCAAAACCAAAGGTGTTGATGATTTCTACACAAGCAAAGGGCGTACAAAACTATGGCGGCATGGGCCCTGCCGTGTCTCAGCTTGCAGGGCACCTAATACGCGACGGTGGGATAGAAACTACAATCCTCATGCCTTCAAGCGAACAGCCGCCAGAGTCTAATAAATGGAAGAAAATAAATCTTGATATGTTGCTACAGGGTGATGCATTGTGGGAAACCGAGGTAGGCAATGTTCCGGTTTTCTGGTTCCAGACCCCTCTATTTCCCTCACCATTGGAAAAAGAGCCAATTGATAATCCTACAATGGCATATAATAATGATTGGACATACCCATATACTCGGGGGCATCTTACCCCCAACCAATTCCAAGAATTAATGGAGTTTGGGAATCATGTATCAAGCGTACTTCCCTCTCTGGAATCCAGATTTAACCCTGGCATTGTCCATGTGCATGACTGGAGCATGGGGTTTATTCCTTATTCATTAAAGAAGGACAATTCAAAGCCATCGGTCTTCACTATTCACAATGCACATTATGACGGGACATTACCATTAACCAGCGACATCTACTCTGATGTCCGATCCATGTTTTCAGTAAGTGACCTTACTTTTGAGGCCTTCCAGGCCAGATTCACGTGGAACGGATCTGTGAGCATGAACAGGATAGGCTCAGAATCTGCTGGCCTGACAACAACAGTCAGTAAACCATATGCTACTTACTTGAATCAGAATAACCCCTGGAGAGAACCATTGAACATTTCAGGGGGCGTCGAGAATGGCGTTGACATAAGCTTAGGGGATTTCTTTGGAGATGTGAAGGATTTAGGGTATATTCTCCAGATGAAACAAGGCCAAAAAGGGGCCATTCTTGGTAACTATGAAATATCTTTTGAAAATATGAATAAGCCGCTTATGGCAATGGTCTGTAGGCTGGTTCCGGAGAAAGGCGTGGAAATTCTGCTAGATATCCTTCCTGAGATACATAACGCCACCATATTGATTGCCGGCCCTGTATCTGACCCACATCTTTATAGCCGATTACAGGCAGCATCTAGGCAATACAAAGGCGCTCATATCATTGAACCTCAATATCAAAGCCAGAAACAAAAGTTCAGCATATTTGCTGCAGCAGATTACTTTCTTGGCCTTAATTATAACCATCCTGAGCCTTTCGGAGTTGCAGCAAGAGAGGCAATGGCTGCACTAGCCCTCCCTATCTTAGATAGGCGAAATGGGAGTGGTTATGATTCTCTGCCTGTGGGCGTTTTTAGTACCGGCTTTTTTATCAATCTAAATGAATTTCGTGAAACAGCCTACCGTTACAAGATTAAATTGAAAGAAACTATTGACCTAGCCGTAGGGGAGTTTAATTGTCAAACTATGAGTGATAAACGTCGCCGACTCTATGAAGAGATGCAAAAAAATCCATTCTCTTGGAAACCTGCTGTATCCTTCTACGCTGCAGGATACCAAGAGTTACTCAATAAGCAAATGAAAAAAAACAAGAATTAGCCGCCCGCAAAAGCTGAACCCTTCCTGGTGTTGATTCTTTTTCCTAACATATTTAAAGTACTTAGGCTTATCCATGCGCCTTATGCTATCAGACGAACTCAAAAAGCAACTGCTTTCCAAAGAAGACCCATTTCCCGACATCATCGGCCAGGATGATGCCAAGCAGGCCACGAAATCAGCACTGCTGCTGAAGAGGCACGTCATCATAGTCGGGCCGCCAGGGATAGGGAAGACAACGCTTGCAAAGAATGTTGCACGGCTGCTTCCTGATATTGAGGTATCTGGTGACGAATTGTTTGGGACAGGTACTGAAAAGGCAGCGGAAAAAAAGGGCGGAAAGCGAAAGCTGAAGGGAATTGACCGATTTGTGCGAATCCAGGGCTCGCCTGACCTGACGACTGAGGATTTGTTGGGTGATATTGACCCCATCAAGGCGTTAAAACACGGCCCGCTGAGCCTTGAGGCATTCACTCCAGGGAAAATCTTCAAGGCACATAAAGGGGTTTTATTCTTTGACGAGTTGAACAGGTGTCCTGAGAAACTGCAGAACTCACTGCTACAGGTGCTTGAGGAGCGCAAGGCAACCCTTGGCACCTATGACATTGACATCAAGGCGGATTTTATCTTCATCGGGACCATGAATCCTGATGACTCATCAACTGAAAAATTGTCTGACGTCTTTCTGGACAGGTTTGACCTGCTCTACATGGGCTATCCTGAGGACATCAGCCATGAGAGGAAGATAGTGCTCTCCAAAGGAAGCGATATGGGGATAGCATATCCAGACAACCTTCTTACCTATGCCATCAGCTTTGTGAGGCATCTGCGCTCTCACCTGGACCTCTCAAGGAAACCTTCGGTCCGTGCATCAATTGGCCTCTATGAACGGCCGCAGAGCTATGCATTGCTTGATTCCAGGAAGCAGGTGACGATGCAGGACATTGAGCGCTCCCTTGTTTCTGTTTTGGCGCACAGGATTGCGCTGAAGCCTTCGGTGAAATACCTGAAAACTCCTGAGGAATTCACTAAGGAAGCCTTCAGGGAGTTCTCACACTCCCATTCCATTGAGGAGATGGGTGATGAGCAGGAGGGTGATGTTCCCTGACCTTGAGGTGGAGGTAGGGGAGACAACGCCAATTGATGAAGCGCAGGGAAAACTTGATTCGCAGTCTGAAGAGAAGTTGATGCGCTCAGTCATGAAGAATGATAAGCAGAAAATAGATGAAGGAAAGCTTCTGAAAGATGCCATGAATCAGGGCATTTCTGCGTTTACCCCTGATGTGCTGTTTGAGCATCTGGTGAAGAACTTCCAGGCTGCAAAGAATATCTACGGGCCAAGGCTTCTGAAGGCATTGACAACCTATGACGCCAATTACCTGGAGCGCAACATGGCCATCCCGGAATTTCGGCATCACCTGAGGGAGGTCATTGAGAGAAAGGTCGGAGAGCTGAAAAAGGACAGGCTTCTTTCCAGGGATGGAGCGGTGACTGAGGAAGGGATGCAGCTTGCCTCCCTTGTGCTCTATCATGAGGAGCTTGACAAGCTGATGACGCATGGGCTTGCTGGTGAGAAGGTGCACAAGTTGGCTTCGCACTATGGCGATAAGAATGACGTCAGAAACTATAAGAAAGGAGACCGTTATAGGGATATCGCACTGAAGCAGTCAGTGAAGGCTGCAATCAGGCGAGGAGCTTCAAGGCTTACGCTGGGATTGCTCAGGAGCTATGAGCGCAGGGCAAAGGGGCAGGTTGCCGTGGTGTATGGCCTTGACTGCTCAGGCTCAATGAAAGGGGAGAAGCTTGACGTAGCAAAAAAAGCAGGGATAGCCTTAGCCTATACTGCCATTGATTCCAAGGATATTGTGGGGCTTGTCAATTTCAGCCATGTCATTGTTGAGGAGATTGCTCCTACTGATAACTTTCAGCTGTTGCTGGAGTCTATTTCACGTGCAAGGCCAGCTAGAGAGACCAACATTGCACAGGCCATCCAGCACGCCATCTCTCTGTTCCCTTCACAGGAGATGACAAAGCACCTGATCCTGCTGACTGATGCTATGCCAACTTCAGGGAAGAAGCCTGAGAAGGATACACTCTCTGCTGCATCCATCGCCAAGGGCGCCGGCATCACCCTCTCTGTTGTCGGAATCAATCTCTCAAAGGATGGCGAGGCTCTTGCCAAGAAGATTGTCTCTATAGGTGAGGGGAGGCTGTATGCAGTGAAAAACCTTGATGAGGTTGATAGGGTTGTCTTGGAAGAGTATTATAGCGTGGTGTAATCCCAAGCATGAGGTTTGGCCCTTAACCACGATAGATGATGATGCTTACAACGGCCACTCACACCCTGTACATCGCAGCATAGACGCCGTCCCTGATGTACTCCCCTATCTTTCTCAGCTGCTGGGGGTGGAAGTGATGGCCTAAGACGATGAGCTTTCCATGAAGCTCCCTCATGAGCTTCTTTTCTGTACCACGGTAAAAAGGGGAGTCGGGGTTGATAAAAATGATGTCATGGCCGCTGAGATTGTGCTCGTGGAAATTCTTGTTGTGGAAGGTGGCATTGGTAACGCCAAGGTAGTTCTGCATCTCCAGCGCCCTGTTATGGAGCTGCTCATCAATCTCGACGCCTGTTGCGTGCTTTGTGAATAGTGAAGCAAGCAGCACAACCCTTCCATCGCCAGAGCCCAGGTCAAGGAAGTGATTATAGCTCTGGAGGCTGAAGTGGGTGAAGACGTCGTTTGCTTCTCTTAGGATGGAGGGGCTCCAGAACCCTGCTGACGTGCTCCACAAGGGAAGATTTCCTGCTTTCATGAGCTGCTGGTCAGTGTAGGTAAAAGCCCGCTCTATGCGCTCGAAGGTATGATGCATGGCTTTTTCCAGAGCGGGAGGTTTTTATAAAAGTATTGCAAGGGCGTAATAGTTCACGAGCCTGAAGTTCAGCGACGACAGACATTTGGATTGATGTTACGGCTTCGAGGGGGGGGAAACGAAGAAAGAAAAGTGAAAACAAAAAAGGCTCGGGCTACGCTTGCTGGCAAGGGCATTTGTTGCAGCCATCGCCTAAGTATTGAGCGCTGCACCATCGGGTGTGAAGGATGGGCGACAATGCAATGCACGACGGAATTTCCAAGAGCAATTTCGCTGCAGGCAGGAGGAGAGAGAACAGTAGAGTCGCTTTTGGCAAAGCAGCCGTTGGAAATGAGCTTTTAAGGAATGCATTTTTTCTGGAGCGATGCCAAGGGCGCGCTGCAATCAAGGCAGGA
>DUKR01000023.1:0-4966 GCA_013329175.1 Candidatus Woesearchaeota archaeon
GCCTCCTGCTGGAACAGGGTTTTGTTGTGGACCAGATCTCCCGAATCAAGCACGAGGTATCTCGCATCATCGCCCTTGAGATATACTTTCACGCTTCCCCTGCCCGCAAGCTCTCCGCTGATGCTGAAATCCGCGATGACACCGTCTGAAGCAAGGGGAATCTCTATCGCCATGGTTGCATTGGCGGCTATGCCCACCTCCTGAGTGTGCAGGGTTTCCTTGCTGAAAAAAGCCATGCTGGTAATGCTGTCATCCATGGTGCCGCCTAAAGAGGTTACATTGAAGAGGTAAAGGGAGAAGGATACCGTTACCAAGGCGACAAGGAGGAACATCCCCTGCAGCATCCACCTTAGGCTGCAGGCCATTTTCTTTCTGTTTCCTTTCTTTCGAGGCTGCGGCAACGCCTTATGAGAAGTGGCGCAAGAGGGGTTCGCCCCCCCTGGCGCTCTCCTTGCTCCTGCAGGAAAGCTATTGCTACCCAAGGCACAAATCCTCTTGTGCAGTGCCTGCAATTCCTTTAGTTCTTTGCTAGCCATTTCTGCTTTGCCCTATGAGCGGCAGTCCATATTGTCCGCTCGTTTTTGCCAAGAAGCCTGCCCACTGCCCTGAAACTAAGCCCGTGTTTGTCGTGAAGATGCGATGATACCAGCTCAAGGATGCTGAGGCTATCAGAAGCAAGCGACGAGAGAGGAAGGCCGTAAGGCGAAGGCTGTGCACTCAATTGGCCATGAAGCTTCCTTTTTGCAGACTGGTATGCTGTCCTGATGGACGATGACTGCTTATGGAGGGCTTTTGCTATGGCCCGCTCATCCATGGACATGTTCTCGGATAAATAGGTTGTAACACTCTCTAGGGGGCTAAGCCCTTGTGAGAAAATGCTTACGGGAACAACAGGCTCTTCTATCGTTTGGGACAATGCCTGATGAATAGTTGCTCCATACTTAGCCGTGAATGCATCTACTGCATCCTTGAGCTTGTTGATATCCCTTACATCAACAGAGATAAGATGTGCCATATTTGTAAGTATCAATTGAGTTAATGTAAGTAGTATATAAGCATTTCCCTCCCAACAAATCAATATATGTAGGTTGTATATGTAAGTGATTCTCAAATTTAGTCAATTTATGTAGGTACTTTACCCTTAAGAAGGAAGATTAATCATATTTGTAAGTATCTAACTATTTGTCAGTTTTTCTGCAGAATGAATATTTGTAAGTTTTCAGCTATTTTTTCTTTGATTGTTTGATGGCTTTGTCTATCCTTTTCATAAGGTCTTCTGCGTCAAATGGCTTGCAGACATAATCAACAGCGCTTGCTGAGCCAGTCTCTATGCTCATCTTATCCCTTTTTGCAGTGAGAAAAATGATGGGAATATCTCTCCATTTTTTATTTTCCTTGATCTTGGTTGCAACCTGCCATCCGTCCATCTTGGGCATCATGATGTCAAGAAGTATAAGGTCTGGCTTTTGCTTCTCAACAATCTTCAGGCATTCTTTCCCACTCTCTGCCCTGAGGAATTCTTTTTCTTTTTTCAGGTCGAGCCTCTGCAGAGAAAATATTACGCTATGTAGGAGATCACTATTGTCATCAACAATCAGAATCTTTTTTTGCATTGGACTTCACCTTTTTTTTTCTTTGCGGCAGCGTAAATGTTACCGTGGTTCCCTTTTGCAGCCCATGGCTTTCAATCCTGATAGTTCCGCCAAGCTTTTCTACAATGCGCCTGCATATCGAAAGCCCCAGGCCCGAACTGCCCATCTCATGCCTGGAAGGGTCAACTTTATAAAATTCATCAAATACTTTTTCTGCCTGGCTTTTTGTTAGGCCTATGCCAGTGTCTTTTACTGCAATGTGCACTTCTTCCTTATCTTTGCGCGCGCTGAAAGTCAGCTCCCCGCCGTTAGGCATGAATTTGACTGAATTCATATAAAGGTTTTCAAAAATCTCCCGTACCCTCAGCGTATCTCCCCTGCAGTATATCCTTTCTTTCACGGTATTTTTCGCTTTCACGTTGTATTTTTCAAATACCGGCCCATTGTCCTTGATGATTTCGTCTATAATTCTCTTCAGTTCGATTCTTGCTATGTTAAATTCCAGTGTCCCACTGTCAAGCCTTGCCAGATTCAGAGTGTCCTGTATAAGGGCGTTGAGGTACTTTGCGTTCCTGATGCAGATGTCCAGGTTGATTCTTGTGTCCTTGTCTTTGGTATCCTCAAGCGCCAGAGGCAATAAGGCTATGATGGGGGTGAGGGGAGTGATTAAGTCATGGCTCAGCTGATTCACAAAATCTGTCTTCAGTTGAAGAAGCCTTTGAACCCTTTGCTTTTCTTCTTCCAGCTGCCTTGTCCTCACTTTTACCCTGTTTTCAAGCTCCTCATTGAATTTCTTGACCTGGCGATGAGCTTCGTGAAGCTTTGCATAGGTTATCTGCAATTCCTTTGATTTTGCCTGAAGCTTCAGGTTTTTCTTTGCTAATTCTTCCCTGTTTTTCCTTAATTTCTCATCAGCTTTCTTTTTTTCAGTTATGTCTGAGATAAGCATGACATGCCCGATGTTTTTTCCATCCTCTTCGCCAAGCATGGAGGTCCAGATAGAGCCTGTTCTCCTCTTTCCCTTTTGAGTTATGAATTCAACCTCAAAATGCCTTGCTGACGTGCCCCTCATCGTGCTAAGGGATACAAGCATTGCCTGTGTTTCACTTTTCCTTGTGATATATGGGTATTTCAGAAGCCGCTCTCCGATAATGTCGCTTGTCCTGTAGCCAAGGATGTTAAAAAGCCTCTTATTTGCATCAAGGACAATGCCCTTATGGTCCAGCAGCACTATTGCCTCAGGGGAAAGCTCAAACGTCCTCCTGTATTTCTCTTCACTTTTTTTTACGGCTTCTTCTGATATTTTCCTTTCTGTTATGTCCCTGATGATGCCGATGGACATCTTTATCTTCCCCTTATCGTCCCTTAGTACGCTTAGGGAAATGTCAACATCCACTACTTTTTTGTTTTTCTTGATTATTTTTGTCTCATAATGGTGCTTTATCCCTTTTTTTCTGATGTTCTCCTTTCTCATGCGGACCCATTCTTCCTCGGGATAGAGGAGGCTTACATGCCTGCCCAGCAGGTCTTTTTTCGTCATGCCCAGCAGGTCTTCTGTGAACGAATTCCATGATATTATCCTTTCATTCTTGTCGGTGATGGTTATTGCCACAGCGGAATTGTTAAAGATGGACTTGAATTTGTTTTCGCTTTCCTTTAAGGCAGCCTCAGCTTTCATCCTTTCGCTGATGTCATGGAAGGTTGTTACAAAATACCCTTTTTCGGGGCAGTAGGTGGAGATGGAGAACCATTTGCCAAGAGGGCCAAAATAACGCTCAAGCTTCATTTTTTTGTTTTCCATGGCCACGGTGCCATAGGCATGGATCCAGTTAAACGGCTCTTTCTTCAGCGTTGGAAATACCTGTGTCGCTCTCTTGCCTATGACTTCACTTCTCTTAAGCCCGGTTAATTTTTCAAAAGAGGCATTAGCCTCAAGAATTTCATAATCTACAGGAACATTGTCCTTGTTAAGGATAATCCTATGGCAGGCGTAGCCCTCCTGCATGTTATCGAACAGGTCCGAGTGGACAAAATGGGGAGGCTCTTTTTGTTCCACGTTTTTGTCCTCCAGCTTATCGAGTGGCCGTGCCATCGTTTGCCATTTATTGCTTTTTTTTCTCCTTATTGTAGTTCACGAGAGCTAATTTGAGCATGTGCTGGAGATTTATGACCTCAGCGCTGAGCTCCTCTATTTTACTGCGCATTTTTTTATTTGAGCCTTTCGTTGCGGATATCCTGTGCTTCATTGAGGAGGAAAATGACTGCAAATCCGATGAGGTCTTATAGAGATCTTTTATGACCCCCGCCACGACATGGTCTGCCTTGATATGGATATTTTTGCCTGGCTTCCCCTCCCTGATCTCAGCTAGGCTCTGTGAGATCTGCCTCATGGGATTGATAAAGTCCTTCTTGACAATGGAGAACTCCACCGCTACAAGGAACATCGCCAAAACGAAAGTGATGATCATTAAAGTGGTGAATATGTTTGCTTCGGCAATGTTTACTTTCAACTCTTTATTTACGCCAAGCAGGTAAAATTCAAATGGCAGGTCACTTGACGTCCTAAACTCCCCCTTCAGGGCTACATACTCAGGTGAAGAGAGATGCTCTTCTGCAAGAGTCCTGTTCATCACTTGCTTTTCAATGCCCACAATCCTTATGAACAGCTCATATTCCTGCTGATAGTTCTTTTTCAGGTTTTTATTCGGGATATTATTGATAAGCTCCAGATATAATCTGCTTGATTTCTGTGTATATTCCCCATAGCTCTGCAGGTATTCGGGCAGGCCTGATTTCATGTAGTTGATGAAGTTTGATTCCCTGATGAGATTGTAGTAGACGAGGATGCTTTCTTCAGATTTAAAGCGGGTGTCATGATTGATAATGTTTTCATAATTGGCTTTGGTTATCAGGATGAAATTAAAAAACAGGAGTGCTGCGATGATATAGGCAATAACGAAGATTACAAACGGCCAGATTATTTTTGTTTCTTCCTTCATTTTTCAAGGAATCCCTTTTTTGTAGTATGGTAAATTGCGCTATTATAGTAAATATACAGCAAATTTTGCTAGACTTATATAAAAAGTTACGTATAAATTCGGGTGTGGGGCAGAATGTTGCACATAAGCTTGTTGAAGCCTGCCTGCTGTGCTGCCTGCTTCTTCTCCTTCCTTAAGCTTCCTGCCCATCTCGGGAGGAAGGAGGCAGGCTCGTAGGAAGCCTGGCATTCCAAAAAGAGAATCATCAGAAAAAAAGGCATTAGCCATGCCTCCCGTCGCTTCCACAGCCAATGCATAAATTCATCCTTTTCATTTCAGGCCATCACGTTCTTGCCAATTCCGAGGGGGAAAAGAAAAATAAAGAAAGAAAAGAAG
>DUKR01000023.1:5052-5470 GCA_013329175.1 Candidatus Woesearchaeota archaeon
AAAAGAAGAAAAAAAGTGAAGGAAAAAAGGTGAAAACAAAAAAGGCTGCGCCTGCAGCATGGCATTTGTTGCAGCCATCGCCTCATTATTGAGCGCTGCACCATCGGGTGTGAAGGATGGGCGTGGGCAGCAGTGCACGACGGAATTACCAACATCAGGATTTGCAGCATAAACAAAGGAAGAAAGAAAGACAAAGGGCTCGGATGAGAAAGTAGCCGTAGGTAATGAGCTTCTAGGGAATGCATTTTTTCGGGAATGATGCCGAGCGCACGCTACAATCAAGGCAGGCAAGCTCCTCGGGAGCAGGGCATTCCTAAAAAAAGCATTAGAAAAAAAGGCAATAGCACCCCCCCCATCCCTTCCACAGCCAACGGGTAATCTCATCCTTTGTATTGCAGGGCATAGTGCACTTTGAAAT
>DUKR01000024.1 GCA_013329175.1 Candidatus Woesearchaeota archaeon
TAATCAACGCATTTCTCTATATTTTTTCTTGACGACGAAGAGCATGTGGTCAAGCTGATACGGCGTAAGGAGTTTCTGGTCTATGATTATCATCTCCTTCTCCAATTGCTGCGCAGCTTCACGGAAAATTCCTTTAGGCTTTCTTGTTACATCAATACTCCTTGCTTTTATAGCAATCATGCCATGACCACCATCCTTGAGGAAGAGGGCGCAGTTGCGCAGGAAAATCTCTACCTGGTTGCGCTGGGTGATGTCTTGAAAGACTAGGTCGCAAAGGCATACCCTTCCTGCATAGCCCTTGGGCTTTGCTGCATCTGCAAGGATTGGCGCGATGTTGGGCCTCTTTTCTGCTACAAGAACGCAGTCTCTCATGCTCCGGTGGGCTATCTCCACAGCGAAGATGATGCCGCCTGTGCCTATCAAATCTGAGACGTGGCTAACTGTTGTTCCATAGCTTGCGCCAAGATAGAGAATTGCCTGGCCTTCCCGTATGAAGATGTTGTTGCAGCCGTTTTGTATGGCCGCTGCAATTTTCGAGCGCTGGGGCTGCCATTCCCTGTATTCAATGCTGTCTTTCTTTACGAGCTGCTCACCGTATACTGCACTTCCAGGGGCGAGATTTTTGGTGAATAGCGTTGTTCGCCTTCCCTTCTCTTCATAAACTCCAAATATTCTTGACTCGTGTATCATTCCCGTAGGCTGAACCTCTTCCTTATCCCCTCTTTGAGCGAATCTCCGATGAACTTCCCCCTGAAGTAGTCTATTCTTGAAGCCAATGATATTTTATCGGCCAATGCCCGTGCAACTTTTCCGTGCATTTCCTTCTTTGACTGGCTGATGAAGGGATGCTCGTGGAGGATGCCGTATTTTGGGCAGCGGCTCCCTTTTTTCAGGTGGCGAAACAGGGCCTCTTCAGCCCCCAGGAGCTGGACGGTGGAAGCAGGGAATTCCATGAGCTGCTTCAATGAGCCAGCTATTGCGAGCAGCTTTGCGCCTATTGCAGCGCCAGCGACAGCAGAAATGTTAGGGCAGGCTGCCTGCATTTTCTTTTCAATGTAAATCTCCAGCTCTCTTCGCTCAGCGTAGATGGCCTGGATTTTTTTTGCAAAGGAGAGGATGTGTTTCTTTTCCTCTTCCCCTAGTTTTTGCCCCATACTCCTTTCTTTGGTGATAGCAAGCCCCTTCAGAAGCTCTGCTTCAGGAAATCCTGCCATCTTCTCAAGCAGGTGCTGGTGGTCGGCTGTTGCTGCCTCAAGCTCTGGCATGCCGTAGGCATACCACTCCCGAAGTGATTTGATGAGGATGTTTGCGGCCTTGTCTATCTCGCTGATGGCGTGGACTGCCCTTATGATGTGGAGGTCGTCAGTGATTGCAGTCTTTATTGCCAGTTTAGTTATGGTGATGTTCCTGTTCCTGAACTCAGCGTAGGATTGCTTATTTGTGAATTGTTCAAGAATTTTTGTGAGCTCCTTTCCCTGTGGCTCAATAATGTTTCTGTACCTTTCTTTTGCCCGTTTCTCAAAGGCTTCAGCATTGCTGTCATTCTCATCATTATTGAACATTAACCTGCCAATCTCTCTGAAATGTTCATTATAGATGAACACGCCTAGGATGTTCCTGAAAAGGTACCTGCTGTGCATAGGGCAAAGGCTTATGAAGGAGCTTTTAAACCTTTAGGCACATGGCGCTGGCATACATCACCTGCAGGGACAAAAAGGAAGCAAAGAAAATTGCAAGGCACCTTCTGGAGAAGAGGCTGATAGCCTGCGCTAATATCCTCCCTATATCCTCAATGTTCTGGTGGGAGGAAAAGATTGCTGAGGAGAATGAAGTTGCGCTTCTTGCTAAGACTCTTGATTTTGAAGCAGTGAAGAAAGCGGTAGAGGGCATTCATTCCTATGCTGTTCCCTGCATTCTAAAGATAGACGCTACCGGGAGCGAGAAGTATATGGGGTGGGTCAGGAAGGAGACAACACTTCCCAACCAAAGAGCGTGACTATTTCTTTCCCTTGGCCGCAGCTTCAACAAGCCCCAAGAACAGAGGCGCAGGATCTTCCAGCCTTGACTTGAACTCCGGGTGCGCCTGCGTTCCTATGAAAAAAGGATGGCCCTGAAGCTCGATGAATTCCATGAGGGATGTCTTGCCGTCAAGCTTGTGGTATCCTGAGAAGACAAGACCCTGCTTCTCAAGCTCTTCAACAAATGCAGGATTGACTTCGTAGCGGTGCCTGTGGCGCTCAAGGATTGTTGGCTTATGCTCAAGCACGCCAAGCCTGAACTCTGCGCCTTTCTTCTGCTCCATAGCCTTGAGCTTTTCCCTGTCTGCCTTGAGCCTGCCTGTCTTTTCATAGAGTTCATACACCAGCGTATCCTTCTTAAGGATTGCAGCGTATGCGCCAAGGCGCATGGTGCCCCCATACTGTTGCTTCTTGATAATATCCTTCTGGCTTTCAAGAATGTCAATGACCGGGCTTTTCGTGTCTTTTGCTATCTCGGTTGTGTGGGCATCAGTTTTGCCGCAGACGTTTCTGGCAAACTCCACAACTGCAAGCTGCATGCCGTAGCAAAGGCCTAAGAAGGGCAGCTTATGCTCGCGGCAGTACTGGATAGCTTTTATCTTCCCTTCCACGCCTGAGTTTCCAAAGCCCCCAGGAACAATCACGCCGCCGCAGGATTTGAGCTTGTCAAGCTCTTTGTCGCCCCTTTCAATCTTCTTTGCGTCAATCCACTGGGTGTTGACCCTGATGCCCATATGAGCTCCTGCATGGATCAGCGCCTGATTGATTGAGATGTAGGAATCAGCAAGGTCGTAGTCGCCGATGTCAACGTATTTTCCGACTATTGCTATGGTGAGCTCTTTTGTGGGGTTCTGGATCTTCTTCACCAGGCTCTCAATTGCGCTTAGGTCTACCTTGTGCTTTGGTCTCAGATGGAAATGCTCAAGTATCTTTATTCCAAGGCTCTCCTTTTCAAGCTCCAGTGGGATTCTGTAGATGGTGTCAATGTCGGGCTCTGAGATAACATGGTCAGATGCAATGTTGACGTAGGTCTCGATCTTCTTCTTGCGAATATCATCAAGCGGCTTTTTTGCCCTGCAGATGATGAAATCAGGGAATATTCCTTCGTTATTGAGGAGCTTTATTGCCTGCTGTGTAGGCTTTGTCTTCATCTCCTCGATGTGGCTAGGTGTCGGGAGGTAAGTGATGAGCATGTACATCACGTCGTCTTCCCCGACGTCCCGCTCAATAGATTTCATGGCAAAAAGGAAGGGGACGTTCTCAAAGTCTCCTACTGTCCCTCCTATCTCCACCATTGCTATGTCGTAGCCATTTGCTGCGTCTCTTATCCTTGCTTTGATCTCGTCAATGATGTGAGGAATGAACTGGACGGTCTGGCCTAAGTACTCGCCTTTTCTTTCCCTGTCAATGACTGCCTTGTATATCTGGCCAGTGGTCATGTTGTTCTTTTTTGGAACGTCAAAACCGAAGAAGCGCTCGTAATTGCCCAGGTCCTGGTCTATTTCACCGCCGTCATCGGTCACCCAGACCTCGCCATGCTCTGTGGGCCTCAGCGTTCCTGCATCAAAGTTGAGGTAGGGGTCTATCTTTATTGCTGTTACCTTATAGCCGTAGGCCTGAAGGATTTTTCCTATTGATGCTGTTGTCACTCCCTTCCCGACGCCCGACATGACGCCGCCAGCAACCATGATGTATTTTACCATTGCTTTCCCCGCCAATGGAAATGGCTTTCCCTATGCTGCGCCCATTTTCCTGTTACTGCGAACCCTCAGAATATTTCTTTTTCTTTGCCGATTCGCACCATCGGATAACCGAAGGGATGTATAAAAAGGTTGTGATTTCTAGGTAATACTTCACCATCATGAAGTTTGGAGGCATTATCCCCGTTAAATGGTACTGTCAATTGTCGCGAAAGCGCAGCTTGAGTGTACCCAGAGACGTCAGTCTCGCTGGTCGCGAAAGCGCAGCTTGAGTGTACCCAGAAACTCACGAGAGTGAAACTCGAGCGTGAGCTATTGAGCGTAAGTTCATCTGCGCTAGTCTCTCTGCTTCCCTGCTTGTTTGCCCCGATTGTAGCGTGCTAATGGCACCATTCCCTGAAAAGGGCATTCCCTAAAAGCCCATTGCCGTTGGCTTTTCTCTTATCCGAGCACTTTGTTTTTCTTTGAGCCGTTATTTGTGCTGCAAATGCCTATAATGATACTTCCGTCATGCACTGCTGCCCACGCCCATCCTTCATATACGCATGCAGCAGCGCGCTACACTGCGGCAATGGCTTGCTGGCCAGCTGAGCCTTTTTTGTTATCACTTTTCTTTCTTCACTTTTTTTCTTCTTTTCTTTCTTCGTTTTTCTTTTCCCCCTCGGAATTGGCAAGTGCACTATGCTCTGCAATACAAAGGATGAAGTTACATCTTGGCTGTGGAAACGATGGAAGTATGGCTAATGCCTTTTTGCTATTGATTTTTGGGGGAATGCCAACCCCTCACGAGCTTATCCGCTCTTTATCCCTCAAGGCTTCAACTCATGGCTATCCAACAAGCCTGCCTCCTTCCTCCAGCAGGGCAGTTCAGGCTGGTGAACTATTACAATTTCTAAACTTTTGTGCTCAATTTCAAAATGGGTTCACTTTGCTTCTCCCATCGCCCCCTCCAGAAACTCAACCAATTCCTTCGGCCATTTGAGGTAATACTCAAGCCTCTTGTCAAGGAATTCATCAATGAAATCCTGGCGGATGTTCATCCGCTTGCCATCAACGATTCTGATCATCTCCTGCTGCATGAACAGGGGAACGTCTTTCATACCCCATATCA
Organism: Candidatus Woesearchaeota archaeon; assembly: GCA_013329175.1. Classification (GTDB taxonomy): domain Archaea; phylum Nanobdellota; class Nanobdellia; order Woesearchaeales; family UBA11716; genus UBA11716; species UBA11716 sp9638u. The sequence goes on from DUKR01000024.1 coordinate 4,830, forward strand.
TGGCCTTGAGGCGCTCGCTTCGGTTTTGCTTTCTTTGCTCCAATGACTGAGCGGTTGAGGTGAGGTAGTCTGCCATCTCGGAATCACCCTCCAGCTTCTTCCTTTTCTGGTCAAGCGCAATCTGAGCCAATACCTGCTGGTGCATCCTCCTGAGGAACTCTATTTTGTCCTCGATCCTGAAAACGTCTGTTATGCCCTGCGCAAACAGGTTGAGGGCAAAGGGTGATGGGGTGTTGGTCTGTATCTCGCCGATCAGGATTTTCTTTTCTTCGATGCCAAGCAGAACCTTTGCAGCGTTTTCAATATCCATGAGGTCCTCCAATACCTCCCGCTTGGCTTCAGCCAGTATCGGGAAGTCCTCACCAAGGCGCCTGACAGCGTTAAGAAGAATTTGCGACGATACCTGCTGCCTGCCTACACGCTTTTCCCTTCCCTTGTAGCTTCGCAGGATCATGAGCGACCTTGCTGCGCAGTGCCGAAACCTCCTTCGCAATACTTCTGTCCTGTCTATTGCAATCTCCATGACCTTGCGCAGGTCTTTAGCCTTGAGCAGCCGGAATGCCTCAACAGGATTGACCTTGCTGTTTGAGCGTAGGAAGAATCCGTTGTCGTTCATCCCGATTTCGACGTCCCTTCCCTGCGTCCTTGCTATGGCGTAGGCAACAGCCCTACTGAGGCAGTCGTTGACCCTTCTTCCATAGAGGGTATGGAAGAAGGCGTATTTTCCGCTTCTGTCTGAGAAGTGCTCGACTATGATGCGGGAGTGGGAGGGAATCTCTGCAAAGTGGAACTGCTCATAGAAGTAGTTGTGTATGGATAGGGCAGCATTGTCATCAAGGTAGAGATGCCTTTTGATGAATGCCATGATATCGCTCTTGGCAATCCCTGCGCAGAGCTTTTCTGACATGAGCTTTCGAAAGCGGCCTATCTCAAGCGCCAGGTCAAAACTTAAGGGAAGCATGTCTGAAAACCATGAAGGGACTGTTGGCGGCCTGTTGACAGATGCTCCGACCTGCGCCACCATGCCTTTTGCAAATTTGAACTGGTATACCTCGCCTCCAAGGACAAAGATGTCGCCTGGCCTCAATTTTTCGAGGAATGCCTCATCAATCGAGCCAACGGTCTGCGTCCCCACTTTTACCCTGACTGCCACTTCTTCTGCGATAGTCCCGATGTTGGTCATATACATGACCCTTGCCATCTTTCCCTTCTTGCCAATCATCCCTGTATCTTCGTCGTGCCAGATCTTTGCATAGACGTGGCGATCTTCCAGGGAGGCAAACTGGCCAGAAAGATAGTCAATCACGCTTCTGAACTGCTTTCTTTCAAGGGCATGATAGCAGTAGGACTGCTGTATGAGATTGTAAATGTCATTGATGTGCATCTGTTCAGCAATGGCCATGCCGTATATCTGCTGCGCCAGAACGTCAAGGCAGTTTGTGGGTATGTGGGTGGTGTCTATCTTATGCTCCATGGCTGACTTGAGGAGGACTGCGCACTCCACAAGGTCATCCCTGTCCAGCACAATGACCCTTCCTTTGGCTGTTGCGTGAAGCTTATGGCCTGATCTTCCGCATCGCTGCAAAGCTCTAGCTACGGATTTTGGCGAGCCTAAGAGTATGACGAGGTCAATGTAGCCGATGTCAATGCCTAACTCTAGTGAAGTAGAGCAGACGACGCATTTCAGCTCTCCTTTTCGCAATCGCTCCTCTATGAAAAGTCGGTGCTCTTTTGAGAGTGAGCCATGATGTGCGCCGATGGCTTTTGCCTGGCTGTTTTCTTCAGTCCTTTCCTTTTTCTCCTCTGCTTCCTCAATAGTCTCGGTGTAGTGGGAAGGGAACCTCTCCTTGAGGTGATGCACCACCCTCTCAGTTGCAGCTCTCGTGTTGGTGAAGATGAGGGTGCTCTTGTGCTCCTGTATCAATGCATCAATCATATCATACATGGCGACGTGCATGGTGCCGTGCTCGATGTCAATCAGGTCATTGACTGGCGAGCGCACCTGAAGGTCAAGCCCTTTGAGGAACTGGACATCAACTATCTTGCATGGCCTTGGCTTTCCCCCTTCATAGCCCACAAGGTATCTGGCTATCTCCTCAAGGGGGCTTATGGTTGCAGACAATCCTACGCGGGTGAAGTGGGGGCATAATCGTGCCAGGCGTTCCATGGTGAGGGAGAGATGCACTCCCCGCTTGTTCTCAGCAAGGGCATGGACCTCGTCAACCACCAGCCACTCGACATTGCGCAGGTGCTCTCTGAACTTTGGCGCGTTAAGCAGGATTGCAAGGGATTCTGGAGTTGTGATGAGGATGTGCGGCGGTTTTTTTGTCATCTTCGCCCTCTCGCTGTTGGTCGTGTCTCCAGTCCTCAGGCCAACCCTGATGCCGAATGGCTTTTTTGCGAGGTCTTCAATCTCCTTGAGAGGGGTCAAAAGATTGTGGGAGACATCGCTTGAGAGCGCCTTGAGCGGTGAGACGTAGACTGCATAGACCCTGTCCTGAAGGATGCCTTTTCTTGATGAATCAATGAGCTCGTTGAGTATGGAGAGGAATGCCGTTAAGGTCTTTCCTGAGCCTGTTGGTGCTGAGACAAGGACGTTGTTTCTGGAATGGACTTCCATCACTGCGTATTTCTGTGGCGGCGCAAACCCTTTGAATTTCTCCTCAAACCATAGCCTGACGAGAGGGTGGAGTAGCTGGAAGAGCTCTTCGTCTGTTTCTGGCTTTTGCTTGAATTGGACCACCATTGCCAAAGCTTATTTGAAAATCCCCTGTGCACTCCTGCTTAACGAAGTGCCGTCAATTCCAAAAATTTATAAATACTCTGCTGTTTCTCTACGTTCAAGGTTATGGCAATAACCTCTCTAGCGCCGCAAGGCGCGAACCGTTTGGCTGGTAGTGCATACAATTGATGAGGTAATGACAAGAGCATGGTAACTCCCTATGATGTTGATTCTTCTCTCCTGATTGTGCAGGTGGCAAAAGAACTCAAGAGTATGGATGCCTTAAAGCCGGTCTCATGGGCGGCATTTGTGAAAACCAGCGCGCACAAGGAGCGCCCTCCTGTAGATCCTGACTGGTGGTATCTGCGGGCTGCATCAGTTCTTCGCGTGGTCTATCTTCGCGGTCCTATCGGCGTTGCACGCCTGCGCATGAAGTATGGCGGATCCAAGAACAGGGGCCATAAGCCGGATCGCTTTGTCAGAGCATCAGGCAACATCCTTCGGAAGATTCTCCAGCAGCTTGAGGCAGCAGGGCTTGTCGCAAAGAAGGAGAAGTCGGTCAATAAGGGCAGGATTGTCACTGCCAAGGGCCAGGCGCTTCTTGACAGCATTGCGGACAAGCTAGCGAAAGGCAATCCAAAGCAAGCCACCCCAAAGAAAGAAGCAGCGGGGCAAAAGAAGCAGGAAGAGAAGCCTGCTGCAGCGCAAGAGGATGCGCCAAGGGCAGAGCAGAAGGCTAAGGCGTCCGCAAAAAAAGATGCTCCTAAGGCAAAGCCTGCTGAAGAGAGCGCTTCCTGAGCCTGAGCAGGGAAAAAGGGCATTCATCTCATAAGGAAAAAAGCAATGGCACGAGTCAAGCATCCCAGCAGGAAACAGCGGCTTGCCAAATTAGGCAGGCAGACCAAGTGGGCGCCGTTCTGGACTGTCCCTAAAATATATGGCAAGACAAGAAGGGTGCATCCAGGCAGGCATACTGCGGTGAAGCGCAGCTGGCGAAGAACCAAGACCAGGGCATAAGTGAGCAAGCATGGCTGACAAGAAGAAATCATCATCTGAAAAGGTTGTCCTTGAGCGCACCTATACCGTTCCTCTTCGCAAGGAGTTCATGAAGGCTCCCATGTACAGGCGGGCAAAGAAGGCAATGACTGCATTGAGAGAGTTTGTCGCAAGACACATGAAGTCTGCTGACGTCAGGCTTGGCAGATACGTGAATGAGTCAGTATGGGTCCGCGGCATAAAATCTCCCCCTCATCACGTGAAGGTGGACTGTGTCAAATATGAAGACGGCCATGTTACTGCTGAGTTGAGCGGTGCTCCGAAGGTTGAGCTGCCTGTGGATAAGAAGGTAGCAAAGAAGCTTGCTAAGGCGAAGGCTTCAAAGCAAAAAGAGGGAGCAAAAGAAAGGACTGAGAAAAAGGCTCCTTCTGGAGCAGATGCCGCAAAGGCTGCCGGCAAGACGGTTGTTGATGCTGAAATTTCTGAGAAGGCAAACGAGCTTGAGGAAAGGATTTCTGCTGAGGGGAAGCCTTCTGTTAGTTGAAGCTTTGATGGATATTGGTAGGCAGGCTCGTGGAAAGCTGGTATTCCTCCAAAAATCAATAGCAAAAAGGCATTAGCTGCCGGTTTTTTGCCACGACGGACAATGCGTAACTTCATCCTTTGTATTGCAGGGCATAGTGCACTTTGAAATTCCGAGGAAAAAAAGTGAAGAAAAAAAGGTGAAAACAAAAAAGGCTCTTGCTGCGCTGGCGGTAGGGCATGTGTTGCAGCCATCGCCTCAGTATTGAGCGCTGCACCTGTGGGGTTG
>DUKR01000137.1:0-656 GCA_013329175.1 Candidatus Woesearchaeota archaeon
GTGAAAACAAAAACGGCTCGGGGCTGTGCAGGTAGCAGGGCGTTTGTTGCAGCCATCGTCCCATTATTGAGCGCTGCGCCATCGGGTGTGAAGGATGAGCGGCTATGCAGTGCATGATGGAATTTCCATGAGCAATTTTACCAAGGGCAAAAGTGAGAGAGAACAGTAGCGCCGCTTTTGGCAAAGTAGCCGTCGGCAATGAGCTTTCAGGGAATGCATTTTTCGGGAGCGATGTCCTTCGTAATTATAGAGGGCCAGGCAGGCTAGTTGGGGGTTTGGCATTCCCAAAAGCTCATTCAAAAAAAGGCATTAGCACTCCTCCTATCACTTCCACAGCCAATGTGTAACCTCATCCCTTTCGTTTTCAGGCCATCACGTTCTTGGTGATTCCGAGGTTAAACAAAAAAAGCCTCAGTTGGCCAGCAGGCCATTGCCGCAGTGTAGCACGCTGCGCCATCGGGTGTGAAGGGTGGGCGTGGGCACTGTGCACGACGGAATTACCAACAACCGGATTTGCAGCACAAACAAAGGAGGAAAGAAAGACAAAGTGATCGGATGAGAAAGAAGCCGTAGGCAATGAGCTTTCAGGGAATGCCCTTTTTCAGGAATGATGCCGAGCACACGCTACAATCAAGGCAGGCAGCGAAACTTGCGTT
>DUKR01000137.1:725-8473 GCA_013329175.1 Candidatus Woesearchaeota archaeon
CAGCGAAACTTGCGTTTCTGGGTACACTCAAGCTTCGCTTTCGCGACCAGCGAGACTAGCGTCTCTGGCCATGCGACAGGGTCGCAGGCTTCATAATGATGAAGTATTACGATTTTTTCGGCCATCTTTCAGAAACACTTGCAATCATCGTTACGACTGTTTCGGCGGCGTGCCTTGCGTATGCCTTTTGGCGCTCCCGTGCCTGGTCAGGCGTCACGTTCGGCCCGATAATGCCAAGAGCGACAGGCTTTCCTGCTGATACTGAGATATCCAGCAGTTTCTGTGCCACTCCATGGGCAATGACCTGATCATGGTCAGTTCCGCCTTTTAACACCGCGCCGAGGGCGATGACTCCGTCAACCTCATCTTTTGCAATCGCTTTGGAGACAGCAAGCGGTATTTCATAAGCTCCAGGGACGTGGACTTCAAAAGCGACTGCCGCGTGCAGTTCAGCAAGCCTCTTTTTTGCTGTGGAGAGCATTATTGAGGTGATCTCACTATTGAAGTCTGAGACTACAAGAGCTACTGAGCAACTGTTCATTTTTGATTATCGTACCCCATCAAACTGGTGTAACAACCATGCATCCAACGAGTGAAATCGTGAAAAAAATCCCTCACTTTCTCAGATGTAGGGATGCTTTCCCATTTGTTAAGCAATTCATTGTTAGTATTTACAACCTGTGTCTTTAATTCTAATGCTGATGGATCACTGCATGGTTGTTTAGTAGATTCGCTTCTTGGAATATTATTTATCTGGTATTCCGCCAACGTCATTCCTCCCCTGCCTTCTCCCTGTCCCTGCAAGGGGAGTCAGAGAGGTTGGCCCCTTTAATAAAGCTAATGCATTCAGCGCATGTTTTCTTGTCCTGTTTGTCGCAAGCAGAAGAAGGTCAGCATCATCCTCTGCCTCATCCATGTGCACAAACACCTCAAGGACGTGCCTGTCCACCATTAATTGTACCTGCTGTATCGCAGTTGACGCCTCATGGCCGCAGGCCTTATCAACTGCTTCATGCCCTACCATCCCACATGCTACGACAATGTCGCAGCCGTGCTCAGCAAACAGCCGCTTAGCAGCAACAGGCAGGTCCTTGACGCCAGGAACTGTATAGCGTACAAGCCTGTGCTGCTCGCCTGACTCCCTGATAGTATCCTCAGCAATCCTCCCCATGTTCACCCTGGAAAATGTGGTGTCAGCAATGCCGATGGCTGCCATTCATACTCCCTCCTGCGATGAAATGGTGACCGTTGCCCCATCAGCCAGGCTAAAATGCCTGCGAAGATGCAGGGGAGAAACAATTTCTATGATGCCCTCCCTGTGATGCCCGCGGTCGGGGAATATGATGCCTGCCTTTGTACCTTGGAGTAAGACAGGATAGAAAGTAAGCCCGCCAAATGTTCGCTTCGCCGTGGTGAATCCCTTTATCCTGAAATGCTTGAGGGGAAGCAGAAAGCGCTTCACTTCTTCCTCCTTGACAGAAAGGTTCAGTGTGCCGAAAAACGTCTCTTTACCCAAAATTTCTTTGAACTGCGACTGGTATTGCTTGAATGACATGTAATAGCCTCCCTCGCCTATTCCTGTCACAAGCGCTCCGCAAAGCGTGGGCTGCTGAAACAATAGCTCCTTCAGGCTGTGAAAATGCTCTTTCATGAATGCCTGTGCAGCATCGGTGAGTTCCACCTGCACCCCTGAGTTGGAAACTTTCCGCTTCACGAGGCCATTCTCCTCCATCTCCCGCAGGTTCCTGCTTGCAGTCTGCTGCGAAACGCCAAGCTGCTCTGCAAGAGCGCCTGTTGACGTCCTGATGCTGCTGCAAAGCGCTCCCTTCTTTGCCAGATGCAGCAGAAGCTCAAGATGCTCATAGGCCATGTTTGGAGAGAAAGGTAGCCAGACATATAAGCGTTATGCTTACCGAAATTGGGTAGAATCAATATCTCTCATCACATCGATTCCACAGCCAGTATGTAACCTCACCCGTTATAATTGCAGGGCATAGTGCACTTTGAAATTCCGACGGGAGAAAAAAAAGAAAGAAAAGAAGAAAAAAAGTGCAGAAAAAAAGGCGAAAACAAAAAAAACCTCAGTTGGCCAGCAGTGCATTTGTTGCAGCCACCGCATCAGTATTGAGCGCTGCACCATTGAGAGTTAAGGGGGAGCGCGGGCAGCAGTGCACGACGGAATTTACAACATCAGGATTTGCAGCACAACCAAAGGAGGAAAGAAAAATAAAGGGATGGGATGAAAAAGAAGCTGTCGGCAATGAGCTTTTAGGGAATGCCTTTGGGGGGGAATGATGCCCTTCGTAATTACAGCGGGGCAGGGAAGCTTTCAGCATGGTGAATTGTTGGCGAAGATTCCATTGGCAAAGAGATATCCCGCCCAGCGTCAAAACGTTTTTAAATCCCCAAGCAACAGACAGGATAGATGGAAAGAGAGCTTGCAATCATTGGCATTGACCCGGGAACTACTACTGCCTATGCCATCATTGGCCTCGACGGAATGCCCATTCAGCTCTTTTCTTCAAAGGACCTTGGCTCTGACGAGCTGATAGCGCGCATCACGGCAAAAGCAGCGCCATTGGTCATAGCAACCGACAAGGCAGCGCTTCCGTCATTTGTGAGGACCGTGGCAAGCAGGACAGGAGCAAAAAGGCACGTTCCAAAAGAGGATATCCTGATATCAGAGAAGCGGGAGTTTACAAGGCAATACCACTATGCCAATGACCATGAGCGAGATGCCCTTGCCGCAGCGAGAATCGCCCTTGCAAGCATCAGACCGCTTCTTCGCAAGATTCAGGCAACCCTGACAAGCCTTGGCAAAGAGCATCTCTTCAGAGAAGTCACCAGGCTTGTTGTGCTCAGGGAGATGCACATCACGGCTGCGCTTGCATCGCTTGAAAAGCCGCCCATTGCAGTGCAGCAGCAGGAAGAAAAAATGGACGAAACGGCATATTCCCCCCTGTACGTGAAGCGGCTGCAGGAAAAGAGCAGAGCCTACAGGAAGGACATCGAGTTGCTCAAAAAGCGTGTTGATTCCCTGCTGAAGGAGAACGGCGCCATGGCAGGCAGGAATGATGAGCTCACGAAAAAAGCTGAGAGCCTGCAGAACAGAAAGCCAACATTGCACCTCCTCAAAAACAAGGAAAAGGACATCCAGCGCTTGAGAAGCATACTCAGGGAGGCTGAAGGGAGAGCAACCCAGAAGGCAAGAGAGATAACCGTTCTGTATGAGATGCTTACACGAAAGGATGCAGTCCTTCTCAAGAAGCTTCCTAACCTTTCACGAAAGGAGCTTGAACGAAGGCAGCAGATACTCAGGATACGGGATGATGACATCCTGCTGGTTGATGAGCCTGCTATATACAGCGAAGAGGTTGTTCGCCTGCTCATGGGGAAAGTCCATTACATCATAGCAAGAAAGCCCGTGACGCAGAAACTTGATACTATCCTTCCTTTCATCTTTCTCTCGCCTGAGAGGCTCACCATCACCGAGGAGGCATACTTTGCTGTTGCTCCCAAGGCTGAGGTAACTAAGGAGAAAGCGAGAAAAGACACCCTTACAAGAATGGTTGAGGCCTACCAGAAGGCGCGAAAGGAAGAGAGCGACTCACTTATCAATGTCTGAGTAGCTGGCAGTAACTTTCTTATTGCTTGCTACAAGCCTGCCATACAGCCTCTTTGCGTCAAGCTTCACCACCTTCACCTTCTCACGCCTGACCTTGACAACATCGCCGACCTTGACGTCAACCAGCCTGAAGCACACCGTCCCTCTGTACACCTCTTTCTGCGTCTGCCTGCTTTTGGTGAAAATCCTCTTGCTCTCTTTCAGTTGACCTGGGAATGCCAGAGCTAGCCTCTTTCCAAGCTTCCTCAGGAATTTATTTGACGAGAGGTAATAATCAAGGCCGCTCTCGAACTCAACAACCTTTGCGACAGACACCTTTCTTTCCCTCTTAATCGCCTTCTCGACAAACGAGACTACAGCCTGATTGGGGTTGCGCAGCTGCAGCACGCCCTCATAATAGTTCGGATGCATAGAACAAAGCATAATTGCCTGAGTATTTAGATTTAATCCCCCGGAGCATCAATGCTTCCCATCTTGATTGCCTGGGAATCTGTGACCCTAATAGCCTCGACATCGTAAGCAGTGACCATAACATTAAAAAAAGAAGCATGGTTTTCTAGTGGGACGCGCCCGTAGCTCAGCTTGGATAGAGCGACAGTAGTGATGCAATGCATCATATACCGCTAAAGCCTCCTAAGCTGTAGGTCGGGGGTTCAAATCCTCCTGGGCGCGTAACAATACGAAGCGGCAGGGAGCCAGAAAACCTTTCATTTTCGATGCTCCTTGGCTCGCTTTTTCCCTTCCAATTCCATTATCATCAAAAATTCCATTATCATCAAAAAAATATTAATAATCCATACTCTACTTCTACTGCAAGGTGGTTATAATGAACAAAGAGCGGCTTGTAATTGAACTTGAATCTGACATCCTTCTTGAGTTTATGAAGATCTGCAGGAATCAGAAATGCAGCCTGTCAGACAAAATTTCCGCTCTTCTGAAGGCGAATCTTGCAACCGTTGCGGCAGATACCCAGAGCCTTAGGTCGTTCATTGATGCAGCGCAGCAGCAGCCTGTTGATGATTTTTCGCAGGAGCCTGCAGGCAGAGAATCGCAGGTGGAGTATTTTGGATCAGACTACTGTATGAGGAAGGACATCCCTGATGAGAGCGAGCAGTCAGCTATCCATGAATCTGCGCGCCTTGAGCGTGATGAGCCTGCTGGACAGAACATAGATGAGTCAGATGCAGGTGAGGGGGAGGAACCCGAGCAAGCATATCCTGCTGCCCAAAGCGAGCGCACTGAAGAGGAGAAGGCAAGGCTGATAGAGTCATATTTCTATACCGGCGAGGAAGAAAAAGAGCATGTGCCAGATAAGGAGCCTCTAAATGGAGAAGTGGTGCACTCTCTTCCCGTCGAGACTTATGACGTTACTGATGAGCCAACTGGGGTTGAGGTGTATGGCAACAGCGAAGAGATGGCAGATTACGTGCTGCCGCAACAGGAGCCAGCAGGCAACGCCTATCCGCAGGATGAGGATGACCCCAAAGTGCTGCATTCATTCCACAAGGTGCCTACCATTGCTGAGCTTGCCAAGCGCTCTGTCATCAAATGATTGCCCTCAAGGAGAACACCAGCGATTTTGAGGTTAAGGAAATCCCGCTTACCGGGTTTGCTGAGTTATTGGGTGAAACGGGGGAGTATGCCTATTGTCTTCTGAAAAAAGAGGATTACACCACCCTTAAGGCCATCCAGCTTCTTTCACGGCATCTGCGCATCCCCCAGCGTTGCTTTGGATTTGCAGGGGTAAAAGACAGGAAAGCCATCACTGAGCAGTACATCTCAGTCAGGAGCGCAAAGCCTCTCTCTGCACGGCTGGAGGGAATAACCCTTACCCCGCTTGGGAGGGGAAAGCGCCCTCTATCGTTAGGGCTGCTTTCAGGCAATAGGTTCACCATCACCGTCAGGAGTATTGAAGTAGAGGAGGTCAAAACCTTTCTTGGGAACATGGGGAAAGGGGAGATTGCCAGAGCCATTTTCGGGGAAGATTCAGTTGAGGGCATCGCGGCCATGATATCTGATAGGGTTGTTGGTGATAAGCACCTTACTCTGCCATGCATCCCAAATTTATTTGATGCACAGCGCTTCTCAAAGAACAATGCAGAGATTGGAAAGCTGCTTGTCAAAAAGGATTTTGCAAAGGCAGCCGCGCTTATCCTCAGGAGCGAAGGAGAGCATGAGCAGCCTGTGCGGGAGCATCTCAGGCGCTACCCGGCGGATGCCATTGGAGCGATGCGAAAGCTTCCTAAAAGCCTCCTGAAACTGTATCTGCATGCCTACCAGAGCAGGCTCTTCAATGAGATTGCCCGCCGGCTTCTGAGGCAAGAGGTCACCTCTAACCTTGAGGTTCCCCTGTTTGGGTTTGCTACTGAGCCTGAGGCGATAGGGGACCCCGTGCTGAGGGATATGGCCAATGCGACGCTAAAGCGGGAAGGCATCACTCCAAGGGACTACATATTCAGGGAGCTTCCTGAACTCTCAGCAACTGGAGCGGAGCGGAGGCTTTTCATGGATGTCTCTGATTTCCTGATTAAGGGATGCGCTGCAGACGATATGCATGAGGGCAGGGTCAGGCTTGCTCTTTCTTTTTCCTTAGGGAGGGGAAGCTATGCAACTATGGCTGTCAGGCAGCTGTTCACGATGGATTTGCTTCAAAGTTGCGGGGTATAAAGCCCCGCTTCTTAAGACTGCGTCTTAACCCTTCATGCGGAGCCTGAAGCTTCAGAGCGACTTTGAAGGCCTTAAAATCCGCCTGTCAAAGAGGCTCTCGGCGGATTTTTTTGACTTCAGTTGCCAAGAGCATCCTTTTGATGCACAAAAATGCCGCAAGCATTTTTGTGCGGGATCAGCTGCTCTTGGCGGATTTTTAGGATATCAGAGAAAATGTCAGAAAGAGGCCTGTCGGTGTTGATTGCGTGCAGAATCTTTTTCTTTGCGTAGTATTCGATGAGCGGAAGCGATGTCGCAAGGTACAGCTTCAGCCGCTTTCGTATGCAGGCAGGCATGTCATCCTCCCGCTGCATGAGTGAAGCACAGCACCTGTCACAAATGCCACTTTCCTTTGGCGGGAAATATTCCATGTGATAGATAGCTTGGCATGCAGGGCAGACCCTCCTTCCGGAGAGCCTCTTTACAATGAGGTCGTCAGATGCCTCAAGGCTGAACACGATGTCAATACCTTGTTTCTGCTCACGAAGGGCTTTTTCAAGGAACTCTGTCTGTCCAAGGGTCCTTGGGAAGCCATCGAGAATGTAGCCGTAGTGCACGTCATCCAGAAGCAGCCTCCTGCTGATGATTTCAATCACCACGTGGTCAGGGAGAAGTCCTCCTTGGGCAACAAGCTCGCGGTACTCATTGTAGCGCTCTTCAGTTGAGACCAGTGCACGGATGAGATTGCCGCTTGATATGTGAACGATGCCGTACTCTTTTGTCAGCATGTCAGCAAGAGAGCCCTTGCCAACGCCTGGCGGCCCGAAAAGAATGATGCGCATCTTCCGTAATACCCCCTCTTCCCCATGATGGATAAACCGGTTTATAAAAAGATATCTGTGGCTTGGCTTTTGTAGTTTTCAACGCTGTGCATGTTTTGCCTTATCGAGGGGAAGCGCAAAAGTCTAGTGTGGCTTACTGTTGGGTGTTTTTCTATCTTGCTGTCTTTTGGTTATATAAATTTGGTTATAGATAATATCGGATGCCCCCAGGATGCCCCATTGTTTTGGGGGGCTGGTTCTTGTGGGTGGCCATTCATTGTACCCAACATCCTGTACTGCTTCACTCTCCTGAAAAGACCTGTCGGGGGGAAGGAGTCAGGCTCGCTGGATAGCCATGAGTTGAAGCTTAGAGGGATATAGGCAGGCAGGTTAGTGGAAAAGGGGCATTCCCCAAAGCTCATTAGAAAAAAGGCAATAGCGCCTCTCTCCTCGCTTCCACTGCCAATGCGTAACCTCATTCTTTTCGTTTCGGGCCATCATCTCATTGCATATTCCGAGGGAGAAAAGTAAAGAAAGAAAAGTGAAGAAAAAAAAGAAGAAAAAGAGTAAAGGAAAAGAAGTCAAAACAAAAAAGGCTCTGGGCTGCGCTTGCTGCAGGCTATTTGTTGCAGCCATCGCCTCAGTATTGAGCGCTG
>DUKR01000136.1:0-26514 GCA_013329175.1 Candidatus Woesearchaeota archaeon
CAGAGAATGCTATCATCGAATCTCTGCTAAGGAGCTAAACAAATACAAAAAAGGCAATAGCGCATATCTCCTCGCTTCCACAGCCAATGCGTAGCCTCATCCTTTGTATTACAGAACATAGTGCACTTTGAAATTCCGAGGGAAAAAAGGCGAAGAAAGAAAAATGAAGGAAGAAAAGAAGAAAAAAAGAGTGAAGAAAAAAACGAAAACAAAAAAACCATCACAAGTAGCAGTGCATGTATTGCAGCCATCGCCCTCAGTATTAGAGCGCCGCACAGGTGAGTATTAAGGGGAAGTACCCGATGCAGAGCACAACGGAATTTTCATCATCAATTCCACCGCAGACAGGAGGAGAGAGAACAGCAGCGTCGCTTTTGGCAAAGTAGCCGTTGCCATTGATTTTTGGGATTGCCTTTTTTAGGGAATGATGCCCTTCAAACGCTACAGTGAGGCAGGCAGGCAGCGAGACTAGCGTCTCTGGCCATGCGACAAGGTTGCAGGCTTCATGATTACTGCACTTTGCTATGCCTACCTTTCCCAGAAAGCACTGCAATAATTGCCTTACAGAATGCCGGAAGGTCCGAAGGCGTTCTGGAAGAGATGAGATTGCCATCTACTACTACTTCCTCATCCACATACTTTCCCCCAGCATTGTTGACATCATCCTTTATCGCTACATAGCAGGTCGCTTTCCTCCCTTTGAGAACGCCAGCTGACGCCAGCACCCAAGGGCCATGGCAGATAGCTGCAATCGTCTTTCCTTTTGCGTCAAGCCCCCTAATGAATGCCATGACGCTGCCATCCATCCTGACCTTATCGGGGCTGTTCAGCCCTCCAGGGATAATGACCGCACCATAATCATCTGCGTTGAGGTCGGCAAATACGGCATCAGGTTTGATGGGGTAACCCCACTTTCCGAGCCTGATGTCCCTGTCCTGCGCAGCGACTATGACGCTAGCTCCTGCCTCAATAAGCCTGAGCCTTGGATAGTGCAACTCTAAATCCTCATAGCCTTTGTCAATAAGTATTGCAATTTTCTTTCCTTTGAGCGGCTGGTCTGTCATTTTTTTCACCTTGTTGCTCATTTCCATCCCTGTTTTTAGATTTTGTGTTTGTGAGGCATTGTTCAATCCGTAGATGGTAAGTAGCGGCTGTTAAGAACGGCTGTTTTATCCCTTTTTAATTTCTTGTGGAGAAGTACAGATTTCATAATTTACATGCCATCAGAAACATTATTAACATCATTCATTGCAACCATGCGCCTACGATGAAAATAGAATACTCAGCAGGAGGAATAGTGGTCAATCCCAGAGGAGAGATTCTTGTCGTCAGCCAGAGAGGGAGTTCATGGTCGCTTCCCAAGGGGCACATCGAGAATGGAGAGGATGCGCTTTTTGCTGCATGCAGGGAGATAGAGGAGGAATCAGGCATCCCGCAATCACGGCTTACACTCGTCAGAAAGCTTGGGAAGTATGAACGGTTCAGGATAGGAAAGCCACCTGAGATAGAAGACAGGGCAACAAAGAAGGAGCTGACCTTCTTTTTGTTCACTACCGATGCTTACATGCTTAAGCCAAAGGATTCAAACAACCCTGAAGCGAGATGGGTGAAAAAAGAAGAGGTAGCCTTCTTGCTGACGCATCCTAAGGATAAGGCCTTTTTTGAGAAGCATCTGAAGGAGTTAGAGGAACTCTGATTACACTACCTTCAATTCCTTTACCGGAAACTGCCTCTTGACAACATCAGCAACGAATTTCAATCGTGTCCTGTCCCTGCCGTAAATCTTCCCCTTAATGCGGGCATCAGGGGCATGAATAGTTATGATGCCATCCTCTTCAGTGATGCCGTCAGGCCGCTCAGGATAGAGCATATTGCCGATAAACTGGCAGACATTGTCGCTGTATTCGATTATATGCACTGGCTTTTTCAGCATGGCTGAGATCTTCTTGACATTTGCCCCCTGCTTCCCTACTGCCCTTCCTACCTGGCTAGGCGCTACGATGAAGAGAAAGGCATCCCCGTGAATGACGAGGTCGCGCACATCGGCGTGGGTGACAGAGGAAAAGAGCGAGATGTACTTTATGGTTGCTGCATCAAAGGTGCGTTTAGGCTGCCCCACGTATTATCCACCTTTAGGAAGAGAACAGACAGTTATGGCAAAAGATTTTTTGAGGGAGACGCCAAGCTCATCGCTTGGCAAGTCCAAGGTGCCAACGGGAACGCCTGCAAACTCAGCATAGTAGCTCACATCTTTTCGTATGTGCTCAGGGCAGTTTGAGGCAAGGTACACCTCAGCAACTCCTGCACTCTTGAGCATGGCAAGCGTCTTCTCTTTGCCTATGATGAGCTTCCCATCTTTAGCAAGCTTTTTGATGTCAGCTAAGGTTTTTGTTGTTTCTGCCATTCATATCACTTCCCCTGCGCCTTGACCATGAGTTGGGGAAGTCCTGTTCCTGCAGGAATCGGCTGGTTGAGCATGACGTTCTCAACAACGCTTGCAAGCTCATCCCGCTCCCCTATCAGCGCTGCATTCAATACGTGCTTGATAGGTGTTTCGAATGAGGCTCTTGCAAGGACTGATGCCTTTTCAGAGACAACGCCATAGCGGGTGATGCCTTTAATCTCGCCGCTTGCGGTCATGGTGTCAACGACCAGCATGATATGCCTAATGTCTACGTTGAGGCCCTGGCTTTCTATGACCTTGAAGACCTCGTTGATTGTCGCCTGGCGTGCTGCTTCTATCCCTAGCACCTCACTAACCTCGTGGATGTTGTTGGTCACTGTCTTCTTAGGATTGACATAGGGCAGCCCAAGGACGTCCATGAGATTTGACCCTGCTGTTATGATGATATACTCATCGTCACGCTTGACAGGAAGGACCTGGCTGATTCCCTTGACCCCAGAGAGGTGCACAACACGCACTTTCTCCTTGAGCTTATAGAGGTCATTGATGGATAGGTCTTTGCTTTTTGCCTTGACATTGAGAGCATCGCCAGAAAGCTTTGCAGCCACTGCCTTTGCTCCGGAGAGAGCCTTTGTGATATGGGCGTCGGTTATCCCTGCTGCTTTCATTGCGCTCCTGTCTAAGGTGATTTCTATAGCAGAGTCAGCAATATTGATAAAAATCTCGCTTGCGACATCCTTGAGCTTTGTCTCCTTGATCTGCAGCGCAATCTTCTTGATATCCTCTCCCTTTGAGTAGGGTTCAGCAAGGTAGATGTCCATCATTGGTGTTGATATCTCCTTCCTGCCGTCAAGGATTTCGATGATCCTTGGAAGTCCGGTTGTCACATTCATCTCAGCGACTCCTGCAAAATGGAAGGTGTTCAGCGTCATCTGGGTTCCAGGCTCGCCTATTGATTCCGCCGAGACAAGGCCTACAGACTCTCCAGGGTCTACTTTCATGGACTCATACGTAGCGACGCATTCGTCGAGTATCTTCTGCAGCTTCTTTTCGCTGATGTCCTTTGGAAGCTCCTTCTTAAGGTCATCAATGACCTTCTTTGGAAGGGCGTTTAGGTATTCTTTTTGGATTGTTACCATGTTCTGCCTCTATAGGGCTGCCTGAATGATGCGCTTCACGTTAAGCATGCCTTTCTCTGAGCGCGAGACGTCTATGCCGTCTTCCCCATAACTAAACTGTATGATGGTACCGCCTGAGTCCCGGACAGTGCTATCGTATTCAACCTTAAGATCCTGCATGGCGTTAGCAAGCCTCCTGTAAAGATACCCTGATTTAGGAGTCCTGAGCGCAGTATCCATGAGAGAGTCACGGCCGGTCACAGAGCCAAAGAAAAACTCCCATGGCTCAAGTCCTCCCTTAAAGCCGTTTTTGATGAAACCGTGAGCAGCAGGCATGAGGTCGCCTTTCCTAAAGCACGATAGCGTCCTTCCCTTGTATCCCTTCTCTATCCTCTTGCCGCGCATGGCCTGCTGGCCAACGCACGCTGCCATTTGTGCCAGATTGAGGAGATTTCCCCTGGCGCCAGAATCGGCCATAATCTTAGTGAAACTGTGGGGATTGGCATACTCAGCGACGATAGCACCTGTCTCGTTTCGCGCGTTGTTGAGCGTCTCAAGGATGCGCAACTCAAGCGTCTCCTCGAGGGTCTTTCCAGGAAATGTGTCAAGCTTGTTGTTCTTGTACTCATCAATGAACAGGTTGACCTTCTGCCTTGCTTCGTCAAGGGTCTTTCTGACTTCTGCTGCTGCGTCCTCAGGAAGGTCGGTATCAGCTATCCCTACGGTGAATCCATGCCTGAACAGCACCTCTATGCCAAGGCGGAAGAGCTTGCCGAGAAGGTCAAGGGTGAAATCCTTGCCGTATTTCTGGTGGATGTTCCTTAAGAGCAGGCCTGAGCCTTCGCCAAGGTTTGCCCTGTCCATAATGCCTTTGATGAGTTTCCCCTCTCTGATGATGACCTCACGGGATCTGTTCTCATCTCTTGCCTTTGATTCTCCGACAAAGCTGAAGTCATCCGGCAGGAGCACTGAAAATACCTCCTTGCCTGATACGCGCTCTTTTTTCGGGAGTCTGGAGAAGTCGGTGACGCCTATGGTATAGAGGATGTCAAGGGCATCATTCCTTGGCATCTCAAGATTCCTGGTGAGGATGTAGTTGCCTGAGATAGCGTCCTGGACACATCCGATGACTGACAATCCATAGCGGGGACTGATAAGCTGTGTCTGGACTTCCATGAGGATCTCAGCTTCAGCTCTGGCTTCTTCAGTTTGGGGAATGTGCAGGTTCATCTCATCGCCGTCAAAGTCTGCGTTGTACGGATGGCAGACTGCTGGGTTAAGGCGAAGGGTCATTCCCGGCATGACTCGAACGCGATGGCACATCATGGACATCCTGTGCAATGATGGCTGCCTGTTGAATATGGCAACATCTCCATCCATGAGGTGGCGCTCCACGATATAGCCTGGCTGAAGCTCCTCCAGAGACGCCTCCTTAGTCTCATCAGTAATGCGCTTTTTCCTGCCATCCGGGCGTACGATGTAATTTGATCCAGGATAGGCAGCTGGGCCATTTTTGACAAAGCCCTTGAGATATTCGATGTTCCATGTGTTGACCCGCTCTGGAACGGTAAGCTTCATGGCAATGACCTTGGGAACGCCCACTTCATTGAGAGCAAGCATGGGATCAGGGCTCACGACAGTTCTTGCTGAGAAGTTAGTGCGCTTTCCCGCAAGGTTATGCCTTATGCGGCCATCCTTACTCTTGATGCGCTCAGTAAGCGTCTTGAGCGGCTGGCCTGACCTGTGCCTTGCAGGGGGAAGCTGGGGAACGGCATTATCAAAGTACGTTGTGATATGGTACTGGAGCAGGTCCCAGAGATCCTCAATGATTATCTCAGGCGCCCCCGCATTGATGTTCTCAAAGAGGCGCTGGTTGATTCTCACGATGTCACCGAGCTTGTGCGTCAGGTCATCCTCACTGCGCTCGCCTGACTCAAGGGTTATTGAGGGACGCATAGTGACAGGGGGGATAGGAAGGACCGTTAAGATTGCCCATTCCGGCCTGAAGTGCCTTGGCGAGAGGCCAAACAATTCAATATCCTCATCAGGTATCTTTTCAAGGCGGGCGCGCAATTCAATGGGGCTTATGCGCTTCTCATCCTCAAAATAGGTAGTCGGCTTCTCAAGAGTAAGGTTCGGCTGCTTCGCCTTACAGTGAGGGCACTTGCTAACGGTCTTCATGGAAGCGATAATATCCTTGATAGCCTTCCTCCTTGCAGCAAGGCCAGACTCAGACTCGACCTGGTCAAGCTTCTTCTTTGCAGCATCAAACTTATTTGCAGGAATCAGGACACGCCCGCATTCAGAGCAGGATGCCTTGATGATGCTCAGAATGAGTCCGGCGAACTTGATGTGAACTACAGGTCTAGCAAGCTCAATATAGCCAAAGTAACCAGGGCAGTCCTTGAGCTTTCTACCATCAGTCCTGCAGACAAGACCTGGATCAATAACTCCCATACGGGTATCCATGAGGCCGCCATCAACAGGATAGCCTTCCTTGTCGTAAAGCTCTGGCGTCACGACCTTGCAGACAGCCATCTTCTTAATGAGCTTTGGGGAAAGTATTGAGAACTCAATGGCCTTTACTTTCTTGCTGATGACTGGCAATCCTACGTATATATCGGATTTCTCCTTTTTTTCTTGAGCATCTTCCTGCTTCGTCTGCTGGGCAGCAACGACCGGCGCTTCCTGTACCTCTTCGGGTGTCTCCTTAGGCTGTTCTTCGTCTGCCATCAGTACTTCTCCTCCAGCTCAATCTTTGGATAAATGCAGAGTGACTTGAACTCATCAAGAATGAGCTTGAAGGCATAGGGCATCTCTATGTCGTTGATGGTCACGTTCTCTCCTGCTATGGGGCAATAGGACTTGTTTCGAAGGATGTCCCTCACGGCGATGTTGCCGCTTTCCTCGCAGATGGGGATGACTGACCTGTCTGAATCAAAGCGCTCTTTGAGAAGCAGGCTTGCGCCATGCGCTACAAAGGTGTCCTTTTCCATCTCCCCAAGCCTTAAGCCTCCCTCTTTTGCCCTTCCCTCAGTAGGCTGCCTGGTTAAGAGCTGGATGGGGCCACGCGCACGAGAGTGAATTTTGTTTGCAACCATGTGCTTGAGTTTGAGATAGTACATGTTGCCAATGAAGATTTTTGCCTTATACTGCTCTCCAGTTAGGCCATTGTAGAGGGTCTCTGTCCCGTTCTCGTTGAATCCCATGTCAAGAAGATCCTTTCGCAACCGTTCTTCTGGCTCAGCATCAAAGGTGGTACCGTCTATGTATCTTCCTGAAAGCGCTCCAACTTTTCCTCCAAGCAACTCGATGAGGTGGGAGATAGTCATGCGGGAGGGGATGCCGTGAGGAGAAAAGATAATGTCCGGAACTATGCCTGATGCTGAGAAAGGCATATCTGCTTGCGGGACGATGAGACCGACTACCCCTTTCTGGCCGTGGCGGCTGGTGAACTTGTCGCCTATTTCAGGCACGCGCTGGTCGCGTACCCTTACCTGGATGAGCTTGTTGCCTTCCTCATTCTCAGTGAGCAGAACAAAGTCTATGACCCCCTTCTCACCGTGTTTGAGAGAGACTGAGCTCTCCCTGCGAATGGATGTTGTTAAACTGTACTCATCCATTGACGAAAGGAATCGTGGAGGAGAGGTCTTCCCTATGATGACGTCGCCCTCATCGACGACTGCTTCGGGATAGACGATGCCGTCGCCTTCAAGGTAGCGGTAGTCACGCTCGCTCTTGTATCCCTTGACATCCTTGTCAGGGATTCCTACCTCGTCTACAAGGCCACCTGGATAACGCAATTCTTCAGCTATGGCCGGCCTGAAATATGAACTCCTGCCAAAGCCTCGGTCAATCGAGCCCTGGTTGATGATAATTGCATCCTCCATGTTGTAGCCCTTGTAGCTCATGATAGCAACAACGATGTTCTGGCCCACAGGATGCTTCTCATATTTTGAGACGTCATGCATGATAGAGTTAACAATGGGTTTCTGGGGATAATGCAGGATGTTGACGTCCATGTCCATCCTGACCGGATAGTTTGCTGCATAGAAGCCAAGCGCCTGCTTCTGGTTCTTTGAGCCAGCATTGAGCCTTGTGGATTGGTTGAAGTTGCCGTAAGGGACAAGCGATGCAGCGAGGCCCAGCATGGCGAGAGGCGAGACCTCAAGATGGGTATGCTCAGGGGTTATGTCCTGCTCTCTAAAGGCGATATAGGCATTCTCCTCTTCAGATGCATCAAGATATTCTATGGCACCCTGCTTGACAAGGTCGGACCAGGTTATCTCCTTCTTCTCAAGCTGCTGGATATGGCGCTCGGTAAGAACTGCCCTTCCGTTCTTCACCACAATAAGTGGCCTTAGGGTCCTTCCTTTGATAGATTCTATCTGGACCTCATCACTCTCTTCATCATGGTAGATGCTGACTGACGGGGGAATTGCTTGCTTCCTCCGCTCCTCTCTTAGTTTTTCTGTGAAGCCTAATGCATTTTCTGTGGTCCCTACAAACTTCCCATTGAGATATACATCGCTCATCGTGATTCCTCCTTAAGCGCCTTTAAGCCAGCAGCCTTAAGCAAACGCAGCACAGCTTCTTCATCGGCTTGTGGCGATACTGACGCCAGCATGGCAAGATTCTTTCGAAGGCCAATGTTTGTTCCTTCGGGGGTTTCAATAGGGCAGAGCCTCCCAAGGTGAGTAGAGTGCAGTTCCCTTGCCTCAAAGTTCTCCTGCGAAGCAGAGAGAGGCGAAACGACACGCTGCAGGTGTGAAAGGGTCTCAAGATAGTTTAAGCGCTGGATGCGCTGCGATATCCCTTTTCTGCCGCCAACCCATGAGCCTGTTGCCATGGCTGAGTATATCCTTAGGGTGAGCAGCTTCTCGCGTATAATCTGCTTGATTGACGGAAACTTGCCGCGCTTGACCAGCCTCTGGAAATTGTACATCATGTCGCCGACAAGCACCTTGAGGTTAGCCCTGAAGAGGTCTGCCAGCAGGTCTCCAGAGAGCTTGAGCCTCTTATTGATGTAATGGTCCTTGTCATCCCCTCTCTGCCTGTCAAGTGCCACATGCAGATACTTCTTGATAAGCTTGCAGATGTTCTGTGCCTTCATCAGGCGATCCTTCTCGGTCACTCCAAGATGCGGCAGAAGATACTTATCTATTATTTCTCGTGTCCTCTCCACCCTTATGTCCTTTGCCTGGGTAATGCCAATTTTCTTTGCTATGTAGTCAATGGCATCTTCCTGGCTTTTGATTGCGACAAAGTCGTAAAGGTTTAGCATTATCTCGTCAGTATGCCTGGAATCTATGGCCCTGACGATCTCCTCATCCTTGAGCATGCCAAGGGCCTTGATGACTACGATAAGGGGCACTCGCTGGACACGGGTGAAAGTAAGGTAGAAGATGCCGTCCTTGAGTTTCTCTAAGGTATGCGGTATCTTGAGGGAGCCGCTCTCTGAGAAAATCTTTCCCACGTATTCAGAGGGGCCAAGGTGGTCCTTCTCGACAAGGAAGCGGTTTGCTGCCAGGTCCTCAATACTGATAAGAACCTTCTCGGTCCCGTTGATGATGAAGTAGCCTCCAGGCTCGTCTGGGTCTTCTCCCTTTGCAATGAGCTCCTCCCTGGAGAGCTTTGAGAGATGGCAGATGTTGCTCTTGAGCATGATGGGCAGGTTGCCGATGAGTGCTGTGACGGTCTCACGCTGGACTCCATTGATATGGGCGCTGATGTCAAGGTAGACCGGAGATGAATACGTTATTTTTCTCAAGCGGGCTTCAATGGGATAAATATCGCGTTTTGAGCCATCAGCTTCAGTGATTTCCGGAGGCTCAAGGCGGATCTTATCAAGGCGGATCTTGAACTCATCCACATTCTGCGGGATGATTGTCGGGATGACGTCCTGATTTTCCTCAACTATTGCATTAATTTCTTTCTCAAGGAAGTTATTGAATGATCCGATATTGGAATTGACAAAGCTCATTTCCTCAAAATATTTCTGGATGAGTAGCTGGCTGTACTTAAACATCGGTCACCCCACGGTAGAAAATGGTCTGCCCGGCTGTAGGGCTGTTGCGGATTATCTTGATGATGTCACCAGGCTTTGCGTCCAGCTCGGCGATAGCAGCATCGTTCTTGAATATCTTTGGAAGCTGCCTTTGGGCTATGCCATAGTGCTTGAGGACTGCTTCCTTTTCCTTGTCGGTCAGTTTGACGTGCTCAGGCAGAAGAATATGCTCTTTTATGACGCTTTTTTGCTTTGCCATTTTTGGTTGACCACTCCCCTAAATGATTTCACCAGCGCTGCTTACTGCTCCCTGATGCTTTGGTACTATGATGGGCCGGACGAGACTTTCGCTACCACCCTTCCGATGATGATTTCTGCTTCGAACTCGCGACCGCTTGATTGCTTTCGGCTTAGCCGGCATTTGGCATCCCGCTAAAAGTCAAGCGCTCTAGCCAGGCTGAGCTACCGGCCCATTACTATGAGCGCCCTGGCCGGGACTTCCACAACTGATCCTGTTGGATGCAGCCATATTGAACCCGGGTCGAAGCCTTACCGTGGACCTCCCTCGATCCTCGACAGGGCCACGTGATAGCCACTACACTACCAGGGCATGTTTCATGCGGGCAATATGCTTCTTCTCAGATAGCATTCCAGAGGTATCCCTGCAATGTCAGATGATAGCCCATAGACTACGAGAAGAATTGCCCAGCATATTACTTAGGAATTTTTGGTCTGTATATAAATGTTACGGTGCGCTCTTCACCAGGCAGTAGTTCAAAAAGAAGGCAGCCTCTGGAAAAGCCTATCCCGTATCAACTCTTGCTCAGGTGTTCTGCGCTATTCTCCAAATAAAGATAGGTATCCTGCTGCATATTCCCATATGATCGCGCACAGGAAGCCGAGAGCTACTATCTTACGGAAGAAGAAGAGCGCAACGAGGGCGATTGCTGACAGGCCTAGTTTCAGAAGCAGCGACGCTTGTGCGTCGAGGCCAAGGAAGGGGATGAGGGCCATAAGGAACAGGGCTATCAACCGGGGGAGTATGAAAAAACCTGCCAGGAACTCGATGAGCTTCCAGAGGAGCTTTTTAAGCATAGCTCTGATGTAGTATTGTAGGATATAAATGTAATCTTCCAGCTCGTCTTTGGGGGTGCGGCCCAGTTCGTAATGTAAGGCCGTAGTCCGTGTTTTTTTCTGAGCTGTTTTTTTGGAATAGTAGCCATCCCATAATCTTTATATACATTCTGCCAGCCCTTGCCATGCATGCGGTTCACATCCTACAACCCCAAGGAGACAGAGGAAGCTATAGCCAATCACTGGAAGAATCATGCCACCTATGAGAAAGCGAAGGATAAAAATAAAGGAAACAGGCAGTTCTATTTTCTTGACGGGCCTCCCTACACCTCAGGCAAGGTGCATATTGGCACAGCATGGAACAAGGCGCTGAAGGATGCAGTGCTGCGCTACAAGCGTATGAGGGGGCTTGACGTGTGGGACAGGGCAGGCTATGATATGCATGGATTGCCTACCGAGAATGCAACTCAGAAGAAGCTTGGCTTAAAGACAAAGGGGGATATTGAGGCATTTGGCGTTGGAAAGTTTATCGCTTCCTGCAAAAAGCTGTGCATAGAGAACATGCAGGCTATGAGCGCAGACTTTGAGCGGATGGGAGTCTGGATGGATTTTGAGCACGCATACCAGTCCATCACTGACGAATTCATCAACGGCGAATGGTGGCTCATCAAGCGGGCGCATGAGATGGGCAAATTGTATAAGGGCTATCGCTCTACAGCCTGGGACTGGCAGGATGAAACAGCCTGCGCTAAGCATGAGCTAGAGTACCAAACGGTTACCGAGACATCTATCTTTGTAAAGTTCCCCGTTGCAGGCAAAGAAAAGGAGTTCTTCATCATCTGGACAACGACGCCATGGACCATACCATTCAACCTTGGCATCATGGTCAATCCAGCGCTTGAGTACGTCAGGGCAAAGGTTGACGACGAGGTGTGGATTCTTGCAAAAGGCCTGGCGCCGATGGTTGTGCAGGCAGTAGCCAACAGGCGTTATGATGAGCTTGAGAGCATCAAAGGAGATCTTCTTGCAGGCATGCGGTACGTACATCCGTTTCACCTCATCCTTGGTGAGCAGTATGACTCCCTGAAAAAGGAGCATCCCAACGTGCACACCATAGTGTTGTCTGAGGAGTACGTGACGCTTTCGGCTGGTTCGGGCCTGGTGCACATGGCGCCTGGGTGCGGCCCTGAAGATTACGAAGTAGGCCATCGCAACAACATTCCTGCGTGGAACCTGCTTCTTCCTGACGGCAGGTTCCCTGATACTATGGGAGATTTTGCAGGGCTTCACGCAAGGCATGACAACGGGAAATTCATCCAGAAGCTTGAGGAGCTTGGAGCGATTATTGCAAAGACTGAGGTTGAGCATGAGTACCCGTTTGCGCAGAGGAGCAAGCAGCCTGTGGTGTTTCGTGCGACGCAGCAGTGGTTTCTGAAGATAGAGGATATGAAAGAGCGGATGGTGAGGGAGAACGAAGCTATCCATTGGGTTCCGAAAGCAGCGTTCAATGCCTTTGATTCCTGGCTGAAGAACCTTCGTGATAACTCCATTTCAAAGCAGCGCTTCTGGGGAGTGCCCCTTCCTGTGTGGATGAATGAGAAGGATGATGCTGATATCATCGTTGTAGGCTCAAAGGAGGAATTGCAGGGGCTTTCAGGCAAGAGTGTTGCAGATATGCATCTTCCCGATATTGATGCTGTAGTTATTGAGAAGGATGGAAAGAAGTACAGGAGGGTTCCTGACGTTCTTGACGTGTGGGTCGACGCGGGAACCGCATCATGGAACTGCCTTTATTACCCTGGACAGAAGGAGCTGTTTGAAAGGCTCTACCCTGCAGATTTCATCCTTGAGGGAAAAGACCAGATCAGGGGCTGGTTCAACCTGCTGATGGTGGCATCAATGATAGCTCTTGAGCGGCCATCGTTTAAGGCATGCTACATGCATGGGTTTGTCCAGGACGCACAGGGGAGGAAGATGTCAAAGTCCTTTGGCAATGTCATCTCGCCGTATGAAGTTATTGATGAGCTGGGGGCTGATACTCTGCGCTTCTATATGATAGGGGGGGCTCGGGCAGGAACTGACATAAACTATAATCCTGATGAGGCAAAAGTCAAGCATAAGCAGCTTATCATCCTGTGGAACCTGCATAAGTACCTGATTGACCTTTGCGAGAACTCAGGCATCAATCCTGTATCAGTTGAAGTGCTCGCCAATGAGTACGGCACTGAAGAGAAGTATATCCTTTCAAGGCTCCATCATGCCATCAGGGAGGTGACTGCGCTTTTTGAGGAGTACAGGGTTGATGAGGTGCCTGACATGATTGAGGCACTGATAGGGGATCTCTCAAGGTCATACATTCACTTCATCAGGGAGAAGATAGTCGAAGATGAAGAAGAGAAGAAAGTTGTTGCAAAGGCCATCTTTGAGGTGCTTGTGGGGATATTACAGCTGCTGGCGCCAGTTGCTCCCTTTATCACTGAGGCTATCTTCCTGAATCTCAAAGGGCACTTTTCCATTCCTGAAGAGAGCGTGCACCATCTCTTATGGCCGAATGCTGATGAGCAGCTTATCTCAGCGGAGCTGGAAGAGCAGGTAGGGATTGCTGAGCAGGCTATCCAGGCAATTCTTGCAGGCAGGGAGAAGGTGCAGCTAGGCGTTCGATGGCCGCTGAAAGAGGTGGTTGTAGTGACTGCTGACAGCAGGGTGAAGGAGGCATGCACGATCCTTGCTGAGATTATCAGGCGGCAGACGAACGTGAAGGAATTGCACGTGCAGGAATCGCTTGCAGGGGTTGAGGTTGATGGAGCACCCGTTGTTATCACTCAGAAGCATATTGAGACTGTGCGCAAGGTCCCTTCCCCGTATGTGGAGGTAGGGTTTGGCAGTTCTTATCTGTACCTATCTACAGAAAGGAGTGATGCCCTTGATGCTGAAGGATATGCCAGAGAGCTGATGCGCCGCGTTCAGGCCATTCGCAAGAAAGCTGGGATGGTAAAATCTGATGCTGTACGGGTGATTGTTATGTGTGATGCAGAGCTAAAGAAGATGCTTGAGCCATGGGCATCGCAGATCATGGTGAAGGTAGGCGCGGTAAAGGTTGCTGTAACTGAAATCGCCCCTGTTGCAAAGCATGAGCATCATGCACAGGAGAAGATCAAGGGCAAAGTGATTGAGCTGTGGGTTGAAAAGGTCTCGCTATGATTTTGCTCATGTGCTGGGTCAGTTGTCCTGTTGCGGATTTTTATGGATGTCTGGAATTCCTACATTAGCACCGTCATTTGACATTTTCTCCGCCCCACGATACTTTTATTAAGCGGGCAGCCTTCAGAAAAGCATGATGCAACAAGGGAATCTTGGCACCCTCCTTTTCGCTGTGCTTGTCATTATCATAGCAGCGGCGGCTCTCTTTCTTGGCGCATCCTACATCATCAGCGCAAACAGCCAGGTGAAGCAGGCAGAGGCAGTCGTTTTCAGAAGCGGCCTTTTGCAGGCCCTTCAGGCAAACAAGGCATCAGCGCTCAGGCCGCAAGGCAGCACCAGCATAGAGGCATTCACCCTTCCCGACGATGCTGATACCGTCTGCTTCGTTGATGAGTCAAGAGAGTACAACACCCTTATTGACCCTGAACTCAACCAGCTCATCAGGAGATATGAAGGCGCAACAATATTCATCAAGCCAACAGACAGCTATCTTCCCATCGCAGCCAAGGATTTCACGCTTGATGAAGGCAATAATCCCCTCTGCCTCAAAGCCACAAGAAATGGCATCAGGCTAAGGATGCAAAGCGCGCCTCTTAAACCCATCATCAGCGAGGTGAACGCCAGCGATAAGCGCTACCGCTGCAGCAAGGTCATAGGAAGTGGTGATGAAGGGACAATCGGTATAGTCTTCCTTCCTCATGGCTATAATGACCTTGACAGGTTTAGGGAAGACGCAGAGTTCTATGCAGAAAATATTTTCCTTGATACCGAACCCTATGCCTCAAGCCCTGAGCTCTTCACCTTCTACATGGTTGATAGTGCTCTTGAGCTTGGCTGCAAGGTAGGTTCAATCATCACCTGCGACGATTTTAAGGTTAAGCGGGCAGCAAGCGACTGCCCTCATGACTTCATCACTGTCCTTGCTGAGCGAAGCAAGGTCTATGACTCGCTTGTCCCTGTCCGCTCAAGCGCAAAGGGAAATCTCCAGAAGATAAACACAGCAGACAAGCCTACAGTCTTCACCCATGAGTTCGGCCATATTTTCGGCAAGCTTGCTGATGAATACGTCGATGACCGCTACTATCGCGCCATAGACTTTCGGGAAGAGGACTATCCAAACTGCGATGAGGCAGGCTGCAATGAGTGGGCTGGGGTTTCTGGTACGTCCTGCAGGCAAGGGTGCTCCCTAAGCGTCTACTACAGGCCAACGGAGAATTCAGTCATGAAAAACCTGGACATCAAGAGCTATGGGCCCTTGAACGAGAGAATCATAGCAGGGAAAATGGTTCAATCTAAAGCCAGCGAAAGATAGCAGGAGTCACTTGCTTAACACCTAATAGCAGAAAACATTAATTATCGAACATTTGTGTTTTCTGCTAGTATAGCAAAGTGCATATCTAAGAGTTTCATTATTACTGCACTTTGCTATAACGAACAGGAAAATGACCAAAAAATCCAAGATAAAAATGCCAGAAAAAGCATTGGCCAGCCTGCTGGTCATGCTGGTGATTGCTCAGTTCACTATTGCCGCTGATGGCCAGGTGCTCATTGTCAGCTTCCACTATGATGAAGCAGGCCTGAGCGTGCAGGAGCAGCTCATCAAATACGGCTATGCCCCAGGCATCAGGGAAGGAATCTTTACAGCGGAGCTTATAGGCGCGGACAGCAGTGTCATAGCAAGCATCCCTTTTGACATACCCCTCAATGAGTTTACCGACATTGCAGATAACGCTACAGGCGAGCTTTCAGGAGGCATCATCCGCCATAATCAAACCGACTTTGCCCTGGTGCTACCCTATGAGCATGAAGCAAAGGAGATTGCCATGAAAGGACCTTTAGGAAAAGATATTCTCAGAGCAAGGATAAACCCCTCTAAACCTCAACCAAAAGCTGGTGGAATCATTGTGTTTGCAGCGCTGGGGTTCATGGTGGGCATTGCAGCGGCAGCTATGCTTCTTCGGAAAAAGAAGAGGTGAGCAGAGCTTTTTTATATCCTCTGGACTTTCTTCCTCTCTATGAAACGCAAGAACTTCATCTCATGGGACGAGTACTTCATGGGCATAGCAATTCTCTCAGCCCAGCGAAGCAAGGACCCGAGTACTCAGGTAGGAGCGTGCATAGTCAATCAGAAGAATAGGATAATAGGGATAGGCTACAACGGCTTTCCCACGGGCTGCTCTGATGACCTCCTTCCCTGGGAGAAGGAAGCAGAGAGTCCTAACGATACCAAATACCCCTACGTTGTCCATGCCGAGGCAAACGCTATCCTCAATGCAACAAAGGACCTTGAAGGCGCCCGAATCTACGTCGCATTGTTCCCCTGCAACGAGTGCACCAAGCTCATCATCCAGTCAGGCATCAAAGAGATTGTCTATCTTTCGGACAAGTATAGGGACACTGACTCCGTGAAGGCCTCAAAGAAACTCCTTGGCATGGCCCATGTTACCTACCGCAGGTTTGAGCCTAAGAGCAGGGAGCTTCATATCTCCTTTGAGATGGAGAGCTGACTAGAATTTCTGCGGCATGGATTTGATGGAGATTTAATGATAATTGGCACAGAGATTACAATCTTTAGGAACGGTTGGGTCATGCTCCTGATGCACGTCACACAGCGCTTTTGAGCCCTTGAACTGGAGGCATAGCCTGTAAAGATGCTCCCTTATGTTGCCCCTGTCCTTCACGATATCTGCTGCTGCCTTCTTGATGATAGTGATATCCTTTGCTGAGAACCTCATCTCCTTAGCGCGCTTTGAGTTAAGGTACTGAGAGATAGCAGATTCAGTTATCCCAAGGATGCCTGCTGTCTCTTTCTGCGAGAGCCCATGCACAGAGATAAACATTTTTGCTAACTCCCTGCGCAGTGAAGGGATGAGGTACCACACCTCCACTTCCTGAGGCATTGTGTATTTCATGGGAGGAGTTAACGATAGTCTAGTTTATAAGATTTGCGATGAAGAATGATAAAAACTCCTGTGGCGTGGAGCCGCGTTGAACAATCACCGTCAGTTTGCCTGCTTCCCGTTGATTAACTCGTTCTGGATGCGCTTTGCCTCGTTGAATACTGAGAGGAAAACTTCCTCAACAAACCCCTCATCAAGCCCCTGTGCCTTTGCGATGTCCTTGAGCTTTGCCATAATCTGCAATTCCCTATCCTCATCAAAGATAGGCAGGTTGTGCTGCTTCTTGTATTCGGCAATCTCTGGAATAAGGGAGAAGCGCTCAGCAAGAGCAGTGATTATGACGGTATCTATCCTGTCAATATGCCTTCGTATCCTCTTGATCTGGCTCTCCTCTATCATGAAAAGTAGTCATCCCCCTGCCCTTATAAATTTTATCATAGCCTAAATTTTATCATAGCCTATGCTGCCGAAAAAAAAGCACGCAAACCTTTAAATACGCTCTCCAGCCCCTAGTAAATAGGTGGTCAAATTCACGAAAAAACAGCTCATCATAACCTCAGCATTGCCCTACGCCAACGGGCCCATTCACATCGGCCATCTGGTGGAATACATCCAGACTGACATATTCGTTCGGTTCCTCAAGCTCAAAGGAGAGGACGCAGTTTATTGCTGCGCTGACGACACCCACGGAACTGCAATAGAACTGAAAGCGCATGAGCTTTCCATAACGCCAGAAGAGCTCATAACAAAAGTCCACAAAGAGCATCTCAGGGACTTCACCCGCTTTCACATCTCGTTTGAT
This sequence comes from Candidatus Woesearchaeota archaeon, assembly GCA_013329175.1. GTDB lineage: Archaea > Nanobdellota > Nanobdellia > Woesearchaeales > UBA11716 > UBA11716 > UBA11716 sp9638u. The sequence continues at coordinate 17,507 of DUKR01000136.1, forward strand.
TCCTACTACTCCACAAACTCAGAAGAGACGAAAGCCCTTGCAGACAGGATGTTCCATACCTTAAAGGACAAAGGCTTCATCTACACCAAAGACGTGGAGACCTTCTATGATGAGGAAGTGCAGAGATTCCTTCCCGACAGGTACGTCAAGGGCGAGTGCCCGAAATGTGCGGCAATTGACCAGTATGGCGATGTCTGTGAGAAATGCAACGCGTCGCTCAGGACAACAGATCTTATCAACCCCTACTCCGTCATCAGCGGGAAAACCCCGGTCCTCAGGAGGTCAAAGCACTACTTCTTCAGGCTCAGCGACTGCTCTGAAAAGATAGAGCACTGGCTCACCAGCAACAATACACTGCAGCCTGAGATTGTCAACTACGTCAGGAATTGGATAACAGAAGGCCTTCAGGACTGGGATATATCAAGAGACGGCCCCTACTTTGGCTTCAGGATTCCAGGCGAGGACAACAAGTACTACTATGTCTGGCTTGATGCGCCTATCGGCTATATCTCAAGCTACGCAAATTATTGCAAGAATGACGTCCAGAAGGCAATAGACGGCTGGAACCATGCACGAATCATCCACTTCATTGGGAAGGATATCATCTATTTCCACTTCCTCTTCTGGCCTGCCATGCTCATGGAAGCTGGCTTCACCCTTCCTGAGCAGCTTGTGGTGCATGGCTTTCTCACGGTCAATGGCGAGAAGATGTCAAAATCACGAGGCACCTTCCTGACAGCGGCAGAATTTGCTGACAAGTACAATCCCGAGTGCCTGAGGTTCTATTACGCCAAGATGCTCTCAAAGAAGATGGCAGACATTGACCTTGACTTCAATGACTTTCGTGGCACCACTAATAATGAGCTTGTCGCAAACGTCGGCAACTTCTGCTATCGGGCCCTTTCCTTCCTCAAAAAGAACTTTGACGGCAGGATTGGCAGCGTTGCAGACAACCGTGCCCTTAAGCAGGCTATCCTCGGGAAGGCAAGGGCAATAGCCGATGCGTATGAGGACTGCAACACTGCTGCTGCAGTCAAGGACATCCTTGCCATTTCCCAGATAGGCAACCGCTATTTTCAGGAAGAAGAGCCATGGAAGCATCTCTCCACCAACAGAAAGAAGATGCATGATGTCCTTGGCCTTGCGGCAAACATCGCTAAGATTATTGCCATCACCGCTAAGCCCATCCTCCCCAGGTTTAGCGAGGGGCTTGAAAAGCAGCTCAATCTCGGCAGCCTTGCGTGGGATGGCCTTCACTTTGAAACAACAGAGCATACCATAGGAGAGCCAGCAATACTTATAGGGAAAATGGAGGAAAAGAAGAAAGAGACCTTCCCCCTGCAACTTATGGTAGCGCAGGTAGTTGAGGTGAAAGAGCACCCAGAGGCAGACAAGCTCTACGTCCTCCAGATAGATGCAGGCAATGAGAAGCGCCAGCTTGTTGCAGGCCTGCGTGAGCACTACGCTAAAGAGCAACTGCAGGGCAAGAAAATCATCATTGTAGCAAACCTAAAGCCAGCAAAGCTTCGCGGCATCCTCTCCGAGGGAATGCTGCTTGCAGGAGTCAGCAAGGATGGGCAAGTCGGCCTGCTGACCATCAATGATGCTAAGCCAGGTACCCTCATCAATGCAGGCGGCCTTGCGCCAGGGACTTCTCAGGTAAGGATAGAAGCAGTGGCAGAAGCAAAGCTCACGGTCAAAGAGGGCAGGGCGCTCTTCAAGTGCCATACCCTTCGCGCGGGAAATGAGACCGTCAGAGTGGAAAAAGTGGAAGATGGTGCAGAAATCCATTAAATCACAGTATGCCCTGCTTGAGAAGGCATGCAAAGCAGCGCTGAACCCGAAAAAAGTGCTGAAGATAGCGGCGTTTGACATAGCCCTCCTTGCCTTCGTCATTGCAGTCCTCTTTATCCTTTCCAATATGCTTGGAGAGTCAGCACTAAAGCTTCAGTACCTGATTCCACAGCTGCAGGCAGTCTCAGCACAGGCTGGAACTGGAGCAGGGCTTGACCCCTCGCTCATCACAGCAACCGGGCAGCAGCTTCAGGCGCTGACCAGCGAGCTAGGAAAGGTCATTTCTGGCCTTATCGCATCCCTACTTATCATCATTGCCGCAAGCATCGCGCTCAAAGGGAAGGTGTGGGCGCTCACCCTTGGGGTCAACTTCACCAAGGGCTTTTTCTTCAGGCACATGACAGCCTACCTCCTCTGGACATTTGGATTTGCTATTCTCCTTGCCATAGCCATGCTCATTCATCCCTACGCCATTGTCGCTGGCATTGCCGCATTCCTCTATTTCAGTTTCATCTTCTATGCCCAGCTCAAGAAGGGCAAGGGAATCTTCAGAAGGATTGCAGAAACCTTCAGACTCGGCTTACGCTATCCCATCTCTTTTCTTGGCATCTACGCTATTGCCATAGCGGCAAGTGCAATCATCTACTGGTTTGCAGCAATGCTTGGGCAAGCCATCATCCCGATGGAGGTGGCAGGCTGGGCAAGCCTGATAGCAGTTATTGTCATCTTCTCATGGGCGAGGATTGGTGTCAGTTTTGTTGTGGAGGAGCTGGCAACATTTCCGTAGAATCAATAGCGAGCCTTTCTCAGAAGCCGTGCTTAAAAATGGGCAAAGACAGATGGAAAAGCCACGAAGTTGAGGCACGAAAAAGAAAAAGTTTAAGAGCAGCATAATCCAAAGCAGGAGATGCAGAGGTGAGCGTTCCATCAGGATAACGATTGACACCAAGGCTGACTCTCATGGGGATATCAGAAAAGCAATAGCCCTCCTCCATAGCATTATGGATAGTAGCGGAAGCGAAGGGAAGTTCGAAGCAAACGCTGCTGTATGTGCAATGGAGCAGCAGCCAAATGAGGGCATTTTCTCCCTCTTCAATGGTGAACACACCCATCAGCAAAGCAGCAAGCAGGAAGGCATGGCCCCTAAGCAGGATGCATCCTTCAATGGCATCTTTGCTGAAGCAGGCATTGAGCAGACAGGCCAGCGGGGGGATGAGCCGCCAGCCAGAGGGCAGGATGAATCCTATGAGGATCCTGATGAAAAGGGCGGCACTCCAAAAATAGAACTCTACTAAAGCTCGATAATCTTCCCAGCCTTCCCCACGTTCACCACCGTTGTTGAGCCAATTTTTTCCTCTATCCCTTCAGCCTCATGCACATGAGAGCACAACAGAAAATCGGGCCTGAAGGACTCAACTGCCTTTCTGATGCCGGTTGAGCCAGGAAAGATGTCAGTCAGCTTCTCCATCACCGTTCCTGCAGGATGCACATGGGTTACCATTATCTTTTTGGAGAGACTCTTCACTTTTTCATGCCCATGCTCAAGAGTGCTATAGAGCTCATCCTCACCAAGCTGAAACAGCCCTATGTTTGCGCCTCCTGCCCCGAAGATGCCTACGTCTTTGTACACTGCTGAGTATCCATGAAGGTTTTTCATGTCATATAATTGAGCCATGAAGTCAGCAGTCGCGTTCGTCTCATGGTTGCCAGGGATGAGCAGGACCTTATGCCCTGCCTTCTTGAACGGCCCCAGGATGTTCTCGGTAGATATTTCATGGAAGGTGAGATCGCCGCAGAGGATGACAATGTCAGCCTTTTCTTTTGTCGCCTTCTCAGCCAGGCGCTTGGCTAGGCTGGAATCGCCGTGCAGGTCGCCTGCGGCAAGAATCCTAAGCTTTTCACCTAAACGCGCAGCCTTATTAGTAGCTCTGCCTGCAGGTTTTGCTTCATACATATTCTGTTGATGCTGCTTCATAGGAAGGGAGGAATAGAATCAAGTTTAAAAAAGTAAGGGTTTTGTGCCATGTGAAGCAGCCTGCCTATTTATTATTTTCTCTTCTCCAGTGAGGTCAACAATGTTGGAAGGCCTCGCCTTTTTCTCGCCTTCATACAGCGCAAAATCAACTTTGTATGAAAGCTCCTCATCAAGGTCATCCAGAGATGTCATGAACATCTTTCCGCAGAGGTTTGCTGATGTTGTGACGATGGGAAATCCCAACTCTTTTACAAATCCGGAAATCCAGTGATGGGGTATCCTCACCCCAAGGGTTGCCAGGCCAGGCGCAAGGATTGCCGTAAGACTGGAATCCCCCGCAGGAATAATAAGGGTATAAGGACCAGGCAACTTGTCAAGCCACTCATAGCTCTTCTGATTGAGTACAAGATGCTGCTCTATCCACTCCTTGTCAGGAGCAATCACTGAGAGTGGCTTATTCCCGCAACCCTTCACTTCCCTCAATCTTGCGACAGCTTTTGGCTCAAGCGCATTGCACCCTAAGCCATAGATGGTATCTGTTGGGTGGATGAACAGTGCCCCTTCTTCAATCTTGTCTATGATATCATCCTTTCTCAGCTCCAACTCTTCCCTGATGAACACGTCCATAAAAAGGGAGGTAGTCCGGGGGTTTTTAATGATTTAGTAAATCTGGCAGCGATATTTTTAAAGGAAAAAGGTTTCGTCTTCTCTGCGCTGATATTTAGGCTTCCAGATACCCTGACATAAACCCTTCCTCAGCTGCGCTGATTTCATCATCTTCAGCAAGCTCCTTGATAACTGTCAAGTCATAGAAGCCTTCCTCTCTCCCTGCATCTATCTCCGCCCATTCGAATATGTGCTTTGTTTTCATCTCCCTCACCTCCAGGCAAGGCAGCCTGAAAACTGCTCATCAAAGCTTCGCTGCCTCTCAACACTAAGCCTTCTGATCTGCTCATAGAACAGGCGGCTGATGGTATCCTTTGATATATCGTCTGGATTTGCCATACCTAATCACCTCAGCAATCCTAGTGGCCCAGCATGCGGATATAGTTTGCGCGCGCATGTCCAGTGTGTCCAGTGCAGAAATCATTTTAATGGGAGAGATGCATTCCCATAGCTATGCTGCGGCTGCATCTCATCATATCAGGGACTGTCCAGGGCGTCTTCTTTCGTTCCTTCACCCAGAAAACAGCACAGAGACTCGGCCTCACTGGCTACGCTAGGAACCTTCCCGACGGTACAGTAGAGGTCGTGGCAGAAGGTGAAAAGGAACAATTGGAAAAGCTCATTGCATTCTGCAGAAAAGGCCCTGATCGGGCTTATGTAGAGGAAGCAAGAGTCGCCTGGCAAAAGTCATCAAAAGAGTTCACTGCGTTCTCGGTCAGGTAATTCCGCACAACACTTCACCATCATGAAGCATTAATGTTTTCTGCTATTTAACTGCAAACAAACCAGAAAATTTATAACGCTGCCTAGCAAAATCCCCTCTGGAATTAACCATGGTTAACAGGAAACACAAGGCGAGCCACGGCACCAAAAACCTCAGGCCCATGGTATTTGCCTGCCTCTTTGCAGCATTCACCGCAGCGATATCGCCGTTGAAGATACCTCTGCCCTTCACCCCAGTTCCCATCACTCTGCAGACTTTTGCCGTCCTGCTCTCAGGATCCATGCTTGGGCCGTTGTATGGAGCGCTTGCGATGCTGCTCTATCTCATCGTAGGCGCCTTAGGAATCCCCGTCTTTGCAGGAGGAGGCTCAGGCTATGGCGCTCTGCTTGGTCCTACGGGAGGCTACCTCTTCAGCTATCCCATCGCAGCATTTGCCGTAGGCATCATCACAGCCAGCGTCAAAAAGAAGCAGCTGCAGCTCGCAGCAAACGTTTTCGCAATGCTTGCGGGCTCCATCATCATCTACGCCATGGGCGCAACATGGGGAAGATTTAGTACAGGGCTTCCCTGGAGCGCAATATTTGCAGGCTGGGTGCTGCCTTTTCTCATCGGCGACGCGATAAAACTGGTGATAGCTGCATACCTTGCAAGCACCATGAGCGTCAGGCGATACCTTCGGTAGGCAATGGGAATCATCACGTCCTCTCTTGAAAGCTACCTTGCCAGGGGCAGGCAGAAGCTTGTCCTTGTTGACGTCTTCACCTACAGTTGCATGAACTGCCTGCGCTCGCTTCATTTCCTTGGGAAGCTAGCAAAAAAGTACAGGCACAAAGGCCTTGGATTTGTCATCCTGCATCCTTTCGAATTCTCCTTTGAGAAAGACAAAAAAAGAGTAAGCGAAGCGATAAAGGAGCTTGGCATCCGCTACCCCGTCATCCTTGACAGGGATAGAAAGCAGTTAAGATCGTTAGGCTTACATTTCTGGCCTTCGCAGCTCCTGTTCAGCTTAGGAAAGCTTGCATATTCCCATGTCAAGGAGGGGAACTACCCTGCACTTGAAGGGGAAATCCAGAAGCATCTCAACATCAATGAGAAAAAAATATTTTGCGGGGATCCCTTTCATTCTGCATTCGCTCCCATCTATGGCGGTAGCAGAAAAGGAGGAGATATTGGAAGCATCAGCGCAAAGAAAAAAAAGCAGGGCATCATCTATGCTGATGGCAACTGGAAACAGGCTAATGAGTACCTCTACAATACAAAAAAGAAAGCAGCGCTCTCTTTCATTGCCGATGGAACTGTTATCAGCATGGTCGCCTCGTCACGCACAGGCGCAAAAGTGGCCCTTGTCATGGGTGACAGGAAAGCAGCACGCCACATCACGCATCCAAAAATGTATCAGCTCATGAAGCGAGCATCAAAAAAGCAGGCAGAAGCCATGCTTGCAACCGATGCAAAGATAAAGCTCTACTCGCTCACCTTCGAATAGACCATGAATGTCGCCATAGTGCAGTGCAAAAGGGAGGAATCTTTTGAGGCGAACCTCAGCAAAGCAGCATCCTTCTTCGCAGAAGCAAAAGGCTGCGACTGTATAGTTTTTCCGGAATACTTTCTCAAAAAGGAAGAAAAAAGGGGATACAGCCATCAGGCTACAACAATTGCAAAAGAGAGGTTCGCCTCACTCTGCAGGCTCTACCGCATGCACGGCGTCATGGGAAGCATTGCAGAGAAGCGCAACAGCAGGTTCTATAATACTTCCTACCTCTTTGACGATAAGGGAAACGCGCTTGGAAGGTACGATAAGATAAACCTTGAAAGAGGCGAGAGGGAATGGATAACTCCTGGCAGGAAAGTTGCCTGCATCTCAACACGATTCGGATTGGCAGGCATACAAATCTGCAGGGACCTGCTTTACCCCCAAATCACCCAAGATCTTGCACAAAAAGGAGCCAAGCTAGTGTTCTGCCCGACGAGATGGTGCTCTTACTCTGCCCGTTATCCGAAATCCTATCTCACCAGATTCACAGAAGGAACCCTGCCCAAAGAAATGCAGGCACTTGCTGAGGCAAGGGCCATTGAGAGTTGCTGCGCATTCATCCTGGCTAACGCCGCAGGAGAGACACCGAAAGAAAAGCTTCTGGGAAGAAGCTCTGTCTCTATGCCTTTCTATGGCACCGTCGCCATCCTCAACCACAACAGGGAAGGCATCCTGGCCCATGCCATAGACAAAAAGCTGTTAAACTCAGCATCGGGGGCGTATGGGAAGGAAAAAGGGAGAGAAAAAAGAGGGGTGAGAAGCAAGTGAAATCATAGGATGCCAAAAATGCTTGGCGGCCATTACTAGCGGATAAGATGATAACCCTCAAAAACGTCTCGTTCTCCTATGATGAGAAACAAGCGCTCAGCAACCTCTCTCTTACCATCAGGAAGAATGACTATCTTATGGTGCTAGGAAGAAACGGCAGCGGGAAGAGCACCTTCCTCAAGTTGCTTAACGGCCTCCTTCTTCCGATGGCAGGGGATGTCAGAGTGGAGAATCTTTCCACAAGGCTCCATGGCGAAGAGATCAGGCAGAAGGTAGGCATGGTCTTCCAGAATCCTGACGACCAGCTTGTTGCGTCCATCGTCAGGGAAGACATCGCGTTTGGCCTTGAGAACCTAGGCGTTCCATTGGATGAAATGCAGCGGCGGATAGCGGCAATCCTCAGCAAGATGGGCATAGCACACCTGTCAGAGCAGAACGTCAATACCCTCTCCTACGGCCAGAAGCAGCTTGTAGCGCTCTGCGGCGTCCTTGTCATGCAGCCCTCCTGCATCGTCTTTGATGAGCCAACAACCATGCTTGATCCGCTCAACAGAAAGAATGTCATGGATATGATTATACGGCTTCATACAGAAGGAAACACCATCGTCCATGCAACCAACGACCCCCGCGAGGCCAGGAGAGGCGCAACTGCCGCCCTCATCCTCGATAGGGGAAGGGCAGGATTCCATGGCCATGCGGGAAAAGTCACCCCAAGCCTGCTGAGGAGGTTTGGCCTCAATGCCTAGGTTCATAGGGGAATACACGTACAAAGATACCCTCCTGCATAACCTTGCCCCGCAGGCAAAGATACTCATGGTGGTTTTCGCAAGTGCGTTGCTGTTTCTTATGGAATTCTCCAAGCTTGCATTCATTCTCATCATCCTCTGCATCGCAGCAAAAAGCGCAGGCATTGCCATCTGGAAGCTTGGTGCGCTCATCAGGCCGTTCCTTGCGCTCTACGCCATGATTCTCATCTTTTACTTCATTTTCTCCCCTGAAAAGATGGCAGAGGGTCTCCTTACCGTGTTTCGCTTCATCATCCTCATCATGGTATCCCACGTATTGCTTGCCACCACCTCAATAAGCGCACTGGTCAGGGGCTTTGAATCTCTCGCATGGCCAGTTAAGGCGTTCGGGGCAAGCCCAAGGACGATCTCGTTTATGCTTTCCCTCACCATCCGCTTCATCCCTGTCTTGTTTCTTGAGGCAGACACCATTCATCAGGCCCAGCGCTCCCGTTGCTCTCAAAGAAGAAAGCTCAGGAGCGTCTCCCTGTTAGTAGCTTCAGTTGTCCAGAATACCAGCGCAAGAGCAGCAGCGGTTGCAGATGCCGTAGCATCCCGCTGCTACAGAACTAAAGGAACAACATCCATCAATTCCTGCAGGGCGGAAGCAAAAGACTGGGCAATAGCGGCAGGGACGCTTGCTGTTATGGGCTTCCTTTTATGGTATGGATAGCGATATGCTCTAGAACATCCCCTTAATACTCACCTGTGCAGTGCTCTAATACTGAGGGCGATGCCAGCAACACATGCCCTTGCCAGCAA
>DUKR01000136.1:26692-33086 GCA_013329175.1 Candidatus Woesearchaeota archaeon
CACTTTTCTTTTCTCCCTCTGAATTTACAATTGAGATGATGGCCTGAAACGAAAGGGATAAAGTTCCCCCTTGCCTATAGAAGCGATGGAAGATATGGCTAATGCTTTTTTTTGAATGAGCTTTGGGGAATGCCAGCCCACCAACGAGCCTATCCACTCTTATCCCAAAAGGCTTCAACTCATAGCTATCCAGCGAGCCTGCCTCCTTCCTCACCGACAGGGCTTTTTCAGGATGGTGAAGTATTACCCCAAACCACAAATTATAAATAGGCACCCCTGGTCAACTCCATTTTTCAGTATGAAGCAAATAACTGGGTGGTTTTTTTATCTAAGGGGTGGGCACTTTTGAATGCCGTTCTTGCCCTTGCTGACGGCACGATATTCCGGGGAACTGGATTTGGTGCAGCTATGCAAGTTACAGGAGAGGTTGTCTTCAATACCTCGCTTGTGGGCTATGAGGAGTCGCTGACTGACCCAAGCTATGCAGGGCAGATTCTCACCCTTACCTATCCTCTTATCGGCAATTACGGCGTTCGCAGTGGGGACTTTGAGTCAGAAAGGGTGCAGGTGGCAGGATTTGTGGTGAGGGAATTGTGCAGTCACTATTCCCACCGTAATGCCGTAAAGAGCCTCGATGCATTCCTCAGGGAATTCAATGTGCCGGGGATTGCAGGCATCGACACCAGAATGCTGGCCAGAAAGATAAGGGAAGAGGGAGTAATCAATGGCGCCCTCATGGTTTCTGAAGATGCAATTCACGGGCAAGGCGTCATAGCCAGGGCAAAGTCAGCAGCTGATTACTCAAGCAAAAACTTTCTTGCTAAGGTCTCGGTGGATGCCCCAAAATTCCATGACGCAAAGGGAGACAAGAGCATCTGCATGATAGATACGGGCGTCAAGCTTTCCATTATCAGGAACTTTCTGAAGAGGGAGGTGAGCGTGTGGCGGATGCCCTACAACGCCACAGCTGAAGAGATACGAATGAAGAAGCCAGACGGTATTTTCCTTGCTAATGGCCCAGGCGATCCCGAACAGGCAAAGGAGGCAATAGCTACCGTCAAGGCGCTGCATAAGGAGTACCCCATAAGCGGCATCTGCCTGGGAAACCAGATCATCGGTTTAGCGCTGGGCGCAAAGACCTACAAGCTCAAGTTCGGCCACAGGGGCATCAACCAGCCTGTGAAAGAGCTTGCCAGAAACAAGGTATTCATCACGAGCCAGAACCACGGCTTTGCAATCGAGGAGAAGTCCCTTGGAGGAACTGGTCTGGTGGTGACGCACGTCAACCTCAATGACGGAAGCGTTGAGGGGATGAGGCATAAGGAATTGCCTATAAGGTCAGTACAAATGCACCCTGAAGCAAATCCTGGGCCAAATGACATCGAGGACATCTTTGATGTGTTTATTGGGGATTTGCATTAAGCCGTGGATAGTAAAGAAGTGATACCATGCCAAAGAGAACTGACATCACGTCAATCATGGTCATAGGATCAGGGCCGATAGTCATAGGACAGGCAGCAGAATTTGACTATTCAGGCACGCAGGCCTGCAAAGCGCTAAGGGAGGAGGGATACACAACAATCCTTGTCAACTCCAATCCAGCCACCATCATGACCGACGCCGATACTGCTGACGTGGTGTACGTCGAGCCACTTGACGTCGAGATTGTTGCTGACATCATCCGAAAGGAGAAGCCAGACGGCATCCTCGGAACCATGGGTGGCCAGACTGGCTTAAACCTTATGAAGGAGCTGCACCACTCAGGAGTGCTTGAAGAAGTGGGTGTTGAGGTTCTTGGGACGTCAATTGACTCCATCGAAAAGGGAGAGGACCGAGACAAGTTCAGGGAACTGATGCTCAAGATAGGCGAGCCGCTTCCAAAGAGCAGGGCGCTCACAACAATTGCTGAGGCAAAGGCGTTTGCAGCAGAGTGCGGCTTTCCCGTCATCATACGGCCAGCGTATACGCTTGGCGGGACAGGAGGCGGCATAGCATCTGACGAGGCTCAGCTTGAGGCCATTACTGCATCGGGGCTGCAGCACTCGCTCATCCATCAGGTGCTCATTGAAGAAGCGCTTTTAGGCACTCAGGGCTGGGGAGAGTTTGAGATGGAGGTGATGCGTGACAGCAACGAGAACTGCATTATCATCTGCCCAATGGAGAACCTCGATCCTATGGGCATCCATACAGGCGAGTCTATTGTCGTTGCCCCTACGCAGACACTCAATGACGCTGACTTCCAGATGCTTCGCAATGCAGCACTCAGGGTGATTAGGGCGCTGAAGATTGAGGGAGGATGCAACATCCAGTTTGCGCTCAACTACGAAACTGGCAGATACATAATCATTGAGGTAAATCCAAGGGTATCGAGAAGCTCAGCGCTTGCCTCAAAGGCGACGGGGTATCCGATTGCAAGGATTGCAGCAAAGATAGCCATAGGCATGACGCTTGATGAAATACCCAATGACGTGACCAAAGAGACAAAGGCATGCTTTGAGCCTGCCATTGATTATTGCGTGGTGAAAATCCCCAGGTGGCCATTTGACAAGTTCGTGACTGCTGACTGCCACATCGGAACCCAGATGAAGTCAACGGGCGAGGCCATGGCTATCGGAAGGACGTTTGAGGAAGCGTTCCAGAAGGCGGTGCGAAGCCTTGAGATCAAGCGCTTTGGGCTGTGCTGCGACGGCAAAGACAAGCCTGTTGCTGACAGGGAGATGCTTATAGATTATCTGAAGAGGCCGACGCACAGGAGGATGTTTCACGTGCTTGACGCATTCAGCATAGGGATGAGCATTGATGAGGTGCATGGCTTCACTGGCATCAACAGGTGGTTTTTGCACAAGCTTGCTGCAATCCATGCCCATGCAAAGCGCATCTCCTTTGACAGGGAATCAATCCTTGCAGCAAAGAAAGCGGGATTCTCTGACGTGCAGATTGGGCATATCACGAGGAAGAGCGAAGCAGAAGTGCGGTCGTTTCGGGTGAAGGAAGGCATCATCCCAACGTACAAGATGGTTGATACCTGCGCGGCAGAATTTGAGGCAAAGACTCCCTATCTCTATTCAACGTATGAGGGGGAGGACGAGTGCAATCCAGGCGGGAAGAAGAAGGTGCTCATCCTTGGCTCAGGGCCCATAAGGATAGGCCAGGGGATTGAGTTTGACTATTCCTGCGTGCACTCTGCGTTTGCGCTGCGCGAGGAGGGCGTTGAGGCGCTGATAATCAACAACAATCCTGAGACGGTATCCACTGATTTTGACACCTCTGACAAGCTGTTCTTTGAGCCGCTGACGTTTGAGGATGTCATGAACGTAGTTGATTGTGAGAGGCCGTATGGCGTCATTTTGCAGTTCGGCGGCCAAACTGCAATGGACCTTGCCCTTGATTTAGAGAAAGCAGGGGCTCCAATCCTTGGCACAAGGCCAGAATCCATAGACATTGCCGAGGACAGGAAGAAATTTGGCAGGGTCACGGAAAAGCTTGGCATCCCGTCTCCTGAGTGGGGAGCCGCATTATCACCAGATGAGGCCATCGCCATAGCGAACAGGATAGGCTATCCCGTGCTTGTCAGGCCAAGCTATGTGCTTGGAGGGCGCGCGATGCAGATAGTGGATCTGGATGAAGAGCTTATGCGTTACATGGATGAGGCAGTTGACGTCAGCCCTGAGAAGCCAGTGCTCATTGATAGGTTTATTGGGAACGCGACTGAGCTGGATGTTGATGCTCTCTCCGATGGCGAGGAGGTTTATGTTGCAGCTATCATGGAGCACATCGAGCGGGCAGGCATCCATTCAGGCGATTCCTGCTGTGTCATCCCCTCCCAAACGATTGGTGATGCGGTAAAAAAGAAAGTGATAAGCTATACCACAAGGCTGGCTAAAGAGCTGAGGGTGATAGGGCTCATCAATATCCAGTATGCAGTAAAAAATGAGGAGGTCTATGTGCTTGAGGCAAATCCCCGTGCATCAAGGACAGTCCCCTATGTCTCAAAGACGATTGGCGTGCCGCTTGCGAAAATTGCAACAAAACTCATGCTTGGGAAAAAGCTTGCTGATTTCAGCCTGGGAAAGTACAGGGAGCCTGATTTTGTCTCCATCAAAGAGGCGGTTTTTCCATTTCTTAAGTTAGTTGGCGTTGACCCGATGCTCTCACCAGAGATGAAGTCAACAGGCGAGGTGATTGGGATTGGCAGAGATTTTGGGAGTGCTTATTACAAAGCGCAGCTTGCAGCATATCAGGATCTTCCCACCTCTGGCTCAGTGCTATTCTCCATATCGCATCTGGAAAGGACTGAATCACTCCTTGCTGCGGCAAGGGAATTACAGGCGCTTGGCTTCAAATTCTACTGTACGAGAGGAACTGCTGAGTATTTTGCTGAGCATGGGATTCATGCGGTGGCTGTTCCAAAGATACATGATGGCCCCCTGATACTTGATATGATGAAGAGCCGCAAGCTTGATTTTGCTATCCTTATCCCCAAGAAAGGCAGGATAGGCTCAGATGGCTATCAGATGAGAAGAGCAGCAATTGAGCTTGGAATACCCTATGCGACAACGGTTGCAGCAACCATTGCTACAGTTGCTGGCATGAAAGCGAAGAAGGAAAGCAGGATGCAGGTGTTGTCGCTGAAAGAGTGGTATGGGGCTCATTGACAGGCCATATTGTGCTTTCTGAACAAAACATTAATAAAAAACTAGGGAAAATCTATGCCGTTGGTGGTAGCATGCTCAAAATAGCCTACGTCTCAGACCTGCACGGCAACAAAAACCTCTACGAGAAGGTCTGCGAGTTTCTGGAAAATAACAAGGACATCAAGGCGCTCATCATCGGAGGCGACCTTCTTCCAAGAGGGGCTACGCTAGATGGGGCCATCAGGGGCCAGAAGGAATTTCTGGAAACCTATCTCATCCCAAAGCTTAAGCGCATTGCCATTCCTGTCTACCTTATGATGGGAAACGATGATTACCGCATCAACATGGCGCTCCTTGAGAAAGAAGAGAAGGCAAAGGCATTCCATCTCATCCATAACAAGGCACAGGCCATAGGAAAGCACGCTATTGTCGGCTACAGCTTTGTCAATGAGACGCCATTCCTTCTCAAGGACTGGGAGAAGCTCGATGACGAGAATTCTAAGCCCCTCACTGACCCGAAGCACGATGTCAGGAGTGCTCCAGCTGAGAAAGGGACCATTGCTCAGGACATGAGGGGGCTTGCAAAGCTTTCAGACCCCAAAAAGACTTTTTATGTCTTTCACTGCCCTCCGTTTGAGACTGAGCTTGATATGCTCTATGACAAGCGCCATGTAGGCAGCAGGTCAATCCGCCTCTTCATCGAGCAGCACCAGCCTCCTGCAACCTTCCACGGCCATGTCCACGAATCGCCGATTGTCTCAGGCGAATACGCAAGCACGATTGGCAAAACCATCTGCTTCAACCCTGGAAGCGAGTACATGGATGACCTTTTGACCATGGTGATTGCTGACCTTGACAACCCAAAAGAGCATGAGCACGAGATGCTCTAGGTGAAAAGCAATGGAAGGATGCATCTTCTGCAGCATCATCAAAGGGAAGATACCCTGCGCCAAAATCTATGAGGACGGGGAGGTCATTGCGCTCCTTGACATCAATCCGGTCAACAAGGGGCATGCACTTGTGTTGCCAAAGGAGCATGTGCATACGCTCACCGACGCTTCGGATGAGCTGCTTGCAAAAGTGATGAGTGCTGCAAAAAAGATAGCTTTCGCAATCGTCAGGACAACAGGAGCAGAGGGCTTCAATATCCTCCAGAACAATCATAAGGCAGCTGGCCAGATGGTGCCTCATCTTCATTTCCACATCATCCCCAGATTTGAAAGAGATAAGCGCTTTGAGTCATGGCCACATGAAAGCTATGCAAAAGGCGAGGCTGACAGGATAAAAGAGGGCATAGTTAAGTTTTTATAAAGTCTCCATTTTTCTTCCATACGGTGATGTTTGCCGCTGTAGCTCAGCCCGGTTAGAGCGCTACGCTCATATGATGTGAGCAATGAGGCAGGAATGCCGATGATTATCAAGCCTAGCTGGGATACGTAGAGGTCGCGAGTTCAAGTCTCGCCAGCGGCACTTTTTTCGTAACACTTCATCATCATGGAGTTTGCCTGCCTCTTTGCAGCGTTGCAGGGCATCATTCCCTAAAAAGGGGCATCCCAAAAAGCTCATTGCCGGTGGCTTCTTTCTTATCCGAGCACTTTGTTTTTCTTTCATTCTTGTTTTGCAGCAAATGTTGATGATGAACATTCCGTAGTGCGCTGCATTGCCGCCCATCCTTCAACCACGCAGGTAGCAGCGCTCTAATACTGGGGCGATGGACGCAACACATGCCATGCTGCCTGCGCAGCCCGAGCCGTTTTTGT
>DUKR01000136.1:33194-40312 GCA_013329175.1 Candidatus Woesearchaeota archaeon
GCCGTTTTTGTTTACCTCGGAATGTGCAATGAGATGATGGCCTGCAACAACAGGGATGTAGTTACGCATTGGCTGTGGAAGCGATGGGAGGTATGGCTAATGCCTTTTTGCTATTGATTTTTTGCTATTGCTCCTTCAACACGAGCCTGCCTAATAGATATCCCATAATTTCACACTAATGGCTATCCTGATTCCTTTTCCGGAGAGTGAAGGAGTACCTTTTTTCTATACTTTTTTATACCATCCGCATCCATACTATCGTATGATACTAGGCATCACCGGAGGCATAGGCAGCGGAAAATCAATGGTGGCGCAGCTCTTTTGCGAGCAGGGCTTTCTTGCTATTGACGCTGACAGGATAGGGCATCGAATCTTGGAAAATGACGAGCAAGTGAAGACGGAAGTTGAAAAGATGCTTGGGACCTCCAACAGGGCAGCGCTCAGGAATTTAGTATTTATAAACATGCCAAAAAGGAAGCAGCTGGAATCAATCATGTGGCCCGCAATACGCAAAGAAATTGAAACAGAGATACGAAACAAAAAGGGGAGAGACATCATCATTGAGGCTGCGCTCCTCATCGAATCAGGCTTCACTGACCTTGTTGATACCACCATCATGGTCAATGCGGACAGGAAGACAAGGGTCCGGCGGCTGAAGGCAGTGGGAAGATATGATACCTCAACTGAAAACATTATAAAGGCGCAGCTCCCCATACTAAAAAAGCATGCTGATTTCATCATCGAGAACGCAAAAAATCCAGTGAGCACCAAACAGCAGGTCGCAAGAATCATTGAGCAGTTGAGGTGTGAGCATGGCTAAACATATTATTGCAGTCTACCCTGGAAGCTTTGATCCAGTGACCAATGGCCATCTGGACATCATCGAGAGGGCAGTTCCCATCTTTGACAGGATCATCGTCGCGGTGGGTGAGAATCTCTCGAAAAAGCCACTTTTCACCGTTGATGAGCGCATGGCCATACTGAAGAAGATCCTGAAGCGGTACAGGAACATTGAGGTAGACTCCTTCTCAGGATTGCTCATCACTTTTGCAAGAACAAAGAGGGCATCCGTCATCGTGCGCGGGCTTCGCGCTGTCTCGGACTACGACTATGAATTCCAGCTTGCGCTCACCAACAGGATGCTTGACCACAGGATTGAAACCATCTTCATCATGACACGGGGGAGATACTCGTTTTTGTCGTCAGGAATAGCTAAGGAGATAGCAAAGAACGGCGGCGACGTGCGAAAACTTGTCCCGGCAACCGTCGAGAGAGTATTGAAAGAGAAGTTCAGAGACAGAGCTTAATTGCTCTTGCCATCGCTGCTTTCAGCCTTCTCCTCCTCATCCATAGCTTCCTTCTTCTCGGCATCAGCACTCTGCTGCTGGGAAGCCCTCTCCTCCTCATTCCTTTTTCCCTTGGAAGCAGCCTTCTCCAAGTTTAGTGCCTGGCTCTGAAACACCAGCAGGTCTTCAGTGGTGAGTTTCTGCTTCTTTTTAATCTTCTCTTCAACGGCCACTTCCTTGTCCTTGAGGATGGCCTCTTCATGCCTTGCTTTCTCTTTCCTGACCTCTGCCTTCTTCTTGTCAGCCTCTTTTCTCAGTTCTCCCTGCGACTCCTGCTTGTCACGAAGAGCGGCAGTTATGCTTGCCGCCTTCCGCTTCAGCTCAGCACATTTCTTAAGTATTGTCTTCTCCTCCTCACGCAGAGGGTCAATGCCTTTGGACATCTCCAGCACCCTGTCATGGATGTCCTGGCTGGCCTTTGCCTTTTCCTGAACACGCCTGTGGACGACTTCAGCAGCAGCTTTTGCTTCCTTTATCTCGTGGTTGAGCCTGCGCATATCAGAGAAGGCACCGGTTGCGCCCTTCACAGAATCATAGCGCTTCTTCATGTCCTTGATAGTCTTGCGCAGCTTCTTCTCAGTATCAAAGCTGATAGCTTCAGTCTCAATCCTTGTCTCAAGCTTATCTATCTGCTCCTGGAGAAATGATGGGCTTTCCTTCCTATCGCCCTTCCTTTTAGGGGCACTAAGGACGCCCTTATGCTCCTCCTGAAACTTTCGTATCTCCTCTATCTTCTGCTTGATGATGGCATTCAGTTTCTCTCGCTCCTCCTTGTCAATCTTCACCACGTCAGTAAGGGAGTTGCGCTTCTGCTTTTCCTGCTTGATAGCAGTGATAAGCTGGACTATCTTATCAGAGACTTCCTGCTTCTTTGCAAACCACTGCTCTTTCTCTTCGTTGACTTCCGCAAGCTGAGAACGTAGGTCTGATGCTTCCTGCCTGATCCGCTCAAGGTCCAAGCCAGTTTTTGTGTGTTCCGTCGTTGACACCATACGTAATTCACGCAGTCGCTATGTTACTCACTTTAAAAATGTTGAGATTGACAATGAAGGATAGAATACAAGAAAAAAGAAATTCAGCCAAAGAGCGCACCAAGCCCTGCTGCTGCTGCTTCCTCTGTCTTCTTGTCGTCTTCTTTCTTCTCTTCCTTCTTTGCTTCCTTCTTGCCTTCGGAGGCTGGAGCTGCTGCCATAACTGCCGCAGCAACGGGAACTGCTGCTGTCTCAATTGCCTTGTCAATGTCAACGCCTTCAAGTGACGCAACGAGAGCCTTGATACGTGCTTCGTTTGCTTTCACCCCTCCAGCATCAAGCACTCTTTTAACTGCTGCCTCTTCGACCTTTTGCCCTGCTTTGTGCAAAAGCATTGCCGCATAGATGTATTCCATTTTATATCCTCCCCATTCGCTTTGTAACGATGACTATCCTTTCTTTCCTGCCTCCTGTATGAGGTCATCTGCCGTCGCTTCCCCTTCAGCATGCTTTTTAGTCTTTTCTACTATCTCAGCCACTTTCTCGTCTGTTGACTTTTCTGGCCGAGCCTTGGGTGATTTTTCTTTAGCATCTGCCGTTGCATTCTTCTTTTCTGGAATCTCAACGTTGCCTGCAGCCTTTACGCCAAGGGCGCTTCTTTCGGCTTTTTTGAGAAGCTCATCAATAATGCCCTCATCAATGATGTTCTGCGAAAGCCCAATAGCCTTAGCGTCCCTGAAAGCCTTGGCGATGAGGTATTCAGTAGTCTGGTTTGTCGGATATGCTATGAAGCATGCAAGGCTGAATGCCCTTGCTGCTGCTCCCTGCAGGCTCTGCATGAAGGCATCTTCGTCTACGTCAAGGATATCCTTTGTGTAGATGATGCCGTCTTCATAGATTGCGGTAAGGTCAAGGCCCACTTCCATGGGCTGGATGCCAAGCCTGGCCAGGACCTCAGCAAGCTTTGCCGAGATGGTATCACCTCTCTTTGCAACGACGGATTCCTGTTTGATGGTGACCTTTCCTGCGTCAACACCTGACTTGATGCCCACTGCGCCAAGCTCTCCAATGATAGGCCCTGGGGCAAACGGCGTAGGCCCTGCCGGCACCGTGATGTCGCCAGGCGCGGTCTGGCCGCCTTTTGCAGGGGCTCTGGACTTGCTCTTCTTGAGCCTGCGATACAGCCTGAATGGATTCTCTTTGGTGAAAATCAGAGCAGGCATGCCAAGCAGGTGCTTTTCCAGGCCATCAACCCCTTTCCTGCTCTTGTTTGCCTTTTCCAAAGCTATCTTCATAAGCCTGCGCTTGGTCATGATGAGGGTGACGTCCTCCCTGAGGTCAGCACGCATCTTCTGCAATTGCGGGGCAGGCAGGTTCTCCATGTTGACTGCGCCGATGATGGGTGATTGCTCGATAAGCTTCAGGAGCTGCGCTACCACATCCTGCTTCTCCATGGCTGCCTTTGGCGTGTAGCTCTCAGGCTTAGGCATGATATTCAGCCCCCTTCCTGTCCTGAGGAAGCCTGCCGATAGTTAGGGGAGGACCCATGGTAAGCTTCAGTTGCACGCTCTTCACGTTATGCACCTCATTAGGCAGGCTGTGGATGATGGTATTATAGGCAGTCATCACGTTGTCAATGACTTCTTCTTCATTCTGACCCTCCTTGCCTATGATGCATTTGATGGACTTGCTCTGCTTGTTTGCAATCCTAATGGTCTTCTGAAGGCTTTCATAGGCATGAGAGAGGTTTGCATTAGGAGGGACTACGCACCCCGCCTTGGGGTTTGGCATCTTGCCCTTAGGGCCAAGTACAGGGCCAAAGGCTGATGCGACCTGCGGCATGATGTTTGCCTGGGCCACGAAATAGTCATACTGTGCTGCAAGCTTCTTTGCTTCTTTTTTGCTCTTGTACTCGCTAAACTGGTCTGCCAGCACAACACCATCCATGGCTTCCTTAGCTGAAGATTCAAGTTCATGGCCGACAAGGGCGCAGACCTTCATCTTCTTCCCGACGGTAAAGTGCAGCATGGAGAAAGTGTTCACGTTATGGCTGGAGTTCTTGACATCAATGCCTTTGAGGTTAACGATAAGGTCAATACTCTGAGTGAATTTCTTTTGAGGAGAATGCTGCCTGATGTAGGCTAATGCCTGTGCTACGTCTTTTTTTTCCATTGCCTGTAACCCTCCTACTCTTCAACACCAGTAGTTCACGGGTATGGCCTGAAGGGATTCCCATGCGATTTATAAAACTGTCGGAAGCGGTGGTCCGCCAGCACCCTTCCATCACTCCTACGATGTAAATATTTCAACCTGTTCCCCTCGATATTCTAACCACAATATTTATAAACATCCCCAAAATTCCCAAGAACCGCTAAACGCTACTAAGAAACATGGGGAGGATTATTACCAATGGCTAAGAATAAACCGCATCTGAATCTTGTGTTCGTGGGACACGTTGATCACGGTAAGTCAACAACTGTCGGCAGGCTGCTCTATGATGCTGGTGTTATTGACGAGCAGTCAATGCGCAAGCTCAAGGAGAAGGCTGAAGAGCTTGGCAAGGGGGGGTTCGAGTTCGCGTTTGTCATGGACAATCTCAAGGAAGAGAGGGAGCGCGGCGTAACAATTGATCTTGCCCACAAGAAGTTCACAACGCCCAAGTTTGACTTCACCATAATTGATGCTCCAGGCCACAAGGACTTCATCAAGAACATGATAACCGGCGCTTCGCAGGCTGATGCAGCGGTTGTTGTCGTCTCCTGTGCTGAGGGTGTCATGGCCCAGACCAAGGAGCACATATTCCTTTCAAGGACGCTTGGCGTCGAGCAGATTATCGTTGCTGTCAACAAGATGGATGTCAAGAACTATGACCAGAAGGCCTTTGAAAAGGTGAAGGAGCAGGTATCCCTGCTTCTCAAGAGTGTCGGCTTCAAGCCTGAGCAGATACCCTTTGTCCCCATGGCATCATTGTACGGCGACAATGTGGTCAAGAAGTCTGACAAGCTTTCCTGGTTCACAGGTGGAACCCTTCTTGAGCACCTTGATTTTCTGAAGGTGCCTGAGAAGCCTACTGACCTTCCGTTGAGGCTCCCTATCCAGGATGTTTATAACATCACCGGCATCGGGGTAGTTCCCGTCGGCCGCGTAGAGACAGGCATTATGAAGGTGGGCGACAAGGTCATCGTCGTGCCTGGCCGTGAGGGCAAGGGCGTGAATGGTGAGGTCAAATCCATCGAGATGCATCACGAGCAGCTGCAGGAGGCTGAGCCTGGAGACAACATCGGCTTCAACCTCAGGGGCATTGGCAAGACCGACATTACCCGAGGGGACGTCCTGGGAAAGCCAGACAGCCCTCCGACGGTGGCAACAGAATTCACTGCCCAGATTGTTGTGCTGAACCATCCTTCAGTCATCACCGTAGGCTACACGCCTGTGTTCCATATCCACACCGCGCAGATAGCATGCCAGGTCACGGCCATCCTGAAGAAGCTTAACCCTGCAACAGGCGAGACGCTTGCAGAGAATCCTGACTTCATCAAGAACGGCGATGCTGCAATCCTCAAGATAAAGCCTATCCAGCCGCTGGTCATTGAGAGAAAGAAGGAGATTCCGCAGTTGTCACGCTTTGCGGTCAGGGATTCAGGCCAGACCGTTGCAGCAGGCATGTGCATAGATCTTGTCAAGAAGGCGATGTGATGCCTTCCCTTTTTTTTGCTTTCCCTAAAAAGATATCATGGTGACCATAAGCATTATCATGGAGCACGCACAACGACTATGTCAAAGGCAAGAATCAAACTAGCGAGCATTGACATCAGCAAGCTCAATGCAGTCTGCGAGTATATCAAGGATATTTCTGACAAGACAGGTGTTGAGCTTCGCGGTCCGATTCCCCTGCCAACCAAACGCCTCAAAATCACCACGAGAAAAAGCCCCTGCGGCAACGGCAAGGCATCCTGGGAGCGCTACGAAATGCGCGTCCACAAAAGGCTGATTGACTTGGGCATTGATGAGCGTGCCCTTCATCAGGTCATGCGGGTGCCAATTCCCGAGGGGCTGAATATAGAGATTGAGTTGATTGATTGATTTTCTAAAAGAGATTTCATGGCTTTCGTCATGGATTTGCCAGCAACTCTTCAAGGCTGGCTTCCATTAATTCATTTGCTGTTTTCCTATCCATTATGGCCATTTCAAGTTCAGTTGTGCGAATTACATCCCTAATAGCAATAATGGGCAGTTCGAACTCATTCAACTGCTTCTGGCAGCTTGCGTGCACTTCCTGCACACTCCGCGCACTTCAAGCTGAATGCTGGTGATGTCGCCAGGAACCTTCCCCTTCAGGAAGTCAAGGTCGTCAAGCGTGAAATGGGTTACTTTGCCTGTCTTTTCACAAAGAAAATGGCAATGGCTTCTGACGCTCTTTGAATAAATCGCCCTGTTGTCGCAGAGATAGGAATGCAGACCTCCTCTTTTTTTCTTATCCCTCAGGAAGCGATATACTGTTGCTATGCCTAACTTTGCATCCTTCCCGCTTACCTTTCTGTGCAGGCCTTCTGCAGTGAAGAATCCATCAGAGTGTGCTATCTCCTGCTCAAGCAATTCCTTCTGCCGAGTTGTCCTTGTCGCTGCCTTTGGCATCATCAAACGCAAGTCTCAGGAAAGTATAAAAGGCTTTTGCAGTGTGGGGCTTCATCCATTTAATCTCTCGTTAGGCGATACTGAAAAAATCCATCCACCCATGGCTGCAGACGGCCATTTTGCAAAAAGCAAAATGTCCTACGGGGAGCCCGTAGGGCGCGTCCCC
>DUKR01000039.1 GCA_013329175.1 Candidatus Woesearchaeota archaeon
TGAACCAATTTCGGAATTGAACAGGCAGTAAGGGGTTCCCAAACATTTAAAAGTCGCTTTCGCTTTTGGAATACCCATGCACCATCTCCATGAAAAGGCATTGACGCTTATTGAAGCGCTGCCCTACATCCAGAAGTACGACGACAAAATAGTGGTCATCAAGTACGGCGGCAACGCAATGGTTGCACCAAAGCTCAAGAAGGCGGTAATGACTGATATAGTCCTTCTGAAACAGGTCGGCATACGCCCTGTTATCGTCCACGGTGGAGGGCCTGAGATAGATAAGGAGATGAAAAAAGCCGGCATCAAGCCCCTGTATGTCAACGGCCTGCGCGTGACAGGGGATCAGACCATGGAGATTGTCGAAAAGGTGTTTGGAAGGCTGCGCCGCGACCTCTGCGCCAACATCAGAAAGGCAGGCGGAAAGCCAATGGGACTCTGCGGCTCAGAGAATGAACTGCTGGTCGTGAAGCAGAAGGACCCATTGCTGGGAAGGGTGGGGCTGATAACAAAGACAAACCCCCAGGTCATCCACGCCTTAATCAGGGACGGCCTCATCCCCGTAGTTTCGTCAATAGGCGTTGACAAGGAGGGCAAGAGCTACAATATCAATGCCGATACCGCAGCATCCGCTCTTGCAGCAGGGCTGAAAGCAGAGAAGCTGACCATTCTCACCAATGTTGATGGCGTTCTTGAATCTGGCAGGCTCATCCCGCACCTTTCCATAAGAAAGGCCCAGGCCCACATCAAGGCAGGTGTCATCAGCAAGGGAATGATTCCTAAAGTTGAGGCGTGTCTTTCGGCAGTAAGGCACGGGGTGAAGAAGTCGCATCTCATCAACGGAACAATTGAGCACAGCCTGCTCATTGAAATCTTTACGGATGAAGGAAGCGGAACTGAGTTTGTGGCGAGGGAAAAATGAAGGCAATGAACACCCAGCAAATCATCACTCTTGAGAGCAAGCACGTCATGAGCACCTACAGGCGCTTCCCCGTTGCAATGGTCAGGGGAAATGGCGCTTACGTATATGATGCTGAAGGAAAGAAATACCTTGACATGCTTGGAGGAATAGCAGTAACTCCTGTAGGCCATGCCAATAAGGAGGTAGCAAAAGCAGTCAGCAGGCAGATAAAGACACTTACTGGAGTCTCAAACTACTACTATATGCAACAGCAGGCAGTCCTTGCTGCAAAGCTTGCCAAAAAATCAGGGCTTGCTAGGTGCTTCTTCTGCAATTCAGGAGCTGAAGCAAATGAAGCGGCATTCAAGCTGGTGCGCAAGGTCACAGGAAAGAAGGAAATCATCAGTTTTGTTGGAGCGTTCCACGGAAGGACCTTCGGAAGCCTTGCTGCAACTTGGAAGAGCATGATTAAGGACAAGTTCGTGCCGCTTGTTCCCATGTTCAAGCATGTACCGTATGGCGACCTGAAAGCCCTGGAATCAGCTATAACTTCCGAAACAGCTGCAGTCATCATGGAGCCCATCCAGGGAGAGGCAGGAATCAACGTCTCGGCCAAGAGATTCCTGGTGGGGGTTAGAGCTGTCTGCACCAAGAGAAAAGTCCTGCTTATCATGGATGAGGTCCAGACCGGCATCGGAAGGACTGGTGCGTTCTTTGCTTATCAGCATGCGGGAATTGTTCCCGACATTGTCACAACGGCTAAGGGCCTTGCCAACGGCATTCCGATAGGTGTCTGCATAGCAGCGGCAGGCATTGACTTTGACCCAGGCGACCATGCCTCAACCTTTGGTGGCAACGAAATATCCTGCGCAGCGGCCAATGCTGTGCTTGACTATATAGATTCCCATGATATCATGAGCAACGCCGCTAACATGGGTGCTCTCTTCATGAAAAAGCTTGCAGCACTTAAGGAGAAGAAGCAGAGCATCAGGGAGATACGCGGAATGGGTCTGATGATAGCGTTAGAGCTTGACGGTGAATCAAAGCCTGTTGTTGTGAAGTGTCTTGAGAATGGCCTTATCTGCAATGCAGTGACTGAGAAAGCCATCAGGTTCCTTCCACCGCTGATAATCACCGAGAAAGAGCTTGATATTGCCATCAACATTCTTGATGAGGTGCTCAGATGACCGGAAAGGCCAAAGGGGAAAAAAAAGGCGCAACGAAAGCTGCGGCATTGGGCAAGGGATATGGGAAGGTATCAGGAAAATTGCCTGTGGGCATCATCGGAGCTAGCGGCTACACGGGCTATGAGCTGATAAAGCTCCTTGCAAGGCATCCTAAGGTAGATTTGAAAGTACTCAATTCCAATACCTATGCAGGCCAGCAGGTGAAGTCGCTCTACCCTGATTTTTTTGGCAGCCTGAGGTTTACCGATTACCCGATGGACATGGTAAATGCGATGGTGAATGTGCTGTTCCTTGCCCTGCCCCACAAGGCAGCGATGGAAGCTGTCCATCAGACCGCGAAAGGCGTAAAGATTGTTGACCTCTCGGCAGACTACCGTTTTGCTGACAGGAAGCTCTATGAGCAGGTGTATGGAGTAAAGCACATTGACCATTTGCAGGCACAGTATGGCCTGCCTGAACTCTTTAAGGCAAAGATTCGGAAAGCAGGTTTTGTTGCAAATCCTGGCTGCTACGTTACCGCATCTATTCTTGCGGGATTCCCCGCACAGAAATTTGCGCAGAGCATCATCTTTGACTGCAAGAGCGGCTGGTCTGGCGCTGGAAGGAACTCAGCGTATGCCAAGGACAACTCTCTCACCAAAGACAACATCATCGCCTACAAGCTGACAACGCACAGGCACAAGCATGAGATACAGCAGTTCTTTAGCATTCCCATTTCATTCACGCCACATGTTATTGACACCTTCAGAGGCATCATGGCAACAGCCCACATCCAACTCAGGAAGGGGATGAAAAGAGAGGATATAGTCAGGGCATATGAGCAATTCTATAAGGGGCAGCCGTTTGTGAAGATACTTCCTGAAGGAATTCCTTCCCTGCATGATGTCCAGAACACCAACTTCTGCCACATCGGCGGGTTTGAGAGCGATGAGCACAACCAGCTTGTGGTCGTCAGCGTGCTTGATAATCTCGTGAAGGGTGCCAGCGGCCAGGCTGTGCAGAACATGAACCTCATGATGGGGTGGGGGGAGAGGCTGGGGCTGGAATAATA
>DUKR01000088.1 GCA_013329175.1 Candidatus Woesearchaeota archaeon
AAAACGGCTCGGGCTGCGCTGGCAGCAGTGCGTATGTTGCAGCCATCGCCTCAGTATTAAGCGCTGCTACTTGCGTGGTTGAAGGATGGACGGCAATGCAGTGCACGACGGAATTATTGTCATCAATCTCACCGAAGGCAGAAGGAGAGAGAACAGCAGCGCCGCTTTTGGCAAGGAAGCTGTCGGCAATGGTTTTTGAGGGAATGCATTTTTTCGGAATGATGCCCATGCCACGTTACAGTGTGGGCAGGACTGCTTCATAATGGTGAAGTGTTACGGCCATACAAAAGTTTTATAATCTCTCATTGTATTTAATCATAAGCAATGCACATTAATTTTATATATGATGTTCCGTACTGTGGATTTACATGTGACCAAATGAATACTTATAGTTTTGCCATTGAGTTGGTGTCCATCCATCTGGGACGATTGGAATTATTGGCCGTTCTATCTTCTCTGCCGGAACATCTGGAACGATTGGAATTATTGAACCATCTATCCTCTCTGCCGAAGTACTTGAGGTATATTTCTTTGGGGCATAGTGGACCCCGGTTTAGTGACCAGCCAGGGAAGGGAAATGTGACAATTAACGCCATTATTGAACAGTTGGAGTCCCCACAATATGATGGTATTCCGTCAGTACCCGAGAGTATTATTCGCATGGAGGTGGAGTGTATACTATATGATTCTTTGATGGTATCCAGTTCGATGAAAACCCTTAACAAATTCAATGATGTTTTTGAACCAGCGGAAGAAATCATGAGTGAAGTCAAAGAGTATTATAGAATTTTAAATAAGCGATTCAATTTAAATTTATCTGCAGGAGTTTAATTAGGCCCCATCAAAGCCTTCTTCTTCAATGGCAACTGCACCTTTTTCTCGTTCCTGCTCCTGCTGCAAATAGGGATAATGAAAATCACCGAAATGGAATTTTTCCTCGTGTCCTTAAATCGTTCTTGACCCACTATTCCCTTGAGGAGAATAGGATGCTCTGGGAACGATATTAGGACACTAAGGAATTTTTCGTGTTCCGTCGTGCTCTTCCCCCTGTGCTCCCCCTACCAATTTAAATAGAGCTTATGCCCATTGGCAGGCATGGATGAGCATAGTATCCCGCTAAAAAAGCTCTGCCAAAGGCTTGCCTCTTCCCCTGACGGCCTGACTTCTGAAGAAGCAATAAAGAGGAGCGTACAGTTTGGGTATAATCTTCTTGAAGCAAAGAAGCAGGTTTCGCCGATAGTCAGGTTTCTTTCGCAGTTTACCAATTTCTTTGCCCTATTGCTGATGGCCGGGTCGCTTATTTCATTGCTCTCAGAGTACCTTTCTCCAGGGAAGGGGAACATCTACATAAGCATAGCGCTGGGAGTGGTGGTGGTGCTGAATGCAGTGTTTACCTTCATCCAGGAATACCATTCAGAAATGGTCATGGCTGGATTCAGGAAGATGCTGCCTGAAAGGTCATCCGTCCTGAGGGATGGCAGCATTCATGATATCAACTCAAAAGAGATAGTTCCTGGAGATATCATCTGCCTGAAGGAGGGGGATAAAGTCCCTGCTGACGCAAGACTAGTGGAGGAAAACTCCCTGAAGGTTGACCATTCTTCCATAACAGGAGAATCAGAGCCTCAACTCAGGAAACTGGAGTGCACCCATGGGAACATTCTGGAATCAAGGAATATGGTCTTTTCCGGAACATTTGTGCTGTCAGGAGACGGAAAAGCTCTGGCCTATGCAACCGGCATGCATACTGAAATAGGGAAGATCGCCGCCTTGACAAAAGAGACAAAGGCAGTTGAGACGCCGCTACACCGTGAATTGGCCTATTTCATTAAGGTAATATCTGCCATGTCATTCTCATTAGGTATCCTCTTTTTCGTCGTAAACCTGCTCAGGGGACAGCATTTCATCGCCAGCCTCATGTTTGCAATGGGCCTGATAGTCGCAACAGTTCCTGAAGGGCTGCTGCCAACGGTGACGCTTTGCCTTAGCATTGCCTCCAAAAGGATGGCCAGGAAAAATGCCCTGATCAAGAATCTCGAGTCTGTTGAAACCCTTGGGAGCACCACGGTTATCTGCACTGACAAGACAGGGACTATCACCCAGAACAGGATGAGCGTCAACACCCTCTTTGTCAATTGCATGGAGATCCATGCCTATGAGAAAGACGTTGAAGCAATCACGGGGTTGCAGCGCCTGCTTCAGACCATGGTGCTTTGCAATAATGCAAGGCTTGCAGCGGATAAGAAGTTTGAAGGTGACCCTACTGAAACCTCCTTACTGCATTTTTCTGAGAAATTCATAAGCATAGAAAAGCTCATTGAGAAAGGAAAAAGGATACACGAATCGCCTTTTGACTCCAAAACAAAGCGGATGATAACTACCAACGTGCTTGATGGCAGAAGGACCGCGTACATGAAGGGAGCTCCAGAAGTGGTGCTTGCTGCATGCAAAATGATAGCAGTCAATAATAGGGCAAGGGCACTTGGCCCAAAGGACAGGCTACATATAGCGGAATTTTACAAAAAGCTCGCTTCCCGCGGTGAGCGCGTGCTGGCGTTTGCGTACAAGGACACAAAAACAGACGCTCCATCCATGGATAGCTTTGTCTTCATCGGGCTTGTGGGGATGCTTGACCCTCCCCGCGAGGAAGTCCCTGGCGCAATAAGAAAATGCAGAACAGCAGGCATTAGGGTGATTATGATAACAGGAGACTATAGCCTGACTGCCGAGGCTATAGCAAGGCGGGTTGGAATAATCAGCCATAAAAAGGCACATATTCTAACCGGTGAGGATTTGGACAATCTGGGTGAGGCAGCGCTGCAAAGAGAATTAAAGAGGGATAACCTGATATTCGCAAGAACAAGCCCCAAGCACAAGCTGAGGATAGTGAAGGCATTGCAGTCCATGGGCGAGGTCGTAACGGTAACAGGAGACGGGGTGAATGACGCGCCTGCCCTGAAGAATGCTGATATGGGAGTTGCCATGGGCATCAGTGGCACAGAGGTTGCGCGGGAAGCAAGCAAGATGGTGCTGATGGATGATAATTTCGCAACCATTGTCAATGCTGTTGAAGAAGGAAGGACAATATTTGACAACATTAAGAAATTCGTCTCCTACACTCTTTCAAGCAATGCTCCTGAGATAATGGCATTCATGGCCTTTGTGCTTCTTGGGATACCGCTTCCGCTTACGGTTGTGCTCATTCTCGCAATTGACCTAGGCACCAACCTTTTGCCTGCCATCGGCCTAGGCGCTGAGCGGCCTGAAACTGACGTCATGAGCCAGCTTCCCAGATCGAGAAAGGAAAGGATTTTTACGGCTCCTTTGTTCATCATGTCCTACCTTGGCGTGGGGATCATACAGGCTGCAGCAGCCTTTTCTTTGTATTTCTTCATTCTCTTCAGCGGTGGATGGACATGGGGCCAGCAGCTTGCCATCACTGAGCCTCTGTACATGAAAGCAGTAACTGGCTTTTTTGTAAGCATCCTCATCACGCAGGTTGCTGACGTGGTGATTTGCAGGACAAGAAGGCAGTCAATAGTGAAAGCTGGCTTTCTTAAGAACAGGCTTGTGCTGCTTGGAATTGCAACGGAAATTCTGATTCTTGCATTCATCGTCTATACTCCCATGGGCAATGCCTTCTTTATGACTGCCCCCTTAGGCTTGCTGGAAATGCTGATTCCTGTACCTTTTGCAATCCTGATATTGCTTGGAGATGAATTGCGAAGGCTTTTAGTGAGAAGAAACAACAAGTTTGTCAGGGAATACCTGACGTGGTAAGCGTGCTGCCAATAGTGCAAAAGGGAGCATATGCCTGTTCAGTTGCTTAAGCATAACTGCCTGATTCTCTTCGCTATTGATGGGCATGCTTCACTCTCCTGAAAAGCCCTGCAGGGGAGGAGGGAGGCAGGCTCGCTGGATAGCCATGAGTTGAAGCTTAGAGAGATTAAGCAGGCTCATGGTGAGTTGGCATTCCCAAAAAGCTCATTAGAAAAAAAGGCATGAGCACTCCTCCCATCGCTTCCACAGCCTAGGGGTAACTTTATCCCTTTCGTTTCAGGCAATCCTCTCATTGCACTTTCCGACGGGAGAAAAGAAAAGTGATGAAAGAAAAGAAGAAAAAAAGTGAAGAAAAAAAGGGCGAAAACAAAAACGGCTCGGGCTGCGCTTGCTGGCAAGGGCATGTGTTGCAGCCATTGCCTC
>DUKR01000096.1:0-2167 GCA_013329175.1 Candidatus Woesearchaeota archaeon
ATCGCCTCAGTATTAAGAGCTGAGCAGGCTATTGCCTTAGGCTTGAGCGCTGCACCCGCGGGTGTGAAGGATGGGCGGCAATGCAGTGCACGACGGAATTTCCATCATCAAGATTTGCAGCACAAACAAAGGAGGAAAGAAAAACAAAGGGCTCGGATGAGAAAGAAGCCACAGGCAATGAGCTTTTAGGGAATGCCTTTTCCTATGATTGATGCCCTTCGCACGCTACAAAGGGGCAGGCAACTTCATAAAGGTGAAGTATTAGGCCAACCGCTACTTTTATAAAACGCGCTGTCATCAAATCAGATATGCCCCCCAAAGGCTTCAGATGCACTCACTGCGGAGAGTGCTGCTATCCTCCGCGGTTAAACAGGGAGGACGCCTCACGATTAAAGAAAGCTGGCCTTAAGGAGTTCATCGCAACAAACCCATTCGGGCATTCCTACATAAGGGAACATGAAGAGAGCGGCAGATGCATCTTTTTAGGCTGGAAGGGGGCGCTTTCCTACTGCAAGATTTATAAGAGCAGGCCAAAGATATGCAGGGAATATCCAAGAGTATTAATCAACGGCGACTGCAGGCCGCAGGCATTGAAATCTGACGTGCTGTTCAGATGGGAGAAAAAATGAAGCGCAACGCAATAGACACCATGGGCGGCCAGGCAGTTATCGAAGGGGTGATGATGCGCGGCAAGAGCCATGCCGTCGTTTCAGCCAGAAGGCAGGACGGAAAAATCACCTCAATAAGCTATCCTCTCAGGAAGCACTCGGCATTCCTCAGGCTTGCGTTCATCCGCGGTGTTGTCAACCTGATTGACATGCTCGTCATCGGGACAAAAGCCCTTCTCTGGAGCGCCGGGCAGGCTTCAGATGATGGAGAGGAGGAGCAGATGGGCGGGCTTGCGGTGGCAGGGATGCTCATCCTTTCGTTTGGCTTTGCTCTCGTGGTCTTTGTCGCTATCCCCTACCTGCTAACGGGATTTCTTGGGTTAGTAGAGCAGTCGGAGCCGTTCTGGTTCAACGTGACAGACGGCATAATCAGGATTGGTTTTTTTCTCCTCTACATCATAGCCATAGCAAGGATGAAAGACATCAGGAGGGTATTTGAGTACCACGGCGCTGAGCATATGGCAGTCCATTGCTATGAGAAAGGCAAAGCAATGACGGTTGAGAACGTGAAAACATTCCCGCGTCTGCATCCCAGGTGCGGAACAAGCTTTATCATGATAGTGCTGCTGATAAGCATCCTTTTCTTCACCATCGTCCCCTCGGCAGTCATGGCCCTTGTGCCGCTATTTTCAGAGCTTTCTTTCTGGGCACAGAAGGGGATACTCTTTGCTGCCCGCGTCATATTCATCCCCCTCATTGCCGGAGTGTCGTATGAAATCCTTCGCTTCTCAGCCAAGCACCCAAAAAGCAGGGTGTTTGCCCTTCTTACCAAGCCTGGCCTTTGGATGCAATTGATAACGACAAGGGCTCCTGACGCGAAGCAGATAAAGGTAGCGATTCATTCCCTAAAGGAAGTGCTGAGAATTGAGGGGCATAAGGAATCTGCTGATGATGTGGCGTGATAAGTGGGTGAAAAAACAAAAGCCATGGGATTGATTGGGCTATCTCTTTCTTCTGGTATAGCTGAGCACGTCCCTTATGGAAACAATGGCCCACACCCCGTTCAGGATAAGAAAGGGTATGCTTGAAAGCAGGATGGAATACGCAATAAGCAGCAGGCTGCCAACAGCATTGAGCGCGTCATAGGCAAGGTCCTCAGTTGACCACCTTCTCGTCTGGTTCATGGAGAAGGCATACAGTATCAGTGCGGTTCCGCTGATGCCAAGCAGGGTGGGAAGCATGAAGAAGCCATTGGGTTAGAGGGGTATTTATAATGTTCGCATGGCAGTTAATACTTCACTATTCTGAAAAGCCCTAGGGAGAGGAGGCAGTCTCATGGGGGGCGGGCATTCCCAACAAAATCATAAGATAGAAATCAATAGCTATAGCCTTTTTGCTTCCACAGCCAATGCGTAACCTCATCCCATTCATTGCATCTGACCTAGCTCTTGGCGATTCCGAGGTAAACAAAAAAAGCCTCAGTTGGCCAGCAGGCCATTTGTTGCAGCTATTGCCTCATTATTAGAGCGCTGCGCCTGCGTGCATGAAGGATGGGCGGC
>DUKR01000096.1:2331-12936 GCA_013329175.1 Candidatus Woesearchaeota archaeon
CGGCAATGCAGTGCACGACGGAATGTTCATCATCAACATTTGTTGCAAAACAAGAATGAAAGAAAGACAAAGCACTCAGATAAGAAAGAAGCCATCGCTATTGATTTTTGGGGGGATGCCCTTTTTAGGGAAGGATGTCGAGAGCACGCTACAAAGAGGCAAGCCAGCGAGACTAGCGCAGATGAACTTGCGCTCAATAGCTCACGCCCGAGCTGCAGTCTCGTGAGTTTCTGGCCATGTGACAGGGTCGCAGGCTTTATGATGGTGAAGTGTTACGCATGGCATTTGGTACTCTGGGATAATACTATACATCCCTTCCCATCAGGGTGGTCCTGTTGTTTGCCCTTGCCCTCTCACAGGCCCGCTTAATGACCCTCTCAACCTCTTTGCTGAGCGATAGGTAGAACTCCTCAGATATCGAGAGTTTACGCTCAGGGCTTATCTGGCTGACGACACGCTTGATATGGGATCGCACGATAACGTCTTTCATGTTCTTCTGCCTCCTTAATTCCGTTGCTGCTATTTATGAGCAAACCAGAAGGTAAGCTTGTCACCCTCTTTTGCATCCAGCCGCACAAACCCAAAACGCTCAAGCTGGATGACTGCTCCTACCGCTACGTTCTTCAGCCCGGCTTCTCCCTTGCCGGTAACTATGGAGGTGTCAGGCATCATCACCTCGACAGTAACAAGCCCCTCGCTTTTGGGAAGCCAGTGGATGATTGCCTTGCCTTCCTCCTTATACTTCTCATAGGGAACCGAATCAAAAGTGAAGGCATTGCCTTTCTTCCTGAGATTGAGACAGTCCATAAGCCGCACAAGCCCGCCATCCTGGACTTTCACACTGATGAAGGCGATATCTGCTGATGAGAGAAGGAACCTGCCTGATGTGGCAAACTTCCTGCCTCCTTTCCTCAGGTCAGGATGCAGGTCAAGCTCAAGCTCCTGCTTTGGAGCGCCCTCAATATGCACTTCAACAGGGTTTTCGATGAAAAAATACCTGTCAGCAGACTCCTCAATCTCCTCCTTGTTGAAGTGGTTGACCACCTTGAAAAATTCTTTTGATGATACGGTCTTGTCATTCTGCGTCAATCCTACATCTTCAGCATATTTAACAAATGCCTTTGACTGGTAGCCTCTTCGCTTCAGCGCATGTAAAAAAGGCAGCCTGATGTCATCCCAGCCGCTGTACCTGCCTGCGTCAATAGCCTGCCTGGTTTCGGTTGATGACACTTTCATGTCAGTAAAATTGATCCTTCCCAGATAGAGGTGCTTTGGCACTGTCCATCCCATATAGTCAAAAAGGTATCTCTGCCTTTTTTCGTTATCAATGTGGTCCTTGGCACGCACGGTATGGGTAATACCCAGGTCATGATCATCTATTGCAACGGCAAAGTTCATGAGCGGCCAGACCCTGTACTTTTTATGCTGCTTAGGATGGGCTGACTCATTGATTCGAAGCGCTGGCCAGTCCCTCATTGCCGGGTTCCTGTGGGAGGTGTCTGTCTTTACCCTGACTACTGCCTCACCCTGCTTGTACTCAGTGAACATCCTCTTCCATCTCTTCACGTGCTCGTTGGCAGGAAGGTTGCGGCAGGGGCACGCCTCGCTTTTGGTTATCAGCTCCCTGAATTGTTCCTGGGAGCAGGTGCAGACATAGGCATGGCCTTTGGCGATGATGCCTTCAGCATAGCTGTAGTAGGTGTCCATGCGCTCTGACTGCACTACAACCTCAGCAACGCTGTTTTCTGTGAGCCAGTTGGCATCCTCAGGAATCATGCCGTAGGCAGGAAGGTAGATATTTTCAGGGTTGGTATCAGCAATCCTTAGAATGAGCTTTCCGCCATACTCCCTGCAGTAGAGGTGAATCAGAGAGAGGACATAGGCGTGGCCGACGTGCAGCGGGCCGGAGGGCGATGGCTCAAAGCGCATGACTACAGCGCCTTTTTTTGCTCCCTCTAGTGCAGGCAGGCTTTTCTTTTTCTCTTTTGGCTTCTCCTCAAGCGTGCCTTTTATAAGGTCAAAGGCTGCCTGCTGCTCATTACAAGAAAGCGCATTGACCTCTTTGACTTCCTGCTGGATGATAGGCGCTATCTCCTTCATCCTCTCTTTAGTGCCAGGAAACGCAGCAAGGATTTTACCAGTTACTGCGCCAGGGCTTGCCTTGCCAGAGAATTTCACTGCGTTCTGTAAGGCATAGGCTCTGGCTTTTTCCCTTAGGTCTTCCATGAAGATTTTTTAGTTTTTGGCAGTATATAAAGTTTTATTCTCCCCATTTGCAAAATTCTGAGCCGGCAGGCTTATGTGCTCTTTGGTGTGAGCCTCCACTGAAGCTGAGAAAATGCGTGATGGGATACGCTTGCTGTAGATGATTCTTCCGTCTTCTTTATAATGGGATGCTAACTATTCATTCTCTGCGCATTACAATGGCAGGAAAGAAGAATCAACGAATTAGGGATGAAAGAAAGGCAGGACCATCAATCATGGTGACGCATGACCCCGTAATAGCTTCCTATGCCCATACCATCATTGAGCTTAAGGACGTGCAGCAGATCACGTCCAAAACCACGAAACAGAGGAGATGACCATGAATAGAGCAATTGTGCTGCAAATAGCAGCGCTTGTCATTGTCGGCGCGCTTTCCTTTGGCGTCAATGCAGCGCTCTCAGACACCAAAGCTATCACCCTGAGCCTGGTGAATCAGGACCCTGACCCTGCGGTTGCTGGGGATATCCTTGAGCTTCGCATAGGCATCGAGAACAGGGGTGGAGAGACAGCAAACAACTTCATCATAGAGATTGAGCCCGCATATCCTTTCTCCATGCTCAGCGGTGAATCAGCTTCCCAGAACCTAGGGAATATCTATGCCTACCAGTATGATGAGGATGTGAAGGTCGTAAAATTCAAGCTGCGCGTGGACAGGGAAGCGACTGCCGGGCAATACGGGCTTGACGTGAGGGTGCATGAGCAGGGCACTGCAGCAACATCGTCAAAGACCCTGAGCATTGACATAGAGAACAAAGAGAGTGCTGAGGTCATCTACATTGACCAGGTCGAGCTTATTCCAGGGAAAATAACTCCCCTGCAATTCACAGTCAACAACGTGGGCTCCTCGCCCTTGCGGGACCTGACCTTTCAGTGGGAGAACGCTGATGACATCGTGCTGCCTGTCGGCTCGGACAATACCAAGTACATCAAGTACATTGATGTCGGCGAGAGCGCTAAAGTGAAATTTGACGTTATTGCCAGTGCAACTGCTGAGCCAAACCTCTACAAGCTTGACCTGACGCTGTCATACGATGACCCCGCGACTGGCGATGCAGCGGAAATCAATACCAAGGCAGGGGTGTATGTTGGCGGCGCAACAGATTTTGATGCCACGTTTTCTGGTGTTGATTCAGGTGAAGCCTCGTTTTCAATCGCAAACATAGGCAGCGTCTCAGCTAGTTCAGTAACGGTGCGGGTTCCTGAGCAGGAGGGATGGCGCGTTACTGGCTCAAATGCCGTTATCATCGGCAACCTGAACAAAGGGGATTACACTATTGCAAGCTTCACCATCAGGCAGGCAACTACAGCAGCAAGGGCTGCATCCGGAGGCAATGGAGATGCGGGCGCAAGGCAGGATGGCTCAGGAAGCTCATCCTCAGGAGGGATACCCTCAGAAGGGGAGACTAATACACTTTCCCAGCGGTTCAGGCAGCAGCAGCAAAGCTCAGCCATCAGGCTTGACATAGAGTACACAGATTCAAGGGGCAACAGGAATACAGTAACAAAAGAGGTGCAGCTTGACCCTGAGGCTTTCATAAGCACTGGCACGGCAGGGACAGGCACTGCTTCACTTGCTAATGGGAGGAATGGATTCTCGCGCAGGCAGGGCTTCTGGCAGACATGGAAAGCTCCTGTCATTGTTGCGGCAATAATTGTGCTGCTCTTCCTGGCGCAAAGGGAATACAAAAAGCGCAGGATGAAGGATCATGGGTATACCTATGGCAGGCTGGTGAGGGATTGCCTAGCTAAACTGAAAATAGGAAAGAAGAAGTTATGAAATTCACTAAAGCATTCAGGCACAGCCTGAATATGGTGCTGCATGCAAAGCTGAGAAGCTGGCTCACCATCCTTGGCATCGTGATAGGCGTTGCTGCAGTGATTGCTATCGTCTCGCTTGGCGAAGCGCTCAAGCAGGACATCGAGTCGCAGCTTGGAAACCTTGGAGGCGACCTCCTGACATTGCGTGCTGGAGCCTCTCGTGCTTTTGGATTCGGCCCTGGCAGGGATTTTGGTGGAGGCTCTTCTTCAGCAAGCGAAGAAGAGATTGTGCTTGACAGGGCTGATTTCCAGGCGCTGAAAGGATTGAGTGATGTTGCTGCTATTGATACAGAGATTAGCGGCAGGGCTGACATCTACTACGTTGCTGAGAAGGGGAGTGCTTCAGTCACGGGAGTTGACCCTGCACAATGGCAGAA
This sequence comes from Candidatus Woesearchaeota archaeon, assembly GCA_013329175.1. Lineage (GTDB taxonomy): Archaea > Nanobdellota > Nanobdellia > Woesearchaeales > UBA11716 > UBA11716 > UBA11716 sp9638u. The sequence goes on from DUKR01000096.1 coordinate 6,792, forward strand.
GGTCACGACGTCAACTCTTGCTGAAGGCAGGATGCTTGGGCCTGCTGACGCCAACGTGATTGTGATAGGCGGAAGGATTGCTGACGGCTTTTTTGAGAAGAAGCTTGGGGTGAACCAGCTGCTGACCATAGAAGACAGGCTGTTTCGGATTGTTGGCATCCTTGATGACTCCAGCACCTCAGTCTACATGCCGCTAGCTGCTGCGTACGGCGTGCTTGACGATAAGGAGCAGGATGTGTTTGATAACATTATCATTAAGGTGAAGCATGAGGATGATCTTGACGGCACTATGAATCGCATAGAAAAACGCCTTCGCATCGTCCGTCATGTGACGGAGTCAAATCAGGATTTCACGCTGTCGTCAAACAAGGAGCGCCAGGAGCAGCGTGCTGAGGTTGTGAATTCCATGACCACTTTCCTTACAGCAATTGCTGCTGTTGCTTTGCTGGTTGGAGCTGTTGGCATTGCAAATACCATGTTCACCGCAGTTCTTGAGAAGACTAAGGAGATAGGCATCATGAAGGCGATTGGCGCGCGGAATGCCGACATCCTGCTCATATTCCTTCTGAATGCTGGCCTGATAGGCTTTATTGGAGGCGTCATCGGCATCATCATGGGAGTGCTGCTCTCAGGTGTCCTTCCCAGCCTTATGGGAGGCTCAGGGGGAATATTTGGGAGGCTTGGCTCCTCAGGCTCTGTAATCAGCATGGGAAGCGTTGCTCTTGCCTTAGGGATTTCGGTGTTTATCGGGATGGCATCTGGCGCGATTCCTGCATACAAGGCTTCCAGGCTCAGGCCAGTTGATGCCCTGCGCTATGAGTAGCTGCGTGCTCCTTCACTCTCCTGAAAAGCCCCGTCGGGAGGAAGGAGGCAGGCTCGTTGGATAGCCATGAGTTGAAGCATTGAGAGATTAAGCCGGCTCGTGGAGTGTTGGCATTCCCAAAAAGCTCATCAGAAAAAAAGGCATTAGCCATGCCTCCCATCGCTTCCACACTCAATTCGTAACTTCATCCTTTGTATTGCAGAGCATAGCGCACTTTAAAATTCCGAGGGAGAAAAGAAAAGTGAAGAAAGAAAAGAAGAAAAAAGTGAAGGAAAAAGGTGAAAACAAAAAAGGCTTGGGCTATGCTTGCTGCAGTGCATGTGTTGCTGGCATCGCCACATCATTGCTCGCTGCGCAGACCATCGCATCAGTATTAGAGCGCTGCACCAGCGGGATTGAAGGGTGGGCGCCGCTCCTGTGCACGACGGAATTATTGTCATCAATTTCACCGAAGGCAAAAGGAGGAACAAAGCCAAAGCGCTCGGAAGCAAAAAAGCCATTGGCAATGAGTTTTTAGGGAATGCCCTTTTTCCTGGATTGATGCCCTTCACAGCTGCAAAGAGGCAGGCAACTTCATACTGTGAAGTATTACGTAGCTGCTAATGGCAATGCCTAGGCTAGCGGCTTTTTTTCACAGATGCAGATGATGTCCTTCTCTTCCTCAATCCTGTGCCTAATTGCAAAAAGGCTCCCTATAGCTGCATCAATTGCTTCCCTTTTTCCTGATTTTCTGAGGAAAGTGATGGCAGCATCTTGTACCGCTACCCTATGAATCTCTGCGACAGCCTGCTGCACATCCTCGACGTTCTGGAGTGCAGTGACAGAGATGACAACGTCAAAGGCATCATCTCCAAACGGCAGGCTCTCTGCCTTACCCTCAATGAAATGGATGCCTGAATAGGTGTCGCGTGCTATCTCAATAAGCCCATGGGATTGGTCTATGCCTATAGCGTGGCATTTCCAGAAAGCAGTAGAGATGCCAGTGTCGCATCCGACGTCAAGGAGGGTAGTGTAAGGGGTGATGGAGATATGCTCGGCAATAATCCTCAGCTTCTTTTCCTGCTCTGCCCTGTGAAGCTCATTGTACCCTTTTGCCAGGTCATCATAATAGGCCATCACCTGAGAGAATGCTTAAATAGTTCATAAGTATTGCTATAATCATGGCCAATTGGAGGTAAAGCTTGCAAAGGGTCATTTGATGGATTTGGTAATTTCGATGAAAGAGAATATTCTCAGCACACTTTCAGCAATTATTGGCATGAGGCATATCGCTCTTACCCCATCTGGCAATGCAGCAATCCTTGCTTCCCTCAAGGCAGTAAAAGCCTACGCCGAGCAGAGAGGGATCATCAAAAAAGCCATCCTTGTCCCTGAGCAGGGTGGTTGGATAACCTACCTGCAATACCCAGGTCGCCTGAGGCTTGATATAGTCAGAGTGAGGACTGATGCAGGAGTCATTGACTTGGAGGGCTTCAGAGAGAAAAGCAGTGCTGCCCTTGCCATACTCTATGCGAACCCTGCAGGCTACTTTGCAAAGCAGGATGCCAGCGCCATTCATGAGATCGGCAAGCGAAACGGATGCATGGTGATAGAGGATATATCAGGCTCGGTTGGCAAATCCCCTGTTGCAGCTGACATTGCCGTATGCTCCTTTGGGAAAGACAAACCCCTTAATGTCCATCATGGAGGGTGCATTGCAACAGACTCAGCAGGAATCTATGATGCCATTGAGCCAATAGTCACGAAAGCTGCAAAGCAATGTGATGAGCATCAGCTTGGCAGGCTTGCACAGGAACTGGCAGCGCTGGAGCAGAAATATAGGCAATGGGACGAAGTCAGGGAAAAAATAATCAGCGACCTTGAACAGAAGCATTATATTATCCATAAAGATAAAGGAGGGCCTAATGTCATTGTCAGATTCTCCGATGAAACTGAAAAGGAAAGCATTATTAAGTACTGTGATGAGCAGGGATTGCCTTACACCTTGTGCCCAAGGTACATTCGGGTTGCTGAAGATGCGGTAAGCATAGAAGTAAAGCGGCTTTTCCAGAGATGATAAGGTGTTATGGCCATGGCGTTGACATTCCCTGAATCAATGGACGAGTGCCTGTATTTTACAAGGCGCGTTGAGGGCAAGCTGAGGATTATAGCCTGGGTCCTCAGGCCGCACTGCCCGGCATGTGCTGAGGGAAGGATAGGAAAGCCCATCAAGAAAGATGGCAAGCCTTACAGGAAATCTCCTTTCTACGCCTGCAGCTCATGCGGCCATGAGATGCTGGGCAGGGATGTTGAGGCAGAGCTTAAGCTAGAGGTGCAGTACACCTGCCCACACTGTGGCCATTCAGGCGAGACAATCACTGGCTACCAGCGTAAGGTATTTGAAGGCGTGCCTGCTTATGTATTCCAGTGTGATTCCTGCAACAGGAAGATTGGCATCACTAAGAAGATGAAGGGATCCAAGAAGAGAGATAGCAAAGGGAAATAGATATAACAAAGGGCACAAATAATAGGACACCCAATGTTGTTCCTGAGTTAGCCTTATCTGAACGACTTGCTCACGCTCTCGTTCCAGAACTCAGGCAGGCTGAAGTTCAGCAGCCCTTCAAAATCATCATCAAACACATACACAAGCGGCTTCTTCCCAGCTTCCCCCTTCTCAGCAAAATGAGGCACTGCCTTGTCATAGAAGTCTTTTAAGGCCTTTCGCTCAAAGCGGGACTGAAGCATCGAGGGCTCCTTGATGAGCAGGGTATCGGAAAGCCTGAGGACATTGAGGTCAATCATCGCCGAGTTCTGGGTAATGAGAATAAGGGATAAGTCCTTGTGCCTTGCTATAGCAAGCAGCTTTCCTATAGCCTTGTTATCCTTTTTCATTGCATCCCTTGCCGAGAACAATACTGCGCCCTCGTCAATGAGCACTGCTGCTCCATTGGGGATATCTTCAATGCTTTCTGCCTTTTTGATACGCAGGGGCAATTTGGCTTTGGAAAAGCCTATGCAATAAGTCTTCCTCTTCTGCCGCGAGAGAAATTCAAGGAGCTTCATTCCTAAAGCAGTCTTTCCCGAGCCTCTCCTTCCCAGGATGAGGAGGATAAGTGAATGGCCTTTGAGCTTATCCTGAAAAGCCATGTACTCTCCTTTTTCGGTGTGGAGGGCTGAGAATGCAGGCTTTCTTGCTGCTTGCAGCTTTGCTTCCTGCTTTTTTTTGAAGTAATCAAAGAGGGACATACAACAACAACAAAGAAAGAAGTTTAAAAATGTTTAGGCTGTCTTGCCGTATTGCATTTTTGTCAACGGGTTTTTTGTTGATTTAGCAATATTTGCAAATATCTCATATGCCCGCTCAGGTTGCCTGGAAATTTCATATGCCTGAGGCTTTAGGTTGGCTGGAGCCATATCCGCAACTTTCTTTCCAAATTCTATTCTATAGGCTGGAGACTCAGAATTAATTTTTTCAATAATCCCAGTTATTAGATTATTCACATTACTTGCCTGATATGCTTCTTTTAACGTATTCATAGCACCCTCAAAATCACCTGATTGCAATTGTGCTTTAAAGGCAGTATAATGGTCTCCTAATGTAGCTCTTGCTCGGGAAAGCCACCACTCCTTGTCTCCTTTGAAGTTTGCTGGCGCTTCTCCCATTGCCTTATTTGTGTATTTTTCCATTGCTGTGGCTATAGCCTCGTTAACTTTGCTTCCCTTTATTCCCTTCTTGTACTGATCCAGCATTTCTTTGGCAATGCCTGCTCCAGCCCCTTGAAGGTACTGATTTATTTCTCCTTGGAAATCTGGGTCAGCCAACCTAGTTAGATATTGGATATCCTCTACAATTTGCTTTTGTTCTTTCTCTCCAACCTTATCTTCGAGAAGCTCTTGCTTTTTCTTTGCGAGTTCAATTACTTTGCCCATAGCACTTTCACCATCCATGAGGAGATATAAATATTTTGCTCTTTTATCGCAATAATTTGCCTATTTCCTCAGCCAAATCACTGGCAAGATAGGTAAAACCTTTCCTTTTCTTTAAAAGGATATCGCCTGCAAGGCCTGCAAAATAGCAGGCGTTAATTGCAGCCTGCCTTGGGAATAGCCCCTGTGCAATAAAGGAAGCGCAAAGCCCAGCCAATACGTCGCCAGTCCCTGCCTTTGCCATGCCAGGATTGCCTGTCCTGTTGTAGGCTATGGATGAGGGGGAGATCACTGCGTCAATGGGCCCTTTGAGGAGGATGATAACCTCCTTTTCCGACGGCGACTCCTTTGCTCTTTTTGCTTTCCCCTTGCCTGATGATTTCGACGAAAAAAGAAGGTAATGGACAAGCGATGCCTTTTTCTCAATGGGTGATGCTGTATTGACCCTTTTTATGTTAGCAGGTGAAATCCCTGAGTTCCTCAGGAGATGCTCAAGCTCCTTTGGGTGGGGGGTCAGGATTCCATATCCAAGGTCAGAGAGGGAGACCATCTTGAGTGCATCAGCGTCTACGACAGCAGGCTTCCCGGCCCTCCTGCAATGCAAAAGCACTTTTTTGCACAGCGATTTAGCGCCTGCGGTTACCCCCATGCCGTTGCCCAGCAAGATGGCCGTATGGGCGTTGATATGCTTGCGCAGCAATGGGAACTGCGCAGCACAAAAGGAATCTCCTGGCAACTTCACCGTAACCAGGTCAGGGGAGAGGCAGTTCACTGCCCATCCTGCCTTTGCTGGGGCAGCGATGGTCACCCAGTCGCACCCTCCCCGCAAAGCAGCAATGCCTGCCAAGGCTACGGCACCGACGTAGGATGGTGAGCCTCCGATAATAAGCACCCTGCCGCTCTGGCCCTTGTGGGCATCCCTTCTTCTTGATGGGATGGCAACATCCTTATTGCGTATGAATCTCATGCACATTACGAATGCAGTCTTCTCTATTTAAACCTTCAGAAACTGCGTAATACCTCACTCACCTGAAAGTTTCAGCAAGTAAGGTTAGGGACATTTCTCATTTGGCATTCCCAAAATCTCATTATGAAAAACGGCATTGGCACTCCTCTCATCGCTTCAACGGGCAATGCGTAACTCCCTTCTTTTCATTTCAGGCAATCCTCTCATTGCAGATTCCGACGGGAGAAAAGAAAAGTGAAAAAAGTGAAGAAAAAAAGGGCGAAACCCAAAAAGGTTCTGGTTGCGCTTGCTGGCAAGGGCATTTGTTGCAGCCATCGCCTCAGTATTGAGCGCTGCACCGTCGGGCATGGAGGATGGGCGGCAATGCAGTGCACGACGGAATTTTCAAGAGCAATTTCACCGCAGGCAAAAGGAGAGAGAACAGTAGAGAACTTTGAAAAAGTACT
>DUKR01000111.1:0-16131 GCA_013329175.1 Candidatus Woesearchaeota archaeon
TAAAGTTGCTGTCGGCAATGATTTTTTAGGGAATGCATTTTTTAGGGAATGATACCCCTGCCCCGCTACAATCGGGGCAGGGAAAATTCATACGGTGAAGTAGTACGACTACAATAATTCTGCAATTCTTTCCTGTTCGTTTATATCGGGTAAATTCTCTTGGGGAATATACGCAAAGCCTCCTTTTTCCAAATCTTTCTTCCGTTGCATTTCATATTTCATCTTTGCAACCTGTACAAGCCGATAGAACCTTTTTCTGGTCATCATCCTATTCTCTTCGGCAATATGGAGGGCATCACATGCCATTTCATAGAGTCTGACAAATACATAGTGGTTTGTTGGCCTGATAATCTCTATCGCTTTGGTAACGAGCCCTGCAGGAATCCCATAGAGATAGAATTCTTTTCCCTCTTCAAGGAGGCCGTTGATGCTTTTGCGGGGATCTTTATTGGGATGCTCTCCTGTTGAGGTCTGCCAGCGTTCTTTCCCGCATCTGACGGTAAAATAAAGGTTTATCCTGCCTGCGTTGCGGCCTGCCAGAGGGGCATTTCCGAATTCAGAGAAAAATCCCACTGCTGCTAAAGCTATAGTTAGGCACATGTTTCTTCCGATAGCATATTCTCCAGCTAATCTCAAATTGCGGTAACCAATTCTTTGCACATAGAAGCCAGTAGCCTCTTTTTTTGTAATTTTTTTAGTCAGTTCCAAAAGGTTCAGGTTGAACTCTTGCGCTGCCTTACCGGAGATATTAAACTCAGGGGACGCTGCTCTTGCCAAAAACTCAGCTAGGCCCTCTTCACGCAGATTGAATAGCATATTATAGAGGCAAACAATAGAATATGCTGACGTTTTGCCTATCATCTTCACTATCTTGGCTTCATACTTCCCGCCAATATCCCATGCGAGGCGTTTTTCTGCAATGTCCACAAAATGGGCCAACTCATGAAGGAAATACCGTGCTATGACGGTGTACTCTATCCTTCCCATGTATTTGAATGGTGCCACTATATTGGTGAGAAACCACATACCTGATGCATTAAAGCAGGCATTACGCTCATCAAATCGCTCATCAAACGAGTCAAATGAATAGTCCCAATGAGGTATCCTGCGCATTACAATCTGGATGTTTAGTTCATCTGATATGATGAGGTTAGGATACTCTGTTATCATGTGGAATATTGATTCACTGAATAGCCTTGCTGCATAGTCCCTAAAGTAGCTGTAAGGTATGTCTTTGAATTCCCTAACCTTCAGAAGATGATAGTCTATGAAATCTCCCCTCGTTTTTTTTTCTTTATGAAACTTGGCAAATTCTAAGAAATCGTACTCATATCGCTTCTTGCTGTACCACCCGAATATGAAGATGCAGCGGACTTTCTTTCCGGCAATTGTCTGCTCAAAAATGATGGTGTCCACACATTTGATGAACCATGCATATATAAAAAGTAAATGTCTATGCCTGCCTTATTGCCTGTGAATTTGCATTCTGCTGCAATGCAGTTTTTGTGTATATCGGTGCCGAGTGCATCAATCTCTATTTCTTTGTTCCATTAGGCTTCAAACGGGTATCAGCTGAAAACCCTGCTTAGGAACTGGAGGAAGACCTGCTCAAAGGCTCTTGACAGGATGAGTTCCTGAAACCCGAATTCCATGACTTCCCACTGACAGGTTCTCCTGCCAAATTCAGAGGAAGCCCATGAGTGACGTTGCACTGCTGCCCTGTTTTTTTCCCCTTTTTGATGCGGGGGCAGCATCAGCAGCGCTCTTCTTTTCCCTGACAGTAGCGCTGAGGCCTGCGTGGATCCTCTCCCCAATCTCATCCTCCATCTCAAACTTGGCCATGAGCACCCTTGACTCGTCAATAACTTCTTTGGGGATGCCTGCAAGCTTTGCTACCTCTATGCCGTAGCTCTTGTCCGTTCCTCCCTCACGAATCTTTCTTAGGAAGATGATGCTTTCGTCGTTTTCTGCTACTGCGATGTTGTAGTTGGCGATACCTTCGTCTCTTGCTGCAAGCTTGTTGAGCTGGTGGTAATGCGTTGCAAAGAGGGTGTGTGCCCTTATGTTTTTGCTGATGTAGCCTGCTATCGCCCAGGCTAGCGACACTCCGTCAAAGGTCGAAGTGCCCCTGCCTATTTCGTCAATGATGATAAGGCTCTTTTGTGTAGCGTTATGGAGGATATCAGCTGCTTCAGCCATCTCTACCATGAAGGTTGACTGGCCAGAGACAAGGTCATCGTGGGCTCCTACACGGGTGAATATAGCATCATGGATGCAGATGTCAGCAGCCTTTGCAGGGACAAAGCTTCCCATCTGCGCCAGAAGGCATATCAGTGCGACCTGGCGCATATAGGTTGATTTGCCTGCCATGTTGGGGCCAGTGATGAGCATCATGCGCCTGTCTTTGCTGAGCGAGCAGGAGTTGGGAATGAATGCTGAATCGGTGCATGACTCAATAACAGGGTGCCTGCCATCCATAATGGTAAGGCCTCCTTCCTCATTGAGTTTTGGCATTGTGTAGGCATTGCTCTGCGCAACAAGGGCAAGGGATGCAATGCAGTCAATCTGTGCTATGTTTGATGCTGCACTCTGGATTGCCGCGATGTGGGCATTTAATTTTTCAAGGACGCCAAGGAAGAGCTCATATTCAAGCTCTATAGAGCGCTCCTGCGCTCCAAGGATTTTCGCCTCTTTTTCCTTGAGCTCTTCAGTGACGAAGCGCTCGGCATTGACCTGGGTCTGCTTTCTGATGTACTGGGTTGGAACAAGATGAAGATTGGGCCTTGTAATCTCGATGAAGTAGCCAAAGACCTTGTTGTACTTGACCTTAAGGGATCTTATGCCTGTAGCAGCCCGCTCCTTTTCCTCAAGCTCAGCAAGAAAGGATTTTCCCTTTGCAGCAACGGTGTGCAATTCATCAAGCTCAGCGTGATAGCCCTGCCTGATGATGTTTCCCTCCCGTACGGTGGTGTTGGGATCGTCTTTGATTGCACTGCCTATGATTGCCGCAGGCTCGCTAAGGGCAGGGACTTGTGCAAGCTTTCTGAGTAGCGCAGCTTTTGCATCCTTCAACAGGAGGGTGATGGAAGGGATTGCCTCAAGGGAATTTTTTAAGCCGATGAGGTCTTTTGGTGAAGCGTTGCCAAATGCCACCCTTCCGATGAGCCGCTCGACGTCGTAGATGCCCTCAAGGCTTGTGCGGACGTCATTTCGCTTAAGCATGCCGTCTTTCAATTCCTCAACAGCCTCAAGCCTTTCTTCAATTGCTTCTTTTCTGTTGAGGGGGTTGAGGAGCCATTTGCGAAGAAGGCGCGAGCCCATGGGAGTTGTGGTTTTATCAAGCACCCCAAGGAGAGTGGCATGCTCGTTTTCGCCGCTAAGGGTTGCGATAAGCTCAAGGTTCTTTGCAGTGGTTGCGCCTATTGCCATGCGCTCTCCGACGCGGTAGGGGTGAATTGCTTTCAGGTGTGGAAGCGCCTGCATCTGGGTCTCATGTAGGTAGCTGACGAGGGCTCCTGCAGCGCACTCGACGCTTTGTTCCTCAATGCCAAACCCTTTCAGCGTCACCACCTCAAATTGGTTTTGAAGGGCTTCCTGTGCCATGTCGTGAAAGAAGAAGCGGTCTTCAAAGGGATGGATGGTGACGTAATCCTTCAGTGCCTGAGCGATACTGCTGTCCACCAGTGAGGATGGAATGATGAGTTCAGCAGGCTTTAGCCTTCGTATCTCGCTGAGTGCATCAGCGTATTCCAATGCTGCGCCCTGAAATTCTCCGGTTGAAACGTCACAGAAAGCTATCGCTATGTTGCCTTTATCCTTCACGAGCGAGAGGAGGTAGTTGTTGGATTTCTCGCTAAGGATGAGTGGCTCCATGACGGTTCCAGGGGTGATGATTCTCACAAGCTCTCTTTTCACCAGGCCTTTAGCGTATTTTGGGTCTTCGGCCTGCTCAACAATCCCTACTTTGTAGCCCTTTTTGACAAGCTTTGCAAGATAAGGGCTTATCGCGTGGTAGGGAATGCCTGCCAAGGGAGCCTCAGTCTCCCCCGTTCCCCGCTTGGTGAGGGTGATTGAGAGCTCTTTTGCTATGAGCTTTGCATCTTCGTAAAAAGTCTCGTAGAAGTCACCCATGCGAAAGAGGATGATGCAGTCAGGGTGCTTGTTCTTGACTTTCATATACTGCTGCATACCTGGCGTCAGTTTCATAGCTTTTCAAACACCCCCAGCCCATGGCTGGAATTGGCTGGTTTTTAATGTTTTGTGGTGGGGCAGGGCAGTTTGCGAGTTTTAGACAATGAGGCAATACATGTTCACCGCCATATCACAAACGGCTCATACTCCTTGTCGCCGAGAATGAGTTTGAGAAGCAGTTTATCAGCCTGAGCAGAATGGGGTGAGCCACCCCTGCTTTCAAACAGTCTCAGCAACTGCAAGCTTCTTCCATTTATAGGCATCAAGATTGACGCCGGTATGCGCCTCTTTTACGTCAGAGCCTTTCAGCCTGTAGATTCGTGGAACATCAAGGACGTTGCCAACGATGTAGACATAGTACTGCTCATTGTTTTCAATTGACCTCACAAGAGAGGCAAACTCGTTTGCAGGAAGCCAGAGATTGGGCTCGGGGTTCTCGCTCCCCTTCACCTCTATCTTCAGAATGGCATCGCCATCATGGGACTCAAGGTCATACCCCCTCTTTTCGGTCTCGGCAAGCTCACGCGGGCAACGCCTGTGCTGCCATTCGTAGATGAAGACATAAATGACGCTCAGCCTGTTGACCAGGCTGATGCTCTCTGCCTTTGTCCTCCTGTTCACCCCAAGCTCTTCAAGAAACTTCAGCCAGAGCGGGTTTTCAGGCTCGGGGATGATTGCAGCATCAAGAAAATCGCAAGTAAGGTCATGCTCAAGCTTGTCCTCGATGCTCTCCCTGAGTTCATCAGGCAGGCCATTTATTTTCTCCCGGATGAAGCTAAGTATCCGTTCCATTGCAAAGGAAGGGCTCCACTCATTCCCAAGCTTGATGCTCTCAGGGCTTTTCCACTCGCCGCTTCTCGTCCGCAGGGTGAGAAAGGAAAGGCTTCTTGATTCCACCTTGCGCCTGTTCCACATCTCAAACAAAAAATGAAGCTTCCTTGTTTTCTCGTCGTCGCCGTACCGCTTCCAGCCTTCTGCAATAAGCGGCACCTGCCTCTCATCCATCACCTCCTTGATGTGCTGCTCTTGAATCTCCTGCATGCCAAGCGCCCTGAAGAAATCAAGGATGCCTGGCTCATGAGCAAAACCCGAGTTGGCGATAGTGAATGCGTGCCTGCATTCCTGCGGCACCTCCTTTGTTGGCAGATACACTCTTTCAGCCTCAAGCAGCCGAAAATCACCCGTGAGGATGAACGCATCGTTTCGTATGTCGCTGCACAGCTCAGGAAATTCCCTGCATTGCATGGACAGCTTCCTGTAGAAAGACCTGAACCAGTTGACGTCATGAAGCCTTGCTTTTTCAGTAAGGATGCCAATGCTTTGCGCCTGCTCGATGATGTGAGTGATAGTTGTTGGCCCCTCGCTCACCCGTAGGCTTCCGGTATCGCAATGAGGATGAAGGATTTTTTTCCCCTTCAGGAAGGTACGCGAGATGTCCTCGTCAATAAGCTCCCTGACCATGTGCCCTATCCTCACTGCATTGCCAGCAGGGACGAGGGAACCGTCCTCTGCCACCAGGACGTCATTGCTTTCGATGTAGGCATTGATTTTTTTCTTGAGGTGCTGGTCAAAGAAGTGGTCCTGCACGCTCTTTGAATGCAACAGCCTGATGAAATCCAGCCGCCATTCCCTCCTGCGAAGGAAGATAGGGATGCACTTTTGCGTGATAAGGCTTGTGATTTCAGAGCAGAGCCACTCATTCCATAGCGCTTTCCTGCTCAGAGTTTCCCTCCCTGGCGCAGTCAGAAAATCGCCCTGTATCAGAAATTTCATCCCTTCAATCTCCTCCTTCAGCGGCAGGAAGCTGAATACTCCAATGTGGGCTGCTCCTTTCTCTTCTATAAGGCGGTTGCTGCCGTCAAGGCGAAAGGCGACGATGACCTCTCTTGCCTGAACGTCCTGGCGCTCCCACTCTATAGTCATGCTGTCCTTTCTGACGTCGTCTGGAACCGAGCACTGCGACCTGAACAAAAGCCACCTGGAAAGCTCTTCGACCCCGTCCTTCTCTTCGCTCAGCTCATAGATCTCGTAGTCGCTGCCAGCCTCAATGATGGAGGATTTTTTCAGCACCCTCCTGCTGTTGTTTTCGTTGTTGTGGATGGCGATCTGGCGAAGGAAGCGAAGGAAAAGCAGCAGCCTGCTGCTGATGCTTTCTGACTCAATCTCGCTCTTTATCCTCTGAATGTTTGCAGGATCAGTATAGCTAAAAGGGAGATGGAATGTTGTTCTCCACCAGTGGACTTCTGTCTTTTGCGGAGCAGCCTCGACCCAGATGGGCATAATCTGCCATGGGACGTTGCCAGGCTCTTCATGTGCCTTTCTGCTGAACCTGAAGGAAAACCCTCCCGAGAAAACGTGCGGCTCTTCTGAGACAAGAAATGCCGATTTGAAGCCTACTCCAAGATAGCCTATGTAGCTCTCAGGAGTCTTTGACGACCGCCCCACCTGGCAGATGCTTCTCACATCTCTTTCGCTGAATGGCCTGCCATTATTGTAGATGTTGACACAGTCCCTGTCTATTACGATTTTCAACGACTCGCTCGCGCAGTCATCAGCGTTCTGGATGAACTCCATGAGAAAATGCCCTCTTTTTGGGAAGGCTTTCTGCAGGCGGTTGATGGAGCCTGACAATGATTGCAGCACCAGCGCGTCTGCCTCTTCGTATTTTTTGTAGATAGAGTGGATAAGCTCTTTTGGCTGCACGATGAGCTGCAGGCAGGGATGCATATTTTATAAATATTAGGACTTCCTCATACAAAGGCATGCTGGAGCTGAGCCACATGAATGCATGCCATCCCTACAGCTCATCCCATATACGCAGGCTTCTCTTCAGCCATCTGCCTGGCCCTGGCTGACGAGAAATGCTTTTTCAGTTCCTCATAGCTCTTCTCGACATCCTTAGTGAGGGAGGGCGGCACCTTCAAAAGCGCTTCTTCAAAGGCTTCCATGGCAACTTCTTTTGCATTGATGTCCTTGCGAAGGGTAAGCAGTGCAGCCTCCCTGCACACGGACTCAATGTCTGATCCTGCATACCCTTCCATCTTCCTGGCAAGAGCATCCAACTTCACGTTCTTCAGCGGCATCCCTGCGGTGTGCACCTGCAGTATCTCAAGCCTTGAGCCATAATCAGGAGCAGAGGTAAGAATGACCCTGTCAAACCTTCCTGGCCGCAGGAGCGCTGTATCAACAATGTCTGGCCTGTTCGTCGCTGCGATGATGACCACGTCATTCAGCGCCTCAAGCCCGTCAATCTCGGTCAGCAACTGGTTAACGACGCGCTCAGTCACATGGGCATCGCCTGTAACCCCCCGCCGTGGGGCGATAGAATCAACCTCATCAAAAAATATCACGGTGGGCGACACCTGCCGTGCCTTCTTGAACACTTCCCTCACAGCCTTCTCTGATTCCCCAACCCATTTTGACAGAAGCTCAGGGCCCTTCACCAAAATAAAATTAGCCTGCGACTCAGTCGCTACGGCTTTGGCAAGCATGGTCTTCCCCGTGCCTGGCGCGCCATAGAGCAGAATGCCCCGTGGCGGCCTGATGCCCATGCGCGTGAACACCTCAGGCCTCTTCAGCGGCCATTCAACTGCCTCCTTGAGCTCCTGCTTCACCTCTTCAAGGCCGCCGATGTGGCTCCATTTCACATTCGGCTTCTCGATAAGCACCTCGCGAAGCGCTGATGGCCTGACAACCTTGAGTGCCTCCTTGAAATCATCAAGCGTGATGCGCAGTTTTTCAAGGACTTCCTTTGATATCGGCTCGTCCTCATTCAGTTTCAATTCAGGAAGCACCCTTCGCAGAAGGACCATGGCAGCCTCCTTTGCCAAAGAGGATAGGTCAGCTCCCACAAAGCCATGCGTGATGTCAGCAAGCAGCTTTAAGTCCAGCTCAACCCCTTTTTCACGCGCCTTTGAGAACAATATCGGCAGGACAACCCCTGCCCCTATCAACTCAACTATAAGCTGCGTCTGCTGGCTTGAGAGCTTCTTGTCAGCTATCTTCAGAAACGCCTCTTTTGGATTGTCCGACTGCCAGACCTCATCAGCACCAGCAATGGTCAGGATGTTCTTTGCCAGAGCCTCAAGCTTTGGCCTGCTCTCCAGAATCTTCTTGTAGCCTTCAGCAGTCTTCTTGTCAAGGGATTTGATATCAGCACCATTATGCTTAAGCGCCAGCATTATGCTCTCCGAATCCAGGCTCCCATCAAACGGCATGAATCGCGTATGAATCTTCAGGATGTTCAGCCTGCCTTTCTTTCCTGGAACCCCGATTTCAATCTCCCTATCAAACCTGCCAGGCCTTCGAAGGGCCGGGTCAAGAATATTTGGAACGTTTGATGCAGCAATCACCACGACCTTGCCCCTTGACTGCAAGCCGTCCATCAGCGCAAGCAGCTGAGCTACAACCCTGCGCTCCACTTCTCCACGCGTTTCCTCACGTTTAGCAGCGATAGCATCTATCTCGTCAATGAAGATGACTGACGGTGCATGCTTCTGAGCCTCTTCAAATTTTTTCCTTAAGTTTTCTTCAGACTGGCCATAATACTTGCTCATGATCTCAGGCCCGTTGATCAGGATGAAATGAGAATTCGTTTCATTCGCCACGGCTTTTGCTAGCAGCGTCTTTCCCGTGCCTGGAGGCCCGTGCAGAAGAACGCCCTTTGGCGCTTCAATCCCAAGCCTCTCAAATATTTCGGGATGCTTCAGCGGAAGCTCAACCATCTCCCGAACCTTCTTAATCTCGTCGTCAAGCCCGCCGATGTCCTCATAGGTGATGTCAGGGACGCTCTCTTCCTGGACATCAACTGCTTCTGGATTGAACACCACTTCGGTATGCTCAGAGATGATGACTGCCTGCTTAGGCAGAGTGTCTGCAACCACAAACTTGATATCTCCAAACCCGAATCCCATCATGTTCTCGTCAAGGATGTTGAACACGTCCTCAAAGAACGGGCTCTCGCTCATGGCTGACCTGCGCCTGCGCGTGCCGCCCAGAGCGACGATGTCTCCCTTCACCACTGCCCGCCCAATCAGGCCTGACTTAAAGAGTTCAGGGCTTGCCCGAACGATGATGCCCTTTCTTGCCGGCGCAATAATGACCTTTTTTGCCTCTTTCACCTCTGCCTTCTTTAGGGTAACCATCTCTCCTATGCTTGTCTTAACGTTCTTTCGGATGATGCCGTCCATCCTGATGATGTTAAGGCCTAGATCCCCTGGATAGGCACGGTCAATGATGGCGACACTAGCGCGCTCGCCATTGATTTCAACAATGTCACCCACCTTAAGGCCCGCCTGCGCCATGAATCCTGAGTCTATTCTCACGATGCCCTTGTTCACGTCATCCTGAATGGCTTCAGCAACTTTCAGCCTCACTTCACCCTGCACCATAATTCTCTGCGTGGCTAGAGCTAATTATAAAAAGCTTTTCTTGAAGAGATTGAAAGGGTTAGAGGTAAGAATCACAAGAAAACAAGCCCGTGGCTAAAGGGATTACTTCTTCTTCAGGTCAACCCTTGGCAATTGGATGGGGGGGGGCAGGTTGATCTCCTGCGTGAGGTTCAGTGCCTGCACCGTGCACTTTGAAAGCGTTGCGTTCAGGACTGGCGCAATGATGTCTGATGCTATCTTCTTCTCCTTCTTCCACTGCTTTAGGATGTCTTCTGCATTTGCTGGCTCGGCGATGTAGAGCATGCTGCCTTCAATGGTCACCTTGCCAACCTTTGGCTCGTATTCCGAAGTATAGGTGAACGATATCTTCATCGCCTTCTGGTCACCCTTGCCCAAAGAGATATCTGACTCTTCTATGCCCGTGATAGTCACATTGTTCTTGATGTTGACTTTACCTTTTGCAACTTCCTGCTTTTCTGCTAGAATTTTTGTGAAATTGAACCCGACAACTGACATTGCTCTATCACCAAAACTACCCTAACGAGGAAGTGTATATAAAGTTTTTCCCTTGCTTTCGGAAGTTAGGGTGCATAACTTTAAAGTGGGTAGACTCGAGGGTTCTCTATGCAAGGTGAATTGGAAGCCGAGGGCATGCAGTTGAATTACCCACACGAAAGTTATGCACCCTCGGAAGTTTGCGGATGCAGCAATGAGCTAATGTGCGGGAAACGTTTTAAAGCGCCAGCAACTCTCTCTTACCATGCCATACAAGCTTGTGTGCTTTGACATTGACGGAACACTCATAGACAACGTAACCTCTGCCTGGCAGCTCTTCCATGACCACTTCAGGATTGACCCTCAAAAGAGGGCAAGGGCAAGAGACGACTTCTATGCTGGAAAGATTACCTACTGCGAGTGGGCAGAGCACGACGTTGCCCTCTGGATAGCGCAGGGCGCAACAAGAGAGCGCATGATCCAGGCAGTAACCAGTCTTTGCGTCATGAAAGGAGCGCTTACGGCCATAGGAAGGCTTAGGGAAAAAGGCATCATGCTTGCTGTGATATCAGGCTCAGTTGACCTCATCCCCCATGCCCTCATCCCTGATTTTTCTGATACCTTTGCTGATGTCTTCATCAACAGGCTCCATTTTGATAGCAAAGGGAAGCTTACTGGCGTTGAGGTCACTGACTTTGACATAGACGGGAAGGCAGAGGCGCTGAAAAGGATTGCAGAGCGCGAGGGCATTGCCCTTGGCGAGTGCGTCTTTGTTGGTGATCACACCAACGACATCAAGGCTCTGAAAGAAGCTGGCCTGGGCATTGCCTTTGACCCTAAAGACGAATCACTTGACCAGGCGGCCGACGTGGTCATACGAGAAAAGGACATCAGCCTTATCCTGCCGTACATACTCAACAGCTAGAATTTCCCGAGCGCATGCGTGATATGGCTTTTTTCAGGATTGCCTTATTGGCATGGTCTTTGACAAGTAAACGGGTTTGATGCCGTGACCGTGATTTCTTTTTCATCCCCTCTATCTCCCTGATGAGCAGCGGCATGGCCCGCACGACATTGTCAACAATGCTCACCGTAGCCATCCGTGAAGTCCTTGACAATGGATTCAGGTCAATGGTGACAACCCTCTTCCCCATTGCAACCAGAGCACCACACCTGTCACCATCCTCAAGAGGAACGAACACCACGTCTGCCTTTGCAATGCCTGAAGGATTGCAGAGCCTTCTGTTATGCCTAATCCCTTTAATCAGCGCAGCCGACGGAAGCAGCACCTCCTTTGCCCCATTCTTTTTCAGGAAAGCGGCAATCTTCCGCTCCCTTTTTTTTGAGGAGTGAAAGATGTTCACCTCAAGCGGCGCGCCAAGGATGACGGACAGCCGCACCAGCTCCTTTGGAACAAGCGCAGCAGCATTGCCGTTCACCGAAAGCACAGGATGATTTGCAGCAAGCAACAATGCCGCAGCAGTCCTGATGGCATCCTTAGCAAAAGGATGGGTTTTCTCGCCAAGGAGATAGTCAAACGCCTCCCCCCTGCCATGTGCAATCAGCCCATGGATGGAGGTTATGCCTGCCTCAACACCGGCGGCAATCAATTCCCTTGTGGCAAGGGATATGTACCGCGGATGTGATGTTGGCACTGCCATACCAACCACAAAAGAAAAAGCCTATTTAAGCATTGCCAAGAGCAGGGGTGTGGGACAGAATAGCTTTATGCTAGCCAGTATAAATTGTGCCATAGCATCGTACAGAAGCATGCTGTAGTAGCTATCCATGCGCAATGTCTTTATCCTTATCCTAATGCCATTATCTTTTACCCTCTCTATTGTTTTGGTGAAAAGGTAATACTTCACCTTTATGAAGTCTGCAAGCGCAGGCCCGAGCCGTTTTTGTTTTCACTTCCTTTCCTTCACTTTTTTTCACTTTTCTTTTCCCCCGTCGGAAAGTGCAATGAGGGGATTGCCAGAATCGAAAAGAAGGAAGTCACGCATTGGCTGTGGAAGCGATGGGAGGTACGGCCAATGCCTTTTCAGGGAATGTTTTGGGGGGGGAATGCCAAATGTCCTCGTGTCCTTAAATCGTTCTTGACCCACTATTCCCTTGAGGAGAATAGGATGCTCTGGGAACGATATTAGGACACTAAGAATAAATAAGTAGTCCTTAATAAACTTTGCTTAGTTTATTGTTTAACAATTCCTCAGCGGATATAAGAACCTAAAGCCATACTCCTTTTTGGGAGACCGCAGGTCAACCTTTAGCTCTTTCATAATCCTTCGATGGATATCCTTAACAGTCCCAACACCATCTACTTCATGCAGGATGCCCTGTCTTTTGTAGTACTTAATCAATGGCTCAGTCAGCCTGTGATAGACGTTCAGCCTGTTCTTTATGACCTCAGGCTTGTCATCAGCTCTTTTGCGTATTGCCAGGCGCTGGATGATAAATTTGTCAGGAACCTTCAGGTCAATGACATGAGTCACTTCAATAATAGTATTAACAAACTTTGCCTGTACCAGATCACGGGGGAAGCCGTCAAGCAGAAAGCCGCTTTTGCAGTCCTTATGCACAAGGCGCTCAGCTACAATCCTATCAATAAGTTCGTCTGGAACCAGCTTTCCTTTCTCTATGTATCCCTTTAATTCCTGTGCTAGTGCAGTCTTCTGCTCCAGGGTATGGCGCAGGATGTTGCCTGTGGAAATGGGCGGGATATTAAGCTCTTTTATGATTAATTCAGCCTGAGTGCCTTTGCCTGATCCCGGAGGGCCTAAAAGGATTATGCCGTGCTTCATTTCTGCTCTTTCCTAAGCTTTTCTGAAAGCGCCTAATTATTCGCCACGGTAAAACCCCGCTGCGGATTCAGGCGCCACTGGATTCACGATAATTCCCGAGTTCAGTTCAAACCCTGCCCACTTTGTCAGGCGGGGGACAATGTCAAGATGCAGCCGCATAGATTCCCCCTGCGGCGCATACTTCACTAAAATGTTGTAGGGGGCATTCAGCGACTTCAGTTTCACAAGAATCTCCCGCAGGATGTCAGCCATCCCCTGCAATTCATCAGGAGTCAATGCGCACAGACGCTTAACAAAGCGCGCTGGCAATAGCCTAATCTCATACGGTGACACAGAAGCATACGGGCAGAATGCGATAGCAGAAGAGTTCACAAGGCACCTCCGCTCTGAATCCTTCTCTCTGGCAATGATGCGCTCATAGGGGTCACCGCCGAGCGATCTGCAGGCATCCGCTTCCTCCCTGATAGCAGGCGGCACAAACCCGATGGCAGCTACCTGTGAGTGCGAATGCGCTAAGGACGTTCCAGCATCGTCACCATGATTTTTGAACACCACAACGTACCTGATGGCTTTCTGTCGCTCCAGCTCTTCAATCCGTGAAGAGTACACTTCCAATACCTTCCTGATATGGTCCGACGGCAAATCCCATAACTGCCTCTTAAGGTCAGGGCATTCGACAATGACCTCATGGATGCCGAATGCAGAAGAGAAGGTATAGAAATCATTGTGGGTCACCATCTCAGGGTTCCCTTCCCCTCTCACGAATGGGAACTTGTTTGGTATCCACCGTATCTTCCACTTCCCCCCTTCTTCGATTCGCCCAATCTCAGGAGGAGTCTTATCCTCATTCCCTGCTGCAAGCACATCATCCTTCACCGAAAGGAGAATCCTTTTCTTGGCTTTTGCAAACTCCTGCGGTCTCCTGGCTCGCTCAGTGGCAATAATTACCCACCTGTTCAGGATGTAGTCCTTGCGAAGCTCTCCCAATCTAGCTCACCCTATCAAGCGCAAGATTGTGTGCGGTAATATAATTTGCAATAAGTTCCTTCCAGTCAGCAAGCGTTGCAAGCTCCTTGGCATTTAGCTTGTTCTTTGCACGAAGATGCTTGTCCCGCTTTGAGAATGCGTAGAGCAGCTCACTAAGCTGAGCAACCTGCTGCTCATAGCTCTGCCTATAACGCTTATGCACGAAGATGCCATCATTCATGTCATGCGCAAGTTTCGGGTCAATAAACCTCCCAAAGCCAGATAAATCCGAAGCGATAGCTGGCACGTTGAGTGCCGCTGCTTCCAGTGGGGTATATCCCCACGGCTCATAATATGAGGAGAAAACCCCTAAGTGGCAGCCTGCCATGGCATCATAATAGGCTAGATCCACTAAGCCGTCATTGCCGTTCAGGTAGACAGGATGCAAAATGACCTTCACTCTGTCTGATTCTCTGTTCAGAAGCCCATGAAACCTAAATGCGGAAAGGATGGGGTCATGCTCCTCATCATTGAGGTGGTGGGTCACGAGCGCGGGGTTGCCGCTTCGCTTGAAATTGATGATGTCCTTCCTCAGGCTCTGCACGAACTCCTTTGAAAAGATGTTCCTTGAAAGGTCCATATTAGACATCAGGTTGTTGGTGATGTTCTGCAAAATCTGCTCAGCATTCCCCTGGATGTAGTGCTTGATGTGGCGGAAATGATTCTTGTTTTCAAGCAATTCCATCTTTATGCCATGAGTCTCCAGCGGAACCCAGAAGAATGCAGCAATAGCCTTCTCGCTCTTCTCAGCTATCAGCCTCTGGTTAAGCTTTCCCAGGGACTCTATGAAAACATCTATCCCCTTGTTGCGGAACTCATACCTGGCAACAGTGAAGAACAGCATCACGTCCTTGATGTCAAGAGCGTAATGCGCAAGAAAATGGAAGGCAAGATACTCGCGTAATCTGTTCCTGCACGTCACGTGCTTCACAGCAGCTTCCTCAGGCGTCGGAAACTTATTGATGTCAAGGCCGTTTAACACAAGCACGTCAGCCTTTCTTCCTAGGATTTTCTCAGCCTCAATTGCCGTGATTTCAGAGACTGTCGTGAAGATAGTTGCGTTCTGTGCGCATGCCCGCTCAGTAAAGAACTTCGCCTGCACCCTGTGCCTGTAGGCTTCTTCTTCAGGGTTCATGGAATCAAGCATGTCATAGAGTGGGCTTCCTGAGCCGGCAATTGCTCTTCCCAGCATCGTGGCATGTGTTGTAAATATCGTTGCAATTTTTTTGCCACGAAGATGCAGCAGCGCAGACCCCGCCAGCCATTCATGGAACTGTGTGACTATCTTTTTTGATGGGTCTGCTTCACTGATGAGCGTTATCAGCCGTGCAACAGCAAAGCTCCATACAACAGGCTCATCAAAGTCCCATCCTGCCTCATAGGAATCTATTCTGTACTGCTCCCACAAGCCAGCCTTGATGCCATTCTTCTTGTTGACAATGTCCCTGAACTCAAGCAGGATGGTGGTAGGCTCTCCTGGAATCTGCCACCTGCCGAAATGTGCGGCAATGCCCTCTCTGGAAAGCGCTTCAAAAATCCCTTTAAGGGGTTGTGGTGGCTCAGCTTCCTCAAGGTCAACCTTGGCCCTGTCCTCAAAATACGGGCCGATTAGGTAATACTCCTTGTAATGCTGCTTTGTCAGTGCAGCCTTTGAACTGATGACGGTATAGATGCCGCCAACCTTGTTGCACACCTCCCATGAAACTTCAAGAAGTACGTCGCCTGCTGCCTTCACGCCATCCACCTCTTTACAATCCTCTAAGGACGAGACTATAAAAGGGTTTCTGTTGGCCGTAATACTTCACTATCCTGAAAGTTTCAGCAAGTAAGGCATGGACATTTGGCATTCCCCCCAAAAACATTCTCTGAAAAGGCATTGGCCGTATCTCCCATCGCTTCCACAGCCAATGCGTAGCCTCATTCTTTTCGTATCATGCCATAATCTTATTGCACATTCCGACGGGGAAAAGAAAAATGAAGAAAGAAAAGAAGAAAAAAGGTGATAACAAAAACGGCTCGGGGCTGCGCTTGCTGGCAAGGGCATTTGCTGCAGTGTAGCGCACTGCTATCTGCGGGCATGAAGGATGAGCGGCTATGCGGTGCACGACGGAATTATTGTCGTCAATTTCGCTGCAGGCAGCAGGAGAGAGAACAGTAGCATCGCTTTTGGCAAAGAGGATGTGTTGGCAATGAGCTTTCAGTGAATGCATTTTTTCGGGAGCGAT
>DUKR01000111.1:16191-19721 GCA_013329175.1 Candidatus Woesearchaeota archaeon
CCTTCGTAATTACAGAGGGGCAGCTGACAGCTTCATGATAGTGAACTATTACATGCAGCCTCAACCATTTCACGAGCACCTTTCAGGCTGCTCTTTGTCTTTGTCTCAATCCTTAAACTGATACTCTCAACAACAATGCCCCCCATTCCCTGCATGCTCATTCTTTCCTCTTTTTAACACTTCTTTTCTTACTCAAGAATCTGGATTTATCCCCTCCATGAAACCGTATCTCGCCTTCTGCGTTCTTTTTGTCAGTGGCTTTCATCCAGCCATCGCCTGAAATGTCATCTCCTTCATCGCTGCCCTCAAACGTGAAGTCAAAGGTGCACTCTTTTGCACTGCGCTTGAATTCGCCCCACATGTCGCCAGTCACAGAGCCGAACTGAAATTCGCCATGCCCGTTTCTCTGAATCAGGATGTACGCCTGCACTTCCATGTTGCAGTACTCGCTGTCCCACTCGCTCATCTTAACAATATTCCATGTTCCGATAAGCATCTCCTTTGACGCTGCCTGTTTCTGGTTTTTCATTCACTCCTCTTTAAAGGGGGTTATTCCGCAATATTTACATATGCTCCATGCCTATGCAAGGGCATGAACCTGCTTTTCATCTGCAACCAAAACCAGAACCGCAGCAAAACTGCTGAGGAGCTGTTTCGGCCAATACACAAAACCATGAGCGCAGGACTCTACAATACGAGTCCTGTGACAAAAAACCAGCTTTCTTGGGCTGACGCCATTATTGTCATGGAAGGGGAGCAGCGCGCTGAGCTTGCCAGGCGCTTCCCTGAAGTCTATATGCAAAAGCGCGTCCTTTCCCTTGACATTTCTGATGTGTACCATTATAATCAGCCTGAACTGGTTGCCTCCCTTAAAGCTAAAATGGAAAGCCTATGCTAGCCATTCCTCCCACTGCTTTCTTGCTCACCTCAGTGTTGAGTGCTTTTTTGTTTCTTCCATTGGCTTGTCCCATTACATATTAGGATTCCAAAATCCATGCACTGCATTCTGCCTCTCAAGCAAAGCCTCACGCTGCTCAGGAGTGTACTCCTCAAATGCCCTGACAGAAAGCCCTTCATGGCATGCTGCTGCAAGATACCGTATGCACTCATTATCTTCTGGCTCTAATTGAAGATGCCATGCAAAGAGTTTTGCTGCTTCACTAGTATTGCCTTCCTTCCAAAGGGCAATGGCATAATTGTAAATCGCATTGAGATACTCGTCGTTAGGAGATTCTTGAGTTAGTGCCTGCTGCCTGTTCCCAAGCCTTTCTTTTGTCAGCCGAAATGCCGTTTCAAAATGGCTTCTTGCCCTGGCAGGCACAGTTTCAGCCAATGCAACGCCCATCCCAACATTGGCGCCTACGTGCTCATCATCAATCTCAAGCGCCTTTCTGTAGCACTGCATGGCTTTTTCCCTCATCCCCCTTTCCAAATGATAATCCCCATCCACGTAATGGTCCCTTGCTGTTTTTTGCAGCGGCATAAACGGGATGTTTCTTTCCATTGCCATTTCCCTTGAGAGAATGAATCCTTGAGGCGTCATCGCCATGCTCGCAAAAGGGCTTTTTTCTGCAAGCGTTTTTTGCATGAACCGCTGGTCAAACAGGCGAATCTTCAGCAGATTTTCCATCTCAGCTGCCCTTGTCCCAATAGTTGTCGTGCCAATCCCAAAGTGCTGCGCCAGCCTCTTTTGCGACCACCCCCTGTTTTCCTCCCAGAGGAAATTCAGCCTTGCATACTGCCAGAGAAGGCCTGCTGCATACGCTTCTGTTGATGAGGAAAGGATGCCTTTTTTCTTTTTGCAATAGGCATGCCAAAGCTTTGCAATGAGCTTTTCGTCTTCAGTTGTTGCGCCAAGCTCTTTTGCAAGGGTGATAGCTTCGCTAAGGATTGGCTGCTCTTTTCCCTGCGCACCAGCCTTGCTCCCTGCTGTATGCCTTTCCATTCCTTTTACCCTTCCTCTGATGAAACGGCCCCGTCATCAGCAGTATGCACAGGCTTTATACCTGGCTTTGGCGGTATGTCCCATTCTCTCTGGTGCTTTTTCATGAGCCTGTCAAGGTCGTCTGCTGTCCTAACCTGTGGATATACCCTTCCAAACACCCTCACCGCGCGCACCTCATTCTTCCTGAGCAGCTTCTTGAGGATGTGGGGTGGAAGCAACAAGCCTTTTACGATGTCACGCACCAGCGCATCAGCATTCTTAATCGTCTCCTTTTCGCCCTCAAGCAGCATCTTCACAAAGCCATAATCAGGGGCAATGCCCATTCCTGCTTCCTCATCAAAGATGATGCCTACCTCAGTCGCGTCATAGATCATATCCAGCTTTGGATGCAGTGTCTCTTTTCTGCTGCCGTGCCTCTTTTCCCATGCCTCATCAGGTGTCATGCCGATAGCAGGAATAGCATAGGAGCTGTCGTACCAGTTGAAGAAGCGGTGGAGAGCCTTCTCTGCCTCTTTGCCATTTTTGAATACAGGATCATGGCATCCAAAATGCTTTATTGCTGCATCCCTGAGATCTTTTTGCATCTCAAGGATGAGGTCGTGTTCGTTTTTGCCTGAACCCATACTGATGCCGCTCATTTCAATCACCTATCCCCCATAGTTTATTGGAGATTTACGCCCTCACCACATTCACAAAGCCAAACCCTGATGAATTCAATTCGCCAAATCCTGCATCTATGCCTACCTGCAAAATGCTCTTCTGCTCAGGAGCAAGGTAGGAAAAGGAAAATTTCCACAATGAGCCTACGGTAGGAATCTCCCTGCCTTTTTCTATCCTGTGGACGCGCACAGACTTCTCATAGCGGAACTGCTCAAAAAGGCTGGCCTGCTTTGGCTTCTTTCCCGTGCATTGGGCGTATTTTTTTGCGAGGTTGCCTGAGAGCTGCTGCAAGAACGGCTCAAAGCCATGCTCAGGTCTCCAGTACCCGTATGGCCTGTGGCTTTGGAGGCCATACTCGCCATATCGCTCAGAGGAGAAGGAGAAGAGCCTGTAGCCCTCTCTTTCGTGCAGGTTGAAGTATCGTGAGCCTTTCTGGAGCTCATAGAAGAAGCCTCTTAATTTTGAGTAGTACTTCAGGTCATATGCGCAGTCCTTCACGGCTTTAAGTGAAAGAAGGATTCTCCTTTTGACCACCCCAGGCATAGCCAACAATTGGCTGCCCCTTAATATGCTTTGTGGAACAAAGTAATCCTTCACCATTATGAAGTTGCCTGCCTTCAATGCAAATGTACGAAGGGCATCATTCCCGAAAAAATGCAATCCCTAAAAAAGGGCATTGCCTACGTTTTTTTTTGCTTCGGGGCGCTTTGTCTTTATTTCCCCCTTTGTTTGTGCTGCAAATCCGGATGTTGGTAATTCCGTCGTGCACAGTGCCCACGCCCATCCTTCATACACGCAGGTAGTAGCGCGCAACGCTGAGGCGATGGCCTACCTGCGCTCAATACTGAGGTGATGACTGTGGCAATGCCCTGCTGCCTGCGCAGCCCTAGCCGTTTTTGTTTTCACATTTCTTTCTTCACTTTTT
>DUKR01000111.1:19889-29229 GCA_013329175.1 Candidatus Woesearchaeota archaeon
CTTTCTTCATTTTTCTTTTCCCCGTCGGAATGTGCAATGAGTGGATTGCCTGAAATGAAAAGAAGGAAGTTACGCATTGATTATGGAAACGAGGAGAGGAGTGCTCATGCCTTTTTTTCATAATGAGCTTTTGGGAATGCCCCTTTCCCACGAGCCTGTATGCGTTATATCCCTCAAAGCTTGCCTGCCCCGACTATTAATGCGGTATCTCCAACAAGTTTAGTAACGTTTCTCTATCAAATATCTTTCTATGAGGTAATAGGTTTTTGTTTTCTGTGGCTCAAATCTATTGTTCTTGGATGGTCTTTCGCTCACGAGGGAAATTCTCAGAGGGAGCTTACTACATACGAGGCAGGCAACCTTCAACAAACTGAAGCAGTGCATAAAATCACCACATTTTTAAACTTCCTGCATGGAAAATAAGCAATGAGCCCATCACAATTCCTCATACTCTACCTCAAAGGCGTCTTCATGGGCATCTGCGACGTCATCCCGGGCATCTCAGGAGGAACCATTGCCTTCATCACCGGCATTTATTTCCAGCTCATAAGCTCCATTAATGCCTTCCCAAAGCTCGTCCCAAAGAAGTTCAACTGGCTGAGAAAAAGAAACAAAGAATCATGGAACGAGTTATTGAGGGGGATAAAAGACCTCAACCTTCCCTTCCTCATCACTCTTTTTGCAGGCATCGGAACGGCAATCCTGCTTGGCTCAAGGCTTATCAAATACCTGCTGGGCACCTACGAAGCCTACACCCTCACCTTCTTCATTGGCTTGATTCTCTCATCAACAGCAATAATCTACAGCCACATTGAAAACCACAAGCCTGCAAATAAGCTCTACGGCGCAATTGGTCTCCTGCTGGGAATCAGCCTTGCCATCCTCGTGCCCGCAGATATAGCAATAACCCTCCCCTACATTTTTTTCGGAGGCTTCATCTCGATAGTCGCTATGTTTCTGCCTGGCATCTCAGGCTCCTTCATCCTTCTCATCATGGGGCTTTATGAGTCCCTCCTTGATGCCCTTCACAGCCCGTTTCAGAATATCCACATCATCATCGTCTTTGGCATTGGCGCAGTCCTTGGTGCGCTCACCATAGCAAAAATCATTGACTACATATTCCGAAAAGACAAGTGCAGGGCGCTTTACATCTTGGCGGGCCTTGTCATCGGCGCATTGATAATCCCCCTGCTGAAGGTGGCAGGCGCAGTAGAGGCATTCACCCCCTCAGTAGTTTCCCTTCTTGGGCTATTCCTCATCCTCGGCCTCATAGCTGGCTACATTCCTCAGATAGTTGCTGATAAACAGAAAAATACTAGCAGAAAACATTAATTATCGAACATTTGTGTTTTCTGCTAGTATCCCAAAGTGCATATCTAAAAGTTTCGTTATTACTGCACTTTGCTATTAAGCAGTAAATAATGGCTCCTGCCTACTGAACCCCATGCGGTGATCAAACAATGCCAAACCATGAGAAATTAATGCCAGACCTCTCCATCCTGAGCGAAGGCATTCTCTCCGAAAAAATAAGCAAAAAAGAGCTTAACCCTGGCGAGATTGTCATCCACGAGGCAATTATTGCATTCCTGGAGCGCGAGGCAAACCAGAACAAGGCAATCGGCTTTTTGGGAATGGACGAGCTGAAGCGACTCCGGAGCATCAGGGGCATAACCCTCTCTTTCACGGGAAAGCGGCCCACCCAGTTTGAGCTTACGCATGCTGACGAGGGAGCAGTCAATGCACAAGTAAGAGAGCTTGCGCTTCAAAGCTCAGCGACGCTTATCACCTCGGACAAGGTACAGGCGGGCATTGCAGAAGCCAAGGCAATGAATGTGCTCTACATCAAGCCAGGAGGCGTAAAGAAATCGCTGAAGCTGGAATCATTCTTTGACGAAACAACCATGAGCGTCCATCTTAGGGAGAGTGTCGAGCCCTACGCAAAAAAAGGAGTTCCTGGAAGCTGGCAATTCATAGCGATACGAAAGCAAAAGCTGACCCAGGAAGAGATACAGGACATCTCACGTGAGATAATTGAGGCAGCAAAGCTGCGCAAAGACTCATTCATTGAGATTGAGCGGCCAGGTTCAACCATCGTCCAATTGGCTAATTACCGCATCGTCATAACCAAGACTCCCTTCTCAGACGGCTGGGAAATCACTGCTGTTCGGCCGGTCAAGCGCCTCTCACTGGATGACTACCGCCTTTCAGAAAAGCTGCGGGAGCGCATAGCAACCCAGGCAGAAGGCATTCTTATAGCTGGAGCGCCGGGCATGGGAAAAAGCACCTTTGCACAGGGGTTGGCTGAGTTCTACGCTCAGCAAGGCAAGGTCATAAAGACCGTAGAAGCGCCAAGAGACCTCATCCTTCCTGATAACATCACCCAGTATGCCATATCCCACGGTGATGCTGAGGAGATCCATGACATCCTCCTCCTCTCAAGGCCTGACTACACCTTCTTTGATGAGATGCGCAACACTGAAGACTTTAGATTATTCACTGACCTGAGGCTAGCAGGCGTTGGCATGATAGGCGTCGTCCACGCCACAAGGCCTGTTGACGCCATCCAGAGGTTCATGGGCAGAATTGAGATGGGCATCATCCCCCAGGTGATTGATACCGTGCTTTTCATAGAGAAGGGCATGGTTGGAAAAGTCCTCTCTCTCAACATCACCGTCAAGGTTCCCTCAGGCATGACTGAAGAAGACCTTGCAAGGCCCGTTGTGGAAATCCATGATTTTGAGACAGGCAGCCTGGAATACGAGATATACACCTTTGGTGAGCAGACCATGGTGATACCCGTTTCGGGGCTTCGGGGCAAAGGCATGTCAGGTGTAGCAAAGCTCGCATCAAGGGCGATAGGGGAGGAATTCGCCAAATTCTCCCCTGACCTAAAGGTAGAGATGAAGTCAGAGCACAAGGCAGTAGTCTACCTTCCTGAAAAGCTCATGGCAAGGGTCATCGGAAAAGAGGGCAGGCGCATAGCAGAGATAGAGAAGAAGCTTGGCGTAGGCATTGACCTTCGGCCGCTGAACGATGCGCCAGCCTCGCTTCAGGAAGAAGCAGGTCAAAGCACGTCGCAGAAGGCAGCACTGCCAGGCCTTTCAGCCAAAAAAAAATTGCCCTACGAGTTCAGGGCAAAGGGCAACCACCTTATCTTTGACATCGGTGCGAAGAACAAGAGCAGGGACGTTGACATCGTATCTGGCGGCGAGCTCATCGTCACCGTCAAGGCAGGGGCAGCAGGCATGGTCAAGATTAAGAGAAGGAATGGCATCGGCGCTGCAATAGAGCAGGCAAGGCAGGAAGGCAAGGAGATTTGGCTGTTTGCTGATTAGCTGCACGCACCAGTAACACTTCACCATCATGAAGCCTCTGCATCATTCCCGAAAAAAGGCATTACCTAATGCTGTTCTTGCCTCATGGCGCTTTGGCTTTGTTCCTCCTTTTGCCTGCGGTGAAATTGCTCATGGAAATTCCGCCGTGCATTACCCCTCGCACTCCCCCTTCATACTCACCGGTGCAGCGCTCTAATACTAAGGTGATGGCTGCAACAAATGCACTGTAGCAAGCGCAGCCCGAGCCTTTTTTGCTTTCGCTTTTTTTCTTCACTTTTCTTTCTTTATTTTTCTTTCCCCCCTCGAAATTTCAAAGTGCACTGTGCTCTGCAATACACCTGATGAAGTTGCACATTGGCTGTGGAAGCGATGGGAGGAGTGCTATTGCCTTTTTTCATAATGATGTTTTGGGGAATGCCCCTTTTCCACGAGCCTGCCTGCTTTATATCCCTCTAAGCTTGTGGAGTAGTACACGCACCATAATATTTAATAACCTGCCTGAAAGGCGGCTACCTCATGGCTGAGCCAAAACATGGAGATTCTGTGAAGGTTGTTACAAGAGATAAGGAATATTTTGGCATCCTGATGCCAAGGCCAGCGATGCTTGGATCAGAGCATGCCATCCTGAAACTTGATTCAGGGTACAATATCGGGATTTCCAATAAAAAGATTAAGGAGATTGTGCTCATCAAAGCCAGTGAGCCGAGAGTCAGGAAGAAAGTGCCGCTCAAAAAATACCCAAAACTTCCTACGGTTCTCATCCTGTCAACAGGAGGCACCATTTCGTCAAAGATTGACTATCGCTCGGGCGGTGTCTCTGCTGATTACTCTGCTGAGGACTTTGTTGAGATGCTTCCTGAGCTGAAAGCCATTGCTAATGTCAGGGCAAGCAAGCCTCTTTCCATCATGAGCGAGGATGCTTCGCCTTCCGACTGGTCGCTTATCGCTGGGGAAATAGCAAAAGAGATTGATACCGTTGATGGCATTGTTGTAACACATGGAACAGACACCCTGCATTATTCCACTGCTGCCGCAAGCTTTGCCCTGCAGAACCTAGGAAAGCCTGTCATCTTTACGGCATCGCAGAGGAGCATTGACAGGGGCTCAAGCGACGCGTTCATGAACCTTTTATGCGCGGTAAGGGCTGCCGCGGTGTTTGATTTTGGTGGAGTTGCCACCTGCCTGCACGCTACAAGCAGTGATGATTACTGCCTGCTGATTCGTGGAACGAAAGTTCGCAAGATGCACACGTCGCGCAGGGATGCCTTTCGGCCCATCAACGAAAAGGCATTGGCAAAAGTACTTGCCGACGGAAACATTGAAGTCATTAACCCCCACTATCATAAAAGGCATGATGGGGCAATCACGCTGAAGAATTCCTTTGAGAAGAAAGTAGCGCTTGTCCTGGTCCATCCAGGGATGGATCCAGGAGTGATTGATTACTACCTTGAGAAGGGATGTAAGGGCATTGTGCTTAGCGCGACTGGTCTGGGGCATCTTCCTGTGAACAACAGGAAGCATTCGTTGCTGCCTCAACTGAAAAAAGCAAGCAAGAAAGGCATCCCCGTCATCATCACCTCGCAGTGCCTGTACGGCGCAGTGCATCCCTTTGTGTATACCAACCTTCGCAGGGTGTCAATGGAGGGCGGCGGCATCTTTGCTGAGGATATGCTCCCAGAAGTTGCATTTGTCAAGCTGGCATGGGTATTGGGCCAGGCAACTGATTATGAAACGGTGAAGCGGATGATGCTTGAGAGCGTAGCAGGCGAAATCAACCTGCGGCACCTTGATGATGAGTTTTTGACTTAATAAGAGCTGATAAAGCATGATGGATTATCGGAAACTTGGTTTCAGGTGTGGCCTTGAATGCCACCAGCAGCTGGAAGGCAAGAAGCTTTTTGCAGAGTCGCCTACGCTGAATTCGGGAGCCGAGCCAACGCTCTCTGTCCAGAGGAGGCTACGCCCTGTCGTTGGTGAGACTGGCGAGATTGATGCTGCAGCGGCAGCAGAGGCAGTAAAGAACAGGTCGTTCACCTACAAAGGAGATAGCGCTGACGTTGACCTTGTGGATTTGGATGAGCAGCCTCCGCGTTTCCTGAACCATGAGGCATTGAAGACTGCGCTGCAGGTGGCAAAGCTGCTGCACATGGAGATAGTTGATGAAATACAGGTGATGCGAAAGGCTGTTGTTGATGGCTCAAATGTTTCAGGATTCCAAAGGACAGCGCTTGTTGCAATGGACGGCTTCATGGAGACTTCACAAGGGAAAGTAGCCATCCCTACGCTGTGCCTTGAGGAGGAAGCAGCGCAGAAGGCAGAGTCGTCTGATTCATCAGTCACCTATAGGCTTGATCGCTTAGGGATCCCCCTGCTTGAGATAGCAACGGCGCCTGAGCTTGTTGACCCTGAGCACGCAAAAGAGGCAGCTGAGCACATAGGGATGGTGTTGCGCTCAACGGGCAGGGTGAAGCGCGGCATCGGCACCATCAGGCAGGACGTGAACGTATCCATCAGGGGTGGCGCAAGGACTGAGATTAAGGGATTCCAGGAGTTGCGCTCCATTCCTAAAGTTATTGCGTTTGAGATAGAGCGGCAGCTTTCTGCTATCAAAAAAGGAGAGAAGATTGAGCCCTCTGTCCGAAAGGCAGAGCCAGACATGACTACTTCATTTTTGCGCCCGATGCCAGGCGCTGCGCGACTCTATCCTGAGACTGACCATCCGCCAGTTGCTGTAACATGGGAAATGCTAGCTTCTCTAGGGAAGGTTGAGCTTTTGAGCGAGAAGGTGCTGAGGCTTGAGAGTGAATACGGGCTTTCACCGCAGCTAGCTAAAGAGGTTCTTGAAATTCCTGCATTCGCCTGGTATGTAAAGAGGTTTTCAAGGGTTGAGCCGCCTTTTATTGCTGCTGTCCTTATCGAGATTCCCAAAGAGATGAAATCCCGCCTGAAGCTGGACGCCTCTAAGCTGCGCGATGAGCATTTTGAGGAAGTCCTTTCGTACCTTGATGCAGGAAAAATTCAGAAGGGTGCAGTCATAGAGCTGCTGTCTGATGCAGCATTGGGAAATAATATGGATATTTCTAGATATGCAGCTGCCTCAAGTGAAATGCTGGAGAAAGAGATTGATGCAGCCATCGCTTCACAGCCTGGCCTGACTATCGGAGCCTATATGGGAATAATCATGGGCAAGTTCAAGGGAAAGGCTGAAGGGAAGGTGGTGATGGAGATGTTGAGAAAGAAGGTATAGCCATGGGCGGGTTGCAGGCATAACGTTTGAATGCAGGAGTTATTGTATATGCCAAAAAATGCCATTGCTGGGAAGGAACAGCAATACTTTCAGGAGCTCATTGCATGGGTAAAATCTCAGAAGCCTGATAAGGGCGCCATCGCAAAGAAAAAGTATCAGCTAGCCAGAACCATTGGCATCAAGAAAGTGCCTAAGGACATCTTAGTCTATCTGCATGCGATAGGCGATGACGTTGAGGCAATAAGGCCGTACCTGCAGAGCAAGCCGACGCGCACGATTTCAGGTGTTGCGGTTGTCGCTACGATGACCAGGCCCTCAATGTGCCCGCATGGCAGTTGCACGTTCTGTCCTGGGGGGCTGAACAGCTATTTTGGGAACACACCAAAGAGCTACACTGGAAAAGAGCCTTCCACCATGCGGGGGATACGCAATGATTTTGACCCGTACAGGATAATTTTCAACAGGCTCGAGCACTACATCGCCATAGGCCAGAGCCCTGATAAGGTTGAGCAGATTGTGATGGGCGGGACGTTCCCTGGCTTTCCCAAAAAATACCAGGAGCAGTATGCGTACTATTCCTTCAAGGCATACAATGATTTCTCACAATTGTTCTTCCATGACGGGGAATTTGACATCGCTGCATTCAAGGAGTTTTTTGAGCTTCCCGCTGACGTGGGGGACAAAAGGCGTGAGGAAAATGTTACCCGCAAGATTCTTGCCTTGAAAGAGCAGGAAGTAAAGAGCATGGAAGAGGAACAGATTGCAAATGAGGCTGCTGCTATCAGGTGCATAGGCCTGACTATTGAGACCAAGCCAGACTGGGGATTTCTCTCTCATGGCCTTGAGCTGCTTCGCCTTGGCGCAACAAGGATTGAGCTGGGGATACAGAATGTGTATGATGAGAGCCTTGCGGTGACGCATAGGGGGCATACGCTCGCCGATACGAAGAAAAGCATAGCTGAGCTTCGCGACCTTGGCTTCAAGCTGAATTTCCACGTGATGCCTGGCCTTCCTGGAGTTGATGGGAGAAGGATATCGCATGAGATGGACGTTGCGTCTCTTCGCACTATCTTTGATTCTCCTGATTTCCGTCCTGACATGCTGAAGGTTTATCCGTGCATGGTGATGCCTGGAACTGAACTTGAGAAATCATATAAGGCAGGGGTATTCACTCCGTTATCAACAGCAGAAGCTGCTGAGTTGATTGTTGAACTGTATCGCATGGTGCCTGAGTACTGCCGTATCATGAGGGTGCAGCGGGATATTCCCACCTATGCGACGGTGTCAGGAGTTGACCGGACGAATCTTCGGCAGTATGTTGACGAATTGGCACGGGAAAAGGGCGTCATCTCCAGGGATATACGGGCACGGGAAATCATGGCAGGGGAGATTTTAGGAGAGCCTGCGCTTGTTGTGCGGGACTATGAGGCATCAGGCGGCAGGGAATTTTTTATCTCGATGGAAGCTGATGATACCTTGCTGGGATTTGTGCGCCTGCGGCTTCCTCCAAGGTCACTGCACCCAGCAATTACCCCCTCATCTGCGTTGATTCGTGAATTGCATGTGTATGGCCAGGCAGTGATGATAGGCAAGAAGGAGCATGGCAGGGCTCAGCATAAGGGATTTGGCAAGCGGCTGATGGCAAAGGCTGAGTCAATAGGTAAAGCGCATGGCAGGGATAAGATGGTAGTAATATCAGGGATTGGTGCCAGGGAGTATTTTCGCAGGTTGGGGTACGGGAGAGAAGGCCCCTATATGGTAAAGGCTCTGTAGACGCAGCCCTTTCTGCAAGCCTGCCGGAATCACAGCAAAAAATACCCATAGCCAAGCATCCCTCCGATAACTGCACCCCCAATCACGTCAATAAAGAAATGCTCCTTCAGGTACATCCTTGAGTAAGTCACAAGCCCCCACACAGCAAGAGAGCAAGCAAAGAACACTGCATCGCCTGCATGCAGCACGTTCAGGGCAATGACAAGCAGGGTGATCCTTTCGGTATGGATTGACGGGAAGCTGCCGGCATCATATATCTCATGCAGAGCCATCCTCCGCTTTCTTGGGATTGGCCTATCCTTTCTGTACGCGAGCTTAACGAGGGTGCACACCATCTCACCGATGATAAACAGCAAGGCAAACGTCAACGCAAAGGAAAGGTTGATGCGCAGCATGTACAGAAGAAACAATCCATACACAAACGGCGTGCCAAAAAGGGTTATGGAAGAAAATAATTTGTCTATGCAATAGCGGATGAGGCTCATGCTGAGGAGAAAGCCATAGCCCTACATAAATCTTCTCTCCAGCTGCGTTCCGATGTTGTCAAGCGTCTTGCGAAGGGCAGCATGCATGCTCCAGTTAGTATCGGATGACTCTACAGGCTTTCCCGGTGCCACAAGCTTGGTGAGGAACTGGTATTGCTTTTGCGTCCCTTCCCTACTGTAGAGCTTGAGGTGTATGTGCAATGATGCATCGCTGCTGATGAGTTTCTGGTACTTGTCAAGGTACTGCGAGGCTATCTCAATGACAGCATCTCTCTCGTCCTGCTTTAGATTCCTAGAACCAGATAGTTGTACTTCCCCCACAATAGGCTGTACTGGTTTCTAAAGTATTTAATGGTTTCGGACATTTGGCTTAGTGTCCTAATATCGTTCCCAGAGCATCCAATTCTCCTCAAGGGAATAGTGGGTCAAGAACGATTTAAGGACACGAGGAAAATAAGGCACTCCTCCACAATTCTGAAAAGCAATCGGGTTAGCCATTA
>DUKR01000054.1:0-3771 GCA_013329175.1 Candidatus Woesearchaeota archaeon
AGATGACAGTAAAGGGTATGCCCGTATTCTCTGCAAGATAGTTGACTCCAGCTAATGTGTGTCTCAGGTCATTCTCAGATGAAGGCATGGCAACACTCATGCGTGGCGGGCCGCCTGTCCCTGGACTGTAGCTTACGGTGCAGGCTGCCTGCTCATTGGTGCTGACAGCAAAGTCAAAGGGCTGGATCATGGTTACGCCTGATGCTGGAGCCGAAAGAGTGATAGTGGGGAGTTGGGTGTCGAGAATCACTGTTGCAGTCTGCGTTGCAGTGCCGATAGTGTTAACGGCAGTCACCGTAATGGTGTGCGCTCCCTGCTCTGTGCCGATGGTGACATCGCATTCGATGGTTGTACTCCGCTTATTGGTTATTTGGCTTGCTATCTTATGGCAGCGCTCATTGCCAGCATAGGATACCGCAACCCCGCTCAGGTCAAATTGATCTGAGACGATGACAGCCTCAACGTGCACCGCCGTGCTCCTCACCTGTTCTCCTACTGGCTCGGTAATGGTGATGCTTGGCACGCGGGGATCAATAGTGAATCCATCTGTTTGGATTGTAGCTGTATGCGCTAGTGAATCTTCCACTTCAATCGTCATGCTATATCTCCCTGGAGTAAAATCAGATGATGATGATGGGGTGAATACTATGGTGCCTGTTGCTCCTTCCTTCTGGGAGGTAGTTCCTGAGAGCAGCACTGTTACGGATGAGAATCCCCCCGTTTCTGTGTCAAGATTTTCGATTCTGTGTATAGTGAAGAGCGTAGCGCGTCCTATCCCCGCTAGCGTGATGTCCTGATGCTCAAAGGTGAAGCTTGCTTCGATGGCTGAGGCCTCCTTCACCGTCCCTGTGACTGATACTGACTCAAGCTCAGGAGCATTGGGCACATAAAAGGGAGAAATTTCCTGCTCGGTTCCTGGATTCCCTGCTGCATCAAAAAGGTTGACCTTGAGCGTATTTGCCCCTTCATTCAGCACCACGCCCGTAATGGCAAACACCGATGCGTCGGCTGCAACCTCGGCTTCCTTTGCTCCATCCTCATCTGGCGTTGAGCGATACGCCCTTGCTGTCATCTCCCTGCTCTCGCTATTGCGTGTAATGGCGCCTGCAATGGTGTAGGGCAAAGAGCCAACAACAGCAGAATCTGTTGCTGGAGTGGTGATGGCAAATGTAGCAGTGTTTGCGGTATCAACGCTAAAGCTTATGTCTGGGCCTTCCGCTACCGCCCTCCTCTGGCCTGACCTGTCGCTGCACTCAACGTCAAAAGTATAGGTAGTATCCGACGCTAAAGAGAGCGTGCCCCATACAGGGATGAAACTGCTCCAGTAGTAGCCATCATTGGCAGGCGTATTGGTGTTGACTCGCCTCATCACCTTATTGTCAAACAATGCCTTCATCGCGGATGATGCCGAAACGGGAGCAGTCATGGATTTGATGGTGCATTCCGATTGCGCATCCGTTGCAACCTGCAGTGTTGGCTGCCCTGTTGACGACGCTACAGAAGGCTCAGTCGCAACAATCCGGATTGGCCCGCCGAGATCAGTATGCGTGGCAACGTGATAGGCACTGCCCCGTGCTGAAACCAGATTTCCCGCCCTGTCCACACAGTCAAGGTAGAAGGATTGCTCGCGGCCATCAGTAAGCGATATCACTCCAGTAGGCGCGTTTGAGCTGCTCACGCTCGCGCTAAACGTCTCCCCATCGCTAAAATGAGACATGCCTTGATAGCCTGTGCCTGATGAGGGAGTATAGCTGCACTTCACGGGCTCGCTTGCCGTGACGGTGAAATAGGTCTGAGTGAAGAGATAGAAGCCAAACCTGGCGTCTTCATTGCCTGTTGTTGGCAATGGAATGCCGTTTTGCATTACCGCGTTGGTAATTTCAGGAAGTTTTGCATCAAGATTGATAGTGAATCGCGTTGGGGTTGACATGGCATTGCCTGCCACATCAGTGCAAAGGACAGAGACTGTTGCTATCTTCTCTTCACCTGGAGAGAGCAGGGCAAGCACTCTGCCTTCTGGAATAGCGAAGGTATGCGATGCACTATAATCCTCCTCAGTCTGCTCCAGCGATGTTGAGATGCCATTTGCAGCAGTATAAATAAGCGTGCACACCGCATTGTCATCAGTAGCATCCTGCTTCTTTGTTGCAAAGACTAGAGTTGGTGCTGCTATTCGTGTGTATCCTGTTGCGGGCTCAGTCAGCGTGACGGTTGGCGGGGTGTTATCTACGCCAACGCTGAAGGCAGGATCCCACATCTTCGTCGTCCCGAAGGGATTGGTGATTCTTATGGCAAACTGTGTCGTTCCTGAAGAGAGGGTGAAATCTTTGCTGAAGGTGCCATCGGCGTTGACGGTTACCTGTGCAGGTGGAGAAGGGGAAGCGGGGCCAAGCGAAAGGGTGCTTCCTGCAGCAGTACTTCCGCTAACCCTAACTGCCGTAAATCGGGTAGTAAAGGATGGTGGTGATGGCGGTAGTGTACCTGAGAGAGCGATGTCCTGTGGAGCATATACTGCGCCGCTTCCATCCCTGTCTATAGTGAGAGAGGCAAAGGATGGCTCTGTACTGTCATGGATGACATTCAGGGATAATGGCGCACTCGGATTTCCAGCCTTATCGTGCGCAATAAGAGTGAACGTTGATGCTGCACTATCCTTTGCATCAACCTCAAGGGTAAAGTCGCTTACGTCATCAGCGTCATCAGCGTCAGTATTCGCCGTGGGATGGTCATCGCGCTTGATAGCGATATCCTTGATTTCGCCAGGCGCAGCGTCTGAGAAGGTGCCAGTTACCTTTAGAGATTCCCTATTAGTCCGGTAGATACCGTCAGGGCTTATGGTAATGGTCTCAAAAGTAGTGTCATCCAACTGCCTTGCCACAGCAATGCTGTTTGCGGCAATGACCGGAGGAGCCTTATCAACTATCACCCCGAATTTCCATATAGCTTCTGGGCCTAACCTGTTACCGCCCAAAACCTTTCGAGCCTTCAGCTCAAAATAGGTAGGGGCAGTGAGTGGATCATTAAAAGTGACGGAAAAGGAGCTAAGGCTCAGGGGATCATTGATTGCACTCTCGCTTGCTCCCTTTTTGAATGAGGTGACTGAGACTGTTTCAGCTGAGGGAAATGTAAACGACAGAGAAGCGATGTCTTTGTTGATGTGATACACCTTCAGCGCGCCCTTGGTTGGCTTTTCTGCTTCTTCAAAAACATACTCTGCTGAACTATCCTCGCTATTCAGCGTTAGGACAGGATTCAATGGAGCGTTGGGATTGATGATGAAATTGCTTGCATCCTGCAAAGCTCTATTTCCTGCATTGTCTTTAGCATTGATGCTTACAGTGAAAGTTACCCCGTCTTCGTTCTCCTCGCTGGGAGGCGGTATGCTGAGGGTATTGAGGGCATGCTCAATGTGCACCCTTCCATTGTTGTCTGTCAGTTCTGCTGAAGGTATGATAAGGCATCCTCCCCCGCCGTCAATGGTTGTTGTGCTGCCATACACGGTCCCTTCAGGGTCAGTGACTTTAACGCAGAGGGTAGTAGTAGCAATGCCTGAGCCGTCAGCTCCATCAAATAGTTCTGCAAGATAATCAGTCTCGCCATCGCTGGAAAGCTCTGAGACTGAAGCGACGATGAGGGTACCAGGTGGCTGCAGCGGCGGGTAATGCATCAGGATTGATGGCCTGCTGGAATCTTGAAGTGTGCGATAGGGGCCTGCTATCTGCTTGTTGCCTACTTCATCAACAGCAACGATGAAAAGGTAAGCGCCAATAT
>DUKR01000054.1:4050-17853 GCA_013329175.1 Candidatus Woesearchaeota archaeon
GGAGTCAGGTCAACCACTACGGTTGTGGTAAACTGAGGGCTGTGCGTTGCGTCGCTGATAACAAGGGTTGCCGTGACGGTGCCGCTTGAGAATGCACTGCCATCTGATGCCTTGCCGTCCCACACTACTGATTGCGCATCACTTACTGCACTGTCAGATATTATTGTCCGTGTTTTGGAACCAGCGGAAAGCGTGAGGGTATAGCTGACAGCCTCGCTAGGTGTGAACGAAAAAGTAGCAGCATCCATAACTCCATCGCCATTCGGAGAGAATATTGCAGGAGTAACCTCAAAGTCTTGGCTCAACGTTGGCTCTGTCGCATCAACCTTGAAGGTAACAGATTTCCTGCCGTGCCCGCCATCGGCGCCATATGCCTCTATGGTGAGGGTGTAGGTGCCATCTAATAGGGTGCCAGTGCTTCTCCTGTAGGTGTAGGTTTTGGTGTTTGGGTCATACTGCATCCTGTAATTTGTGCCCCACACATCGCCATTAGTTGCCTGCGTGAGAGAGATGATTGGAGCTGATGGGAGTTCCTCTTCAAACGTAATTTTAAATCCGGCATTGCCATAGGCTAGCGACGCAGGCGTGGTTGCTTCTAAATCCTGCTCGGTATTGTCTGCTGGGTTGATTGCAAAGATATTCGATGGAGTCACTGCCTCAGGATCAAGGGTGAAGCTAAAGGTGTGCGTAGTCAGGTGCCCAGCAGTATCCTCAACCGTAACGGTGAACCTATTCACTCCGGAAATCCCGCTGCCTTTCACCGAGAGTTTACAATTAGCAGTGCTCTCGAACAGGTCTGTGCATCCTTCGGATGAGATGGTGACCATTTTTGTGTTCCCGTCATAGCCAACAACCATTCCCATCAGAATTTGACTGGGGGTTGCGCTAGCTACCCCCGGTATGCTCACCACAATGCTACCCGCATCAATCCCTGAGCCCTCATCATCAAACTGGATGGTGATGCTATCAAGGCTTGAGAGGATATCATTGCTTGCAGGGCTTGTTGCCGTGACGGTTGGTGCCTGTGCATCTACCTTAACTGTTTCTGTGCCGATGTCCGCCTCATTCCCTACATTATCAACCGAATAAAAGCGAACCGTGTGCTCGCCATGAGTAGCGATAGGTGTTGGTTGACCAGTGAGTAGAGTTGGAGTGCACGCTGCCCCAACGCAGTATCTTGTCTCTTTCACCCCAGAGCCAACATCCGTTGGAGTGAGTGTAAAGGTTGCGCTATCTTTGTACCAATTGGTGCTAATGGTAGAGGTAGTCGTTGGTGCAGCAGTATCAACTGTAACCGCATGTGTTGCGCTGCCTTCATTGCCGACTTTATCAATTGCCTTGATACCCACCACATGAGCGCCAAAAGTTAGCGAGGTAATCTCGACACTACAGATATCAGTAGCCTCATCATACCCTCCATCCTCCCCATCAATCCCACTCCATGTAGAGCCATCAGTAGTATATTTGCACTCGACTATCCCTGCGTTCTCCCCTTCTCCATTCACCTCATCCGCAACCGAAGCAGAGAGGGTGAATGCTGCTGGGACATAGACGATTGGGGAGGCAGAGCCTGATAGCGCAGCATCGCTTGGGTGCTTTGGCGCAGCGTTGAGAACAGTAACCGTGGGCTCATTCTGGTCAACCACAATCCTGATGTTCCACGTCGCTTCTGGTGGTGCTGAGCCTTCACTCAGCTTCTTTCGTGCCTTGAGTTGATAGGTAACAGATTCAGCAATAGGATTCGTTGACACATCATAGGTGAACACCTTATTACCCAGAGAGGTAAAAGCAAAAGCATACTCCCCCGTAAGCTCAACCTCCTCGGTAAAGGTAAATTGTATCTGGGTGATGTCCTTACCAACATAATAGGTTGACCTCGTGGTGCTTCCAGGTGGTACTTTAGTGGGGTTTCTGCCAAAGTCGCTGTCTGAACCAGTCTCCACTACGGAATTGTCTAAATACATAACTTTAAGCATCGGATTTTCTGGCAGCCTGGAATCTATAGTAAATGCACTAGTTTGTTGGATAGCAGCATTACCTGCATTATCTTTAGCGTTGATGATAAGTTCATACGCTTTGAAAAGGGACGAGCTGTCCAGTGCAATCCCATGTAATGCATGCTCAATATGTAATTTGCCATCCCTCACTACAAGGCTAGTGTCGGGTATAGCGAGGCAGCCATCAAAGCCGCCCCTGCGCCCTCTCTGGCCATAATAGGCAGCCCCGCTTTTGATTTGTACGCAAACTGAAGCCTTGTCAATGCCTGATTCTGAATCAGTGATATGTGCAAGATAATCGTTTTGGGCATTGTCGGGGAATTCATTGGTGGAGGAGAGTATGACCCCTGCTGGCGGATAGTTCAATGTAATGGTTGGCACACTGGAGTCTTTGATGGTCGCATACGGTCCAGCTATAACCTCATTGCCTACTTCATCAACAGCAACGATGAAAAGGTAAGCGCCAATATCATCATTGGCGATGGCCAGCGTCCATGAGCTAGCGGTAGACGTATCCTTTACATCATCATTATCATCAAAGGTAGTGTCTTGGCTGACATACGCCTTCACCGACGCAAAGTCGCCTGCTGTGCCGCTCAGGGCGAGTGATTCACTGCTTCCGATAATCAGCACGGTATTAGCAGAGAGGGCATTGCCTGGTGTAGATAGATAATTTCGCACTACCTCCCCGCCATTATTCTTCACTTCCGCCTTTGTTACCGTGAGGGTTGGGGGTGCAGCATCAACCTGGAAATTATTCTGTGGGAATGCCGTGCTGCCGCAATTCCCTCTCGTTCCTGCTGGGCGTGCAATGCCTGGGCACTCACTTCCTGCTCCCTGAGCAAGGTCATAGCCATGTACGCTTATGTCCAAGGGGGTTGCAAAGGTCCCCCTTATTTCAACAACAGTTCCGTCACCACGATTAAGCGAAGCCTGGTAATCACTCGCTGTCTGCTCCAGCCTAAACACGTTCCCGTCACTTGAGTGATGCGCAAGATACAGTGTGAAATGCCATGGGCTTGTAGTTCCCTGCAGAGCAAGGCTTTGCCCTTCAAACGTAAGCGCAGGGGGGGCAGAAAGCGCATCCGTTGTTGCGATGTCAAACTTATACATTCCATAGCCAAGCTTCTTTCCGCCGGAAGTCAGAAACGTTCCTGGCGTATCAACGTACATGCCTGCACCAAGGCCAAACCCTGCAAATCCTCCCAAGTCAAATGACGGGCCTTGCGTATCAATTACAAATGCATCCTGATAATTAATAACTGCATCATTGCCTGCACGATCATAGGCAACAATCTTGCACTGCACCGTGCCTTCAGAAAAGCTGTCAAGGTTAAGTTCTGCGTGGATTTCAGCATTTCTATCAGTTGCT
Source organism: Candidatus Woesearchaeota archaeon (assembly GCA_013329175.1). GTDB lineage: Archaea > Nanobdellota > Nanobdellia > Woesearchaeales > UBA11716 > UBA11716 > UBA11716 sp9638u. The sequence goes on from DUKR01000054.1 coordinate 7,420, forward strand.
TCTTGCTCAGTATAGCCTGTTGCTTCAACTATGTTTCTTGTTCCCTGCCTGCAAAAGAGCCTGCTTTCAGCGCTAAGGCTATCGGTGCTTGAATACAGTATAATGCTATGGCCCCCTTTGGTAAATTTTGGAAGGGGATCGGGTACTGGATAAATCTCCTGCTCATCAACCAGAAGCTGCAAATCACTAGGTGAGGACGTCTTGAGTGTAAACCCTATGCTATACTCCGCAGGTATGGCAGTGGCATCAAATCCCTTTCTCGCTGAAAAGGAAATCGTATATGCGCCGTCATCATCCCCATCTTCCTTTAGGTTTAGCCCGTTGAATCGAAGAGTGACTGAGTCTGATGCGGTGGTCCTTGCTGGCGATGCAGTTATCACCCGTTTATCGTCACCATTGCTATCAAGAATGTGAAGACTACTATCCACTATCGCAATATGCTCGGTCCCTGAGAACGTCAGCGCTATTGCTCCCCTTCCGATGTTGGTTAAAGCATTAGTCTCTACTTCATTTTCATAAAGTACTACCCTTTGCGTGCCTTGCACGAGCGCTGCCTCGATAAGTTCAGGAGCATTCTCATCAGCCATAAACCCCCATGTGTAAGTGCCTGTGGTAGCAAAATAAACCCCGCTCCTGCTCATGATTCCCTCAATACGTGCCTCATACTCCCCGCCATAGGAGAGAGCCTTATCATCAGGGATGTCTGCTGCAATCTTCCAAAGCAGCCCATCATTATCTACTCCCTCAGGAGCGACCGTGTCAATCAGATAGCCATTACGAACGCCTTCATCTACCTCCTCCCACGATGTAGTGCTAAACGTCCCCTTAGGATATACATACACCCTCACACCACCCACCAACCCCGATGCTGACCTAAACTGAGCAGAGATGGTTGGCGTGGTGATAGGAGTTATCCCGTTGATGATGGGATATGTCCTGTCCAGTGTTGGCCCGTTGGCATCAACAAGCACGTCAAGGAAAGTGAAAAAAGCAGACGTGCCGCTCACTGAGTAAAGGGCAAGCTCATTCAACCCTTCCTGAATGCCTGTAACTGGCATAGCAAGCTCAAGGGATGACCTGTCAGCAGCCCCTTTCCCTTTTGAAATGCCCTGAAGTGTCCTGACTGAATACGCAGTTGGAGACAAATCAGTCCCAAGCAGCTCAAACGAAGTAGCCTTTGCAAAGAGCGTTGAGCTTGCTGAATCATACGCATAGCTGCTGCTTGGATCAATACTAAGCCCCCCGATATCATTGACAAGGCTATATTCTTTAGAATTCCCTGCCTTATCAGTGAATAGCAGGGATACGCTACCCGCTTCTATATCTTCCCTATCCAAAAAGCCAGTTGATAACGGATTGCCCTCACTCCCATCACCCAAAACATCAAGCGCTTCATCCTGGCTATTTGTGATTTTAAGAGTGATACTTTCCAGATGCTCCTCGTCATACGCCCCCTTTATCAGAAATTTGATTTCATCGTTCCTGCTCTGCCTGAGCCAGAAATCGGTAAGCACTGGTTCATCCTGGTCAACAATAATAGGGGTAGTAAACTCTGCAACTGTGCCGTCAATTGAAATCTGACTTCCACCTACATTTGATTTCAACCTCTTAGCCAAAACCTTCAGGGTGTAGCTCTTGCCATTCTCAAGATCCAGCGAAGGGCTAATCTGTTCAAGCTTATCATAAGCATCTGTATAGGTTTGCTGCAGGTGCTGTTCACCATCTGAATCAGTAATGAGCGCCGCAACAATCTGCACTGTGCTGCCACTTGTTTCAAAGTCAATGCCTATGCTTGGTAAGTCTGCAAAAGTATAAATGCCCTCGCCAGTAACATATTGCCCTAAGGAGGCTATGCTCCACGTTGGCTGGGGAGGCAGGGTGACATCAACCGTAAAAGTGATGGAATTCCCTGAAATTGCATTCCCTGCAAGGTCGCTTCCCTCAACAGTGACTCTATACTCCTGCGAGCCTTCAACGCGGGGAACGTTGGTCACCACCTCATGGCGTATGATGGCTCTTCCGTCGCTCGTTTCTGTAATTGCTCCTTGAGAAAGCGTAGTATGGCCAGTCCCGTCATCCCCTACAACAGTATCACCATACAAAACTTTCAGTTTCAGTGATTCCGTCGCGATGCCTGAAGGATTGGTGCCACCATCAGTAAGCGTGATGGTAAGCGGCACTACCCTGTCATTTCCCTTCCTCTGCTCTCCTACGCGAGAGCCTTGTGCAGGGCTGAATTGCGCAGTTGGTGCAGCACTATCCCTAAAGATGATAGCCTGCTCGCTGCTTACTTTCCTGTTGCCAAGCTTGTCAGAAGCAACGACATAAAGGATATTCTCCCCAACTGAAAAGGATGTTGAGGAAAAGCTCTGCCGATATCGTACCTCATTTCCTGACCTGTCGCTTACCTGCACCATGCTTCCTGAACGAGTGATACCGTTATCCAAAATAGCGTCATGGCTCAGCGAAAATGACTCTCTGCCTTCCCCTGCCTTTTTGTAGAATTCGAAGGAATCAGCATCAGGGCTTGCTGAGAATTCAACGACAACAGTACCGCTGTCCTGAGCGTAGAGTGGAGTTGCTGCTGAAAAAGAGGTGATTGCAGGTGCTGTTGAGCCTGCGATGCTGAGCTTCTCTACCGACACCGTATTCGGCGGGGTGATGTCAACAGCATAAGAAACCTCGCCTGAAAATGATTTTCCCTCAAATAAAGCGCTGGATAATCCCGCATCATAGCCGTGAGAGTCATCAAACCCTGTGATGAGGAAAGGAAGCTCATAGAGCCCTGCACTTTCGGTAAGCCTAAATGGCCTGTATTCCTCCTGAGACGTAAAGACCGTTGCAGCAACATAGGGGCTTATCCCCTGTAGTGATTCCAGCGTCATGTCCCTGAATACATGCACCCCAAAGGATACTGAGCCTTGCGGGAAACTTTCTGCTGGAAGCTGTATCCTGCTCTCCTCATCGGCTGCATCGCCAATGTAGAGCGCAGGAGGAGAATTCGGATTCAATGATGAAAGGGTGATGTCAAGCTTGTAATACCCCTCGCTCAGCGTTGTAGAGGTCGTTTGGCCTGAAAATGTCGGGATGGTAATCTCACTCTTTCGTGCTGGGTTTGCCCTTCCACCATAGGCGTTGAGCGCTGGAGGGGTGGTGATGATATCCCCTGAAAAGGGATATTTAGCGATGGAGAATGTTGCGCGTGCGCTGCTTTCTTTTGCGATTGCGATGTCCTGGCAGACCCTCTGAGAAGGAGCCCTCCTTTCAGATGTACCTATTCCCTCAGTGATAGTCTCAACCGCCTTGAAGCAGAGCTTTGCGCTGTCGCTAAAGGTTGCTGTAGTAAGGGGTGTAGTGCTTGCGCTCTCTTCTGCTGGCTCACACTCAGTTGGTTCCCCCCCTTCAGTGTCCCTCACCCCGTTTCCACCAGTAACCACTCCATTCTTGATAACGCAATAATTCACCTTGCAACCATAGCCTATGCCCTCCCCATTATTCCCTGATGGGCCATCGGTGCAGCGCACATCAAATGTTTGCGGAACGTACCTTGCCGTAAAATCAGTCACCTCGGCTCCTGCGCCAAGTTGGCCGCTTGAGAAATACACCTTAGGCTCTGGCTTCTCGTCATCAACAACAAACACCGCCCGTGCTGCTCTTCCACCCTGTGATGGGTCGCATGCAATGTCAAATGCGTTTGCGCCGCTTTGGACCTGCGCAGGGCTGGAGAACGAAGAGAGGTCAATCCTATAGCGGAATTTCCCACTCACGCTCGCAGGAATTCCAAAATCATGGCTCATGCTATCATACGATGGAGCATTGGCTGGATTGTCAGGCGTGGCATCCTTCTCCCACCTGCACGCTATCTGATTAGGAACAATAAAGCTCAGGATTGCGTCCTCACTAGAAGGAATAATGCCCTGCGGCTGCACTGCTTCCATGCGCTTGTCTGCTGCTATGACAATCTCAACATGGTCATAGCGAATCAGTCGTGGCTCCCTCTCTGAAACTGGCTCTGCTGCAAGAGAGTCATAGCACGCTGCGCGAAAGTAATATGTCCCATCCTTCAGCTCATCAGCGGGAATGTCCTGTGGACTAAAGCTTACCTCATGATGAGTGCTGAAACAGGATTCAAATTGACTCGGTTGTTGGTAGAGTTCTGCAAACTGCCCTGACGCAAAACGCTGCAATGAATACCTGCATTTCATCTCCCGTAGGGTGTCGAAAGCAACCGTCAGGTCAGTGCGGTATGCTCCTGTTGGTGGAGTGGGGGCATGGTAAACTGGCGTAGAGCTAACCTCAAGCGTGGTACTCTCCCCTACCTCGAGGTCAACAGGAATAGTTAATGACTTCACCCCTTCAGCATTGCCAGCACGATCGTAAGTGAGGAAGCGCAGATAATTGTCCCCTTCCTGAAGCGCTCCTGCATTCAGGCAGCGGGAAGGGTTGCTACTCAATAATACCAATGGCTGCGCACCAACTCCCTCAAACGTAATGATGCGCTGCTTGCCCGCTCCCCTGATTTCACATGACCTTTGCGCCATGGGATCGCAGGTATTGAGCTGGTCAACGCAGAATCTCGTCGTAAGGAGCCCACTTTCATCCACAACCTCAAGGATGATCTGGCCATCCCGTGCATTTAATTCCCTCAGGAATTGATGCTCAAAAGCAGCGAGAGTCGCTGGTGCGGTGGCATCATCGTTGCAGGCAACATCACTAGCAGGGCACCTGTTGGTAATTCCCTGTTGTGCCTCTTGCTTCTTGCATGCACCGCCACTAAACCAGCAGTTTCCAATCCCGCAATAATCAGTATCGCTGCTATCCCCTGATTCCTCACACGCGGCCCTGTCGCCGCCATAGTCCTCGCACGTCATCTCCTGACAGCTATAGGCCTGTGCTGGGCTTGTGGTGGTTGCGGCTGCAACATAGCACAGGTGGCCTTCGCCTGCCTCATAATCATAGGTTGAAAGCTGCTCTGCTTTTGCTTGCGTGCACCCATCAAGCAGCTGGTTGATGCCCTCTCGCTCATCAGCATCGTCGGGGGCGCAGTAAGGGCAATTGTTTGCCTCAGGTGAAGGATTAACGCACACCCCGCTGCCAAGCTCCTGATTTAACCAGCGCCATTCGCAGGTGCCGACACCACACTGCACTCCCACGTCGCTTTTGCAGGCGTCCTCCGACAGGAAATCAGTGCAATGCGAGATGCCCTCGCAGGCTGCGTAGCATCTGTCAATGATTGTCCTTGAGCGGTCAGTATAGGCAATCTCTTCAAGGTCAGTATAATACAGCCCAAAGATGCCAGCTTCACACTCTCCTGCAACAGCCTCACATTGGGCAGTGTCATCAGATTCAGTACATATAGAGGGGGTACTCTCCCCACTGCAATCTTCAATTTGTGCTGGCTCTCCATCCTCACAACGCTCCGCTGCATTTTCCGTGTCGGTTATCACGCAGTATTCTTCACCCTCTGCCCTGTTTGCACAGATGCTGCTTCCCGTGGTGATAGTTTCCCCTGCTATTTTCAGTTCAGTCTCGATAATGCCATAGAATGCTGATGCTGCATAGCTATACCCCATGCCAAATGCAGTTGTCACATCAATATGCCTCCCTGCTGAGGCTATGGTTGCTATCCTGTACCACCTGCCATCTTCGTCGCACGCTCCGTCACAGCGATAGATGTCATAGCCTGAAGGCACATCATCACCGCTCGGAGCAGTAACCTGCACCGTAATCCTCTTGGTAACTCCCCCTTCTGCCTGCTGGGTTTCCTGGGTTGCGGTGACACTGGATGCAAGCCTGTCATTTCCGGTATAATCAACGCATCGCTCAGGATACATTACTGCATTGACTGTGCTTGCAGGGGAAGAAACCTCTTGTGATGTGGCTATTGGAAAAAATCCTTCTTTAGCAAAGGAGACGCGAACAATTCCTGCTGGCACATTTGAGATGGAGTAGCCTCCGTTTCTATTGGTAAATGCTGAAAGCCCTGCTTGCCCATTGATGACTACCGCCACCTCAGCAAGTGGCTGCCTTGTGTCTGCGTTAGTGACTGTTCCCGAGAGGGTTACTGCTCCTGAAGTAATATCTGGCGCCTGCGGGCAGGTAGCTCCCTGAGCAATGCTCACCTGGCTGCCGCTTTCGTAGCACCCAGCAGGACAGATGCATCCGTCAGCATCATTGCAGGTCTGGCCGCAGGAAAGAGTTGTAGGCTGCCCACCACCCTCTGGAGGCTGAGTAGTGCATGCGCCTGACTGGCATTGATAGTTGCCTCGCACAGAGCAGCAATATTCATTTGATACACAGGAAGTGCTTCCGCAGCTGCAGGATGCCTCAGTGCAGGGCTCTTCACCATCCCCATACCCCCTACATGAGCCTCCCCACCACGAATTAAACAAAGACGACGGAGTGAGCGTGCAGCTCTGGCCTGAATTCGGCGCCCACTGCACGCACTGAAAAACATTAGTGGAGCGGCATTCATACCTGACGCAATGAACCTGATTGTCTGTGCAGTCCTGCACAGGTGGCTGTGGTGTGCATCCCTGGGCGTTTTCAGCCCACCTCCCATCCGCACAGCAATACCCAGCAAGATTGTCAGCCGGGCGAGAAGTGCAGGTGCAGGTGTTACCTGCTACGACTTGGCCAGTTGGGCACGGAGTTTGTTGCAAACTGTCGATGGCTATTTGCTGGCAGGTATTACTCGTTGAACCAAATGACCCACCCTCAGCAGAACACACACTTTGGTAGGTGGCGTCCCTTATTTCATAGGTTCCATCATCCAAAAGCATGCAGCACCTTCCCACCTCGCACGCATTTTGGGAAGAGCAAGCTCCTGAAACCCAGCTTCCGCCAACACAGGTGCTTGTGCTACCTAGATAATCAGTACAATGGTCTGCAATGGAGGGATTCTCAGAAACAATGCAACATTCCCCTACTGCAGCATATCCTTGTACTGCAAAAAGTATGAGAAGTGCAGCAGCTACAGGGAACAAACCTATCCACTTAGGTATAATTGGCTGCGTCTTCATGGGTTAAACGTTTTTGGCTCTGACATTTTTCCGCAGCTTTCTGCGTATAGCGTAAGTGACGGGCTGTTAGACTGATATTCTCCGCTTAGTATCCAGTCACTAAATGAAACTGTATTCCTGCTTATCGGCAACTTTTCATTTGTTGAGTCAGAGCCTATAATAAGTTTCACTGGGTCTCCATCTGGCTCAAAAACCTCAGCTGAGATGGAGCAAAGGTAATAGATGGAATACGCGCTTTCATCCACGTCTTTTGTTGATGTATCATCAGATCTGGTCTGTATGCGGGCACACTGATGGCTTGCAGAACGTATTATCGGTGCTCTGTCAGTATCTTTCAAGGTAATGCCCAACGCAGTATGATATCTGTCATAAGGAAGCGAATCAAATCTCCCTTTTGCTTTTGTGATTAGCGTAATTTTCTGATCCAGTGGGTCGCATTTGCTTACGCCAGTATCATGGTTATGATTCAAGGCAGTATAGGGGACAGTCATTGACAGAGTAAACTCCAGCCCAGCACTAACATCATTATCACTCCCCTCGACCTTTGGGGTAAACAAAAGTTCAGCGACTATGAAGTCTGCATTGTTGCCTGCGATATTTTTAGACCAGACATACTGCAGATCATTCAGTGAGGTATCATCGGTATGGTCTACTGCTAAAAAGGTGAGCGTGATTTTCTGCCCTTCTTTGACCTCAACTGGAACCATGTTTGACAAGTATGGTGCTGTGCAGGGAGTACCAAGAACATCACCTGAATAAAGCCCATTACAAAAATTAAGGATATTGCCGGCATCTTGGACTCCGTCGATGTGGGTTCCCTGAATTCCATCATAACGAAGAGTGTCCACCTGAGCTTGTGTTTTTGTAAAAATGGGAAATGTTGCTGCCCGTGCAAACCTAAACGTAAAGGCTTCCCCCCTAAAATAGAATGACGGGTCAGTCACAACAAAAACATCTCCATTGAGATATTCCTTTTCAAGTTGAACAAAGATTCCATCCAGCTTCTTGGCTGCTAAATTATTCTGGGCATTTGTTTTTATGCTGTTTGCCTCGTCCTGCAATAGGGGCTTAAGAAATGAATGGTAAAAATAAGAAAGCCTTTGATTGAAGCGATAGGTAAACTCATTCAATGTCACGGTCTTGTCCGTTGCAGTATCAGTAACTTCCAGAGGAAAAGCCATAACCGCAACCATGTCTTTCTCATCACTTGAAACCCTTACATCAACAACTGGCTCTCCCAATTCAGCTACTGCATATCCCATATCAGCCATCTTGTCAGAAAATGGCTTCGTTTTATCCAGGCAATCTGGACGTATAAATGAGGTAACATAAGCGCTAATGGAAGTATCAAAGCCGGGAAGCAGGGAATACTGCCGGTACGCTAACAGCGGGAAGGAACCGCTCAAGTCATAACTTGTCTTAAATCCCTTTGCTGGAAGTAGTATTCTTGCACGGTAGGGATTTTGAGTCTGTGATAAACTCACAAATGAACTGTCTGCATGAGCGATATTTTCCCATGAGGTAAGGGTGTTTCCCACACTGTATCCCGTCCCTTCCAAATATCCATTATCGTCTGCAAGCCTTTGAATGGTGCCTCCCTCCTGCCCTAAATGATACAAAGCATCCTCAGCTACCCTCCTCAAACACTCCTCCACATATTCCCTGACAGGCTCAACAGTAAAATCACTCTGCGACTCCACCTCCTTCTCCTCCTCAACCCGTGCAGGAACTGCCCGAAGCATCGCAACCACCCCGACGACAAGTAGAATCACAAGGCCGACGACCACAAAAAGCGCAATCTGACCGTTTTTCACTGTGCAGGCCTCCCGCAATATTTAAATAGCATCGTGCTCACCCTATCGCCTATGGGACAAAAAAAAGAAGCTGCATCGGTCATGGATGACATAGAGGAGCACATGAAAGACCCTGCGTATGTTAAAGAGTTGTACGAGTTCATCATAAAGCACACCTAGGGTAACAGCCCTTTTTGAACCTCTCATAGCTTTGGATGTTGGGGAATGGGATGCCTTTTATTTCATTAACCAGTTGATATGCCCGCAATGCTGGTGGGGAAAGCATAGTGTTCTTATCATCACTCACCAGCACATCAAGATAATGGATACTGGCTGTAGCAAAAATCAGCAGGTCATTTTCCAGTTTGTATTTTGGCGTTGTCCCTCCAAGCCCTGTGAGCGCTTTATAATATCCGTCAGAGAGGCTTGTTATGGCCTGCGTTACAAAAAGTACCCTGCTCCCGATGAGCCTGTCAAAGAGCCTCAGAAGATCCATGCGAAGATTATACTCTCTGATTCTTCCCTTTCTTACGGCACGAAGCTCTTTTCGTGTGATGCTGCTCGCATAAAAAATGGTTTTTGATTCCTTAGCCTTCTCTTCCATAGCCTTTCTTTGAGCATCTGCTGCTATCAGCCCGAATATGTTAGTGTCAAGAAGGGTGCGCCTCATGAAAGCTCTCGCCTCCCGCAATATTTAAATACCCTCATCCCCCTACTTCCCGGCATGAAAGCAAAGAAAGCAAGTGCTGCAAAAAAGCCGACAACTGAAGAGCTCTGCCGTCGGATTGAAGAGCACATGAAAGACCCTGAATATGTGAGGGGAATGTACGAGTTCATTTTAAAGACCACCTAATTGTTTTTTCATTTCTGCGTAAGAGATACATGCTGGCATGGAAAGCGATAAAGCCGTGTTCACAATAAAATACCCTTTTCTTGCCAGTGTTGAGCACATGGTGTTCCTGTCATCGCTTACGACCATGTCGAGTTGGTGAAGGCTGGCAGTCGCAACAATAAGAAAATCATCAAGCAGTTTCCTCTCTGGAGTCGTTCCTCCTACTTCCAAAAAAGCAGCATGATATTTTGCAGCTATGCCCCTAATACTATCAGTTACTGGGTAGGTATGCTTTCCAATAAGGTTATCATAAATCGTCAGCAAGTCTACACGAACGTTCCTGTTTTTCACCCTTATGCTTTGGGGAACAGACCTCAATTCCATTCTGGATACGCTGCTGGCATAAAGAATCCATTCCGATGGCCCTGTTAGCTTAGAGGTTATGCTATCTCTCTCCTCATCTACTGCAATCAGCCCGAATATGTTCGTGTCAAGAAGGGTGCGCCTCATGAAAGCTGCCGCCTCCCGCGATAGTTACCTGCACTCATGCTCCTGCTCCAGACCTCATCCCCCGCTGCCCTCTTTTTTGCCCTCGTGGCTTTTTCATCCAAAAGCAGGTCGTTTCCTGTTATTGATGCTTACAGCACCTGCTACCCTAAACTGCATGGGATGCTTTCCAAACCCTGCTATTTCCTAAGACTTCCCCTTTAAAAACATAATGGTTTTTCCTGATGGAGTGCCGTCGGTGTCAATGGCCTATGCGTGGCCAAAGCTACAGGCAAAAAAA
>DUKR01000001.1:0-1212 GCA_013329175.1 Candidatus Woesearchaeota archaeon
GCCCCTTTTCCACGAGCCTGCCTGCCTCGATTGCAACGTAAGATGGGCATCAATCCCCCCAAAAATGCATTCCCTAAAAACTCATTGCCGACGGCTACTTTGCCAAAAGCGACGCTACTGCTCTCTCTCCTTTTGCCTGCGGTGAAATTGATGACCATAATTCCGTCGTGCACAGTGCCATCGCTCATCCTCCATGCCCGCAAATAGCAGCGCGCTACACTGCGGCAATGACCTGCTGGCCAACTGAGGCTTTTTTTGTTTACCTCGGAATCGTCAAGAGATAGGTCAGATGCAACGAATGGGATGAGGTTACCCGTTGGCTGTGGAAGTGATGGGAGGGTAGCTATTGCCTTTTTGCTATTGCTCCTTCAACACGAGCTTGCCCAATTGATATCCCCTAACTTCATACTACTGGCTATCTTGATTGCTTTTCAGAATAGTGAAGCAGTACGCCAATAGGAAATTTTTTTAAAGCGCCTCCTGATAGCAGGGAGCATGAACATCACAGTAATGGGAACGGGGTACGTCGGGCTCACGGTAGGGACGTGTTTAGCAGAACTAGGCAACACCGTAACCTGCGTTGATATTGACAAAAAGAAGATAGGCGGCCTTAACAAAGGCATCATCCCCATCTACGAGCCAGGTCTTGCCGAACTTGTCAGGCGCAATGTTGAGAAGGAGCGCCTGGCGTTCACCACTGATTCTGCAGAAGCCATAGCCTCAGGAGAGGTCATCTTCATCGCCGTTGGCACACCGCCGGGCAAGGATGAGCGTGCTGACCTCAGGTACGTCCTTGCCGCAGCAAAGGAGATAGGGCAGAAAATAAATGGCTATAAGGTGATTGTAACCAAGAGTACCGTTCCCGTGGGGACAGGAGACCTCGTTGCCGACACCATCAGGCAGCACAGGAAAACCGCAATTGATTTTGACGTGGTGTCCAATCCTGAATTTTTGAGGGAAGGCGAAGCAGTCAATGATTTTCTCAACCCTGACAGGATTGTGGTCGGCACCACAAGCGAGCGGGCACGAAAGGCGATGGAGAAGCTGTATGCAGGCATTGTACGGGCAAACAAGCCAATCCTTTTCACCGACGTCAGGACATCTGAAATGATAAAGTACGCAAGCAACGCAATGCTTGCAACAAGGATATCGTTTATGAACGAGATTGCGCAATTGTGCGAGAAGGTAGGAGCAGACGTGAAAGACATTGCG
>DUKR01000001.1:1346-7736 GCA_013329175.1 Candidatus Woesearchaeota archaeon
GTCAAGGCGCTCATGCGCACCATGCAGGACAATGGCATGCCTGGCCTGATTCTCGATGCAGTTGAAAAGGTCAATGAGATGCAGAAGCATTCAATCGTGCCAAAGGTAAAGCAGCTTGTGCCTCACCTTAAGGGCAAAACCATTGCGGTGTGGGGGCTAGCATTCAAGCCAAAGACCGACGACATGAGAGAAGCGCCCTCTCTTATCGTGATTCCCGCATTGCAGAAGGAGGGCGCTTCTGTGCGGGCGTATGATCCTGAAGCAGAAAAGGTAGCCACTTCCCTGTTTTCAGATGTAGCGTATTTCAAGACTCCCTATGGCGCGCTGAAAGATGCGGATTGCCTTGTGGTGCTCACGGAATGGAATGAGTTTCGGGAAATAGACAAGGAAAAGATGAAATCACTTTTGAAAGAGCCTAACATCGTTGATGGGAGAAACGTCTATGCCATGAGCCAGATGAGGGAGATGGGGTTCAACTACATCGGCGTTGGCAGGGGCAACGGCAACAGGAATTAAAAAAGAGGTGTTCAGAATCAAAGCAATCATCCTTTGCGCTGGGTATGCTACCAGGCTCTATCCGCTGACCAGGAATAAGCCAAAGCCGCTTCTTTCTGTTGGGGGCAAACCAATTATAGAGCATATCATCGGGAGGCTTGACGGCATTGGCTCCCTTGATGCTATCTATGTCGTGACTAATGATAAATTCTCTTCGCATTTTAATGAATGGAAAAAGGGACTCAGGCATCCGAAGGAAATCGTGATAGTGAACGACGGCACGCTATCAAACGAAGACAGGCTTGGGGCGATAGGGGATATCCACTTTGTCATTGAGAGAGAAAGGATTGATGATGATGTGCTCGTTATTGGTGGCGATAACCTCTTTGAATTCTCCCTTCTGCACCTGCACGGATTCTTTCTTAAGAAAAAGCGCTCGGTCGTTGCGCTCTACGACGTGAAAGACAGGAAGCTTGCATCGCAGTATGGCATTGTTTCGCTTGATAGCTCACATAGAATCATAGACTTTCAGGAGAAGCCTGCAAAGCCTAAGAGCACCCTTGCAAGCACTGCCTGCTACATCTTCTCAAAGGATGACATTACAGAGCTTGGTAAGTGCATCAGGGAACATCGCAAGCCTGACAACCTGGGGGATTTCATCAAGTACCTTTCCTCACACAGAGAAGTGTACGGGTTTGCATTCACAGAGCGATGGTTTGATATTGGCAGCCACGAGCAGTTAAGGGAAGCTGATGAATGGTGGAGTGCAAGGTAAGATGAGGGTGCTGGTGACTGGAGGAACAGGCTTTATCGGAAGCCATCTGTGCGATGCGCTTATTGCAAAAGGATATTATGTCATCTGCGTTGACAATAATTTTACAGGCACAGACGATAACGTGCAGCATCTTTGCAATGAGAAACAGTTTAAGGTCATCAAGCATGATGTGGTTGAGCAGCTGTTCCTTGACAATCACATTGACCAGGTTTACCATCTTGCGTGCCCTGCATCCCCGGTGCATTACCAGTTCAACCCCATCAAGACCATCAAGACAAACATCCTTGGGACCATGAACATGCTTGGCCTGGCGCGAAAGCACAGAGCCAGATTCCTGCAGGCATCAACCTCTGAAGTGTACGGGGACCCTCTGGAGCACCCACAGAAGGAGTCGTACTGGGGAAACGTGAATTGTGTCGGGATAAGGGCATGCTACGACGAAGGCAAGCGCGTCGCTGAGACGCTGTGCTTTGACTACCACAGGGCTCATGGCGTTGACATCCGTGTCGTGAGGATATTCAACACCTACGGACCAAGGATGGCGGCAAACGACGGAAGGGTCGTCTCAAATTTCATCGTGCAGGCGCTGAAAGGTGAACCGCTCACGGTGTATGGGGATGGCTCGCAGACGCGAAGCTTCTGCTATGTTGCAGACCTTGTGGAAGCGATGATTGCCATGATGGGGCAGGAAAATTGTATTGGGCCAGTCAACCTTGGGAACCCTTGCGAGTTTACGGTGCTGGAACTTGCCAGAAAAGTAATTGCCCTGACAGGCTCATCATCTGAAATTGTGCATAAGGATCTCCCTTCGGATGACCCTAAGCAGCGAAGGCCTGACATTACCCTCGCTCAGGAGAGGCTTTCGTGGGTGCCGAGGGTTGAACTTGAGGATGGGCTCACGAGCACCATTGCCTACTTCAAAACCCTTAAAGATTTTCTTTGAGGTACTCCTCAAATGCGCTAATGACTTTCTCGATTTCAGCAGCTCCAGTCAATGGGGAGACTCCTATCCAGAAGGCATTATTCATTACAATGTCGGTGTTGGCAAGGCTTTCTGCTACCCTATAAGGTATCCCATATGCCTTAAAATAGGGCTGTTTTGTAATGTTGCCTCCAAACAGGAGTCGTGTTGCTATCTTTTTCTCAGCAAGAAACCTAAGGAATTCTGCCCTCTTTGTGGGGAAGCGCTCAGTGAGTGTTAGGGGAAACCCAAACCATGATGGGTCTGCTTGCTCTGTTGCCTTTGGAAGGATGAAATATTTCTCCCATTTCGCAAACCTATCGTGTAGTGCCTTAAAGTTCTCTTTTCTCTTCTCTATGAATCCTGGAAGCTTTGCAAGCTGGGGAATCCCTATCGCTATGTTGATATCGGTATTCTTGAGGTTGTATCCCAATTCCGAATAGATGTACTTATGGTCATACCCCTCAGGGAGGTCACCAAGCCTGTGCCCGAACCTTTTTCCGCAGGTGTTGTCCCTTCCTGTCTTGCAGTAGCAATCTCTTCCCCAGTCCCTGATGCTTCTTGCAATTTTTGAAAGCTTGGGATTATTGGTGCAGACTGCTCCCCCTTCTGCAAGGGTGATGTGGTGGGCAGGATAAAAGCTAATGGTGCTGATGTCTCCAAACGTCCCCGTGAGCTTTTCTGCATAGGTTGAGCCAAGGCCGTCGCAATTGTCTTCAATGAGCCAAAGCCCATGCTTCTTGCATACATCAACCACTGCGTCAACATTGAAGGGATTTCCGAGGGTATGGGCAAGCATGATGGCTTTCGTCTTCCTGCTTATTGCTTTATTGAGATGAACGATATTGATGTCATATGTGCCTAGGTTAATATCACAGAAAACAGGGATGCAGCCTGCCTGAATGATGGGGTTGATTGTTGTTGGAAACCCAGCAGCGACCGTTATGACTTCATCCCCCTTTTGAATCCTTCTTTCGCCAAGTTGGTAGGAGCACAGCGTCATGAACGCAAGCAAATTTGCCGATGAGCCTGAGTTTACTACCATGGCATGGCTCACTCCAATAAATTCCTTTAGCTTCTGCTCAAATATCAGGGAATATTTTCCTTCGGTCCAGTGGCCGTCAAGTGCGGCATCTACAATTGCAGAAAGCTCTTCGGAATCAAAGACCTTTCCTGATACGGGCACATCCTCTCTCTTTGCGTCAGCAAATCTTAGTTCATAATAATCTCTTATCAGGCGCTTTATCTCCTCACGAAGGCTGTGCTCATCCATTCTTTGCTGCCTCCCTGCAATACTCATGGATCTGCTGTGCACATAAGCTGTAGCCATCTTCTTTTTCTGAGCGCTTGTACCATTCGAGAGTTTTTTCAAGCGCGATGGAGACATCCCATATAGGGCAATACCCAAGATGCGCTTTTGCCTTCGCGTTGTCAAGGAGCAAAAGCTTAGCCTCGTGAGGCTCACCCTTATTGCCAACATCTTCCCATGAGCCTGTGCCAAAAGACGAAATGATGCGCTCAACAACATGCCTGACGGTGATAACTGATGTTTTGTCTGGCGCTATGTTCCACGGTTGGGCGAATTTTTGCCCTTCTGTGAGGAGTTTGTTGCAGAGCAGGAGATACCCGTATGTCGCTTCAAGAACATGCTGCCATGGCCTTACGGCACTAGGGTTTCTGATGCGTATCTTTTTGCCTTCCCTTAGCGCACTGATGCAGTCAGGGATGAGCCTGTCCTTTGCAGTATCTCCGCCGCCGATGACGTTGCCTGCCCTTGCTGATGCAACAGGTACCCTTGCAGCATCGTAGAATGAATCCCTGTATGACGCAATTAGAAACTCTGCGCAGGCCTTGCTTGCGCTATAGGGGTCATGCCCTCCAAGCTCATCTTCTTCCCTGTAGGGCAATTCCTGCTCCCTGTTCTTGTAGCACTTGTCTGTGGTGATGATGACGGCAGCTTTGATGCCTTTGCGTGCTCTTAGCACTTCAAGGATGTTTGCAGTGCCAAGCACGTTTGTGCGAATGGTCCCCATGGGATGGGCATATGAATCCCTTACGAGGGGCTGCGCTGCCAGGTGGAAGATAACACTTGGAGCATGCCTTGCGACAACGGCATTGACCTCCTCAGCAGATGCTATGTCTCCCCTCTCGTCAATTATCCTTTTGCTGAGCCCTGTTTTTTTGAACAGATAATCGTTAGGATATTTCTCAAGAGAGAATCCAACCACTTCTGCCCCAAGCTCAAGAAGCCATATAGTAAGCCAGCTTCCCTTAAATCCTGTATGCCCCGTGACAAGGACTTTTTTCCCTCGGAATGCGCCACCAAAGGGGCCTATCTCATTCATCCTTTCTCCCTCTCCGCTCCCAGGCAATAACCTTTTTGAGGCCTTCTTCAAGGCTTGTTGTTGGCTCCCAAGAAAAATCTTTTTTTGCTTTTGCGATGTTTGGAGCAGCATGCATAAGCTCATTCTTTCTGTAAGGAATCTTGCCAAAGCTGAGCCTGCTTGACCTGTTGCCAGTGAGCTTCTTGAGCTTTTGCGCAAGCTCCTTTATGGATAGGGGGCTTCCATATCCGACCTCGTACTCATAGAATCCATGACTCATTGCTTTGGCCTTTGCTATCACTTTGCACACTAATCCGGCAAGGTCATCAACGTGGATGAAGTCCCGTACCTGCTCTCCGCTTGTCAGCTGGATGTCTTCTGCTTCTGCAAGAAGCTTAATGATGAGTGAAGGAATAATCCTTTGAGGATTATCATCCTCGCCATAGAACATCTCCGTCTTGAGATTCACTATCGAAACACTGCCTTTTGCCATTTTCAGCCAGGGCAGCAACTGCTTCTTTGAAAGGGCATATGCGTTTGTTTCTGCTCCTAAAAAGGTGTCAATATTAACGAAAAGCTTCACAGAATGCTGCATGGCTTTTTCTGCAAGCATTACAGGCAAAAGCAGGTTTGTACTTATCAGGTCGGATAACCCTTCATCCTTTCCATACACGGTTGCGGTATGAATTATTGCTGCTATAGTGTGCCTGGCAAATACTTCACTAAGGGAGGAATACACCTGAACCCTTCCTTCTATGTGCGCAACCCTTCTCCTCTTTCCTCTATTGGTTGAATACAGGATAACTTCCCTTCCCTCAGCCAGAAGCCGCTCTGCTATGCGGCTTCCCAAAAAGCCTGTTCCGCCTGTAATCAGGATTGCACTCATGTTATTCCCACATTTTCCAGGGTGGCTTATCAGAACTCCACAACTCTTCAAGCTCTTTCTTGTCCCTCATAGTGTCCATGCACATCCAGAATCCCGCATGCTTAAAGGCAAGTAACTGATTGTCCTTTGCAAGCCTTTCAAGAGGCCCTCGCTCCCACATCTCATTACCCCTGATGTAGTCAAAAATGGTCCCATTAAGGACAAAAAAACCTCCATTTATCCATCCCCCGCCATCTATTGGCTTTTCCCTAAATGCGCTCACCTCACCCTTTCCTGATATGTTGAGTTCCCCAAACCTTCCTTTTGGCCTGATGGAAGTGACTGTTGCATGCTTTCCATGCCTGTGGTGGAATGCCAAAAGCTCCTTGAGGTTAATGTCACACACCCCGTCACCATAGGTAAGCATGAATGGCTCATTCCCCACGTACTTCTGTATCTTCTTTATCCTTCCGCCAGTCAATTCATCCATGCCTGTGTCAATAAGAGTTATCTTCCATGGATCAGAATGTATCCTGTGGCATTCAATGCTGTTCTTCCCAAGGTCTATCGTTATATCAGACTGATGCAGGAAATAATTGGCAAAGTATTCCTTTATCACGTATCCCTTGTACCCAAGGCAGATGATAAATTCACTGAATCCCTGGCTGGCATATAGTTTGAGAATATGCCACAGTATAGGCTTGCCTCCAATCTCAACCATTGGCTTTGGCTTAAGCTCTGTTACCTCGCTAAGCCTTGTCCCAAGCCCTCCCGCAAGAATAACGACTTTCATTGTTATGTGTATTCCCGCAATATTTAAAAGAGTACTTATTTTTTTTGCTGCAATGGCGTATATTATCACTGGTGGCTGCGGATTTCTTGGTTCAAACCTTGCAAAACACCTTTTGCTCAAAGGCCATCAGGTTACCCTTTTTGATAACCTATCAAGAAAAGGCAGCAGGGAGAATCT
>DUKR01000001.1:7954-10650 GCA_013329175.1 Candidatus Woesearchaeota archaeon
GAGGCGATTTGCCATCTTGCAGGACAGGTAGCAATGACCACCTCTATCAAATACCCTCTACATGATTTCAGAGTAAACGCCTTGGGGACATTCAATCTTCTGGAGTCAGTGCGGCGTTTTTCGCCTTCATCGGCCATAGCCTATTCCTCCACCAATAAGGTATATGGGGATTTGAGCACCGTGGTGTTTGAAGAGCAAGAGACACGCTATGTTGCGCCTGACTATCCCGACGGCTTTGACGAGCGGACGCTTTTTGACCCCATGACTCCCTATGGCATCTCAAAAGCCACCGCAGACATGTACCTTCGTGACTATGCACGGCTGTATGGGCTCAAGACTATCGTGTTCAGGCACTCTTCCCTGTTTGGAGGATACCAGCATGCTACCTACGATCAGGGGTGGATAGGCTGGTTTTGTGAAATGGCACTGAAAACAGCAAAGAATCCCTCCACGACCTTTGACATCTCAGGCAGCGGCAGGCAGGTGAGGGACGTTTTGCATGCTGACGATGCAGTACGCCTGTATGAGATGGCACTTTCTAAGGCTGATGCAATCTCGGGCAATGCCTTTAACATTGGCGGAGGCATGGATAATAGCCTTTCACTTCTTGAGCTGTTCGCTTTTCTTGAGCGGGAGCTTAACGTCACCTTAGCGTATGAGCACCTCCCCTTCAGAGTGAGCGACCAAAAGGTGTTTGTTGCCGACACTAAAAAGGCAACACGGATGATAGGCTGGAAGCCTGCTGTTGACAAAGCCACAGGCATCCGAAAGGTGCTCGCATCACTTGGCAAAGGAGACGAATGAGATGGCCAGGCTTTCTCTTGTGCTTCCGTCAATGAATGAAAAAGCAAATCTTGAGATCCTTATCCCTGATATAGAGCATGCCTTCTCTAAAGTATCTCATGAGATCATCGTTGTTGACGCACATTCTCCTGACGGAACAAAAGAGCTTTGCGAGAAACTGAACAGAAAGTACGGGAACATACGGGTAATCCAGAGGACCAAATATGACCTTGGCCATGCGCTAAAGGAAGGCTATGCAGCAGCAAGGGGATTTTTTATCCTTTCCTCTGATTCAGACCTTTCGTTCTCAACAAAAGACATGCGCAGCCTGTATGCAAAGATAGAGCAAGGCTATGACCTTGTTGTCGGCTGCAGGCACTCCAAAGGCGGAAGGTATGAAGCAAAGCAGCCGCTCACCCTCATCAAGTATCTTATCAGCCGCACGGGCAACAGGCTTATTGTTGCGCTCTTTGGCCTTAAAGTCCATGATTTTTCAGTTAATTTTCGCATCTTCAGAAAGAGCCTTATTGAAACGGTGCGTCTTCGCCGGTCTGACAATTCTATCTTGTTTGAGATGATACTAAAAGCGCATGTTGCAGGGATGCGGCTTGCCGAAATCCCGGTTACTTTTCGTGAGCGCAGGTTTGGGCGCTCAAAGCTGAAACTGTTTTCTGAATCTCTTAAGTTTTTCATGACGCTGTTCTCATTTTTTCCCATCCGATGGAAGAGGGTATGAATCATGAAGGTCCTTATGCTCACCTCATCTTACCCGATTGAAGGGTCACCCTTAGGGCCATTTGTGAGAAACGTAGTAAGGGGGCTTACCTGGCAGGGTGTTGAGGTTGGAGTCCTTATATACTCTACCAAGAGGAAATTCTCTTCCTACTCTATGGATGGGGCAACCATCTATGAATATCCTTATGCGCTTTTTACCTCTCCCTCCCTTCACACCCACCGGGGGCTGATACCTTCTGTAAAAAACAGCTGGCTTGCCCGCCTTCAGGTTCCTGGCTATCTTGCAAGCACGAGTTATCATCTTCTCAGGATAGTAAAGGGCTATGACATCATCCATGCCCACTGGTACCTGCCTTCAGGATTCTTTGCGTGCCTCCTTAAGCCGCTGCACAGAAAGCCAGTCGTCACAACGGCATGGGGGGCAGAATTCCATCTACCCAATAACCTGCTTATAAGGCGCATGCTCTCATTCGTACATAACAGGAGCGACGCTGTCGTTGCGGTAAGTAAGTACATGAAAGATAAAGCCCATGAGTATGGCCTTAATACACAACAGATGACAGTCATCCCCAACTGCATAGATATAAGCCATTTTTCATTACCTCGGAAAAAATCAGGGAAGATAATAATCGGGACAGCCAGAAGGCTGGTTCCTGAGAAAAGGGTATCTGACCTCCTTGAAGCATATGCCAAGCTGAAAAGCGGAGGAACCGAGCTTTGGATACTTGGCGACGGCCCGCAGAGAAGCAGGCTGGAGCGCATTTCCAAAGAGTTAGGCATAACACAAACGACGCGCTTTATGGGTATGGTTCCTCCCGACGATGTCCCATCATACCTATCGCAGATTGACATCTTTGTCAATCCAAGTGTACAGGAAGGGATGGCTACAGCAAACATTGAGGCGATGGCTGCAGGATGCGTTGTCGTTGCAACCAATGGGTATGGGAATGATGAGGTAATGACGCATGGGGTTGATGGGTTGCTATATGAGGGGAAAAACCCAGCCATGCTTGCATCATTGCTTTCCACATTAGCTGCGGATGCCAGAAAAAGGATGAAGATTTCAGAAAAGGCAAGAAAGGAAAGCACCAGATTTTCTTTTGGTCATACAGCTAGGGCTTACCTTTTACTTTACAAAGCCAACACAGCTTTAATAGAGAGAACTTTGAAAAAGTACT
>DUKR01000065.1 GCA_013329175.1 Candidatus Woesearchaeota archaeon
ACTCAGTTATTTGGTTGACACGGTTTTCTGGGGTTTTAATCCATTATTCTTGGGTGGTTCTCCGCTCACTCAGCAAACTTCGATGGTATGAGAATTCTGTGGCTACTCAGGCTAGGCTACAGCGTGCCACCACTGCGAAATTTAGAGAAAAAAGCAAGAAGAAGTTGTGTTTTTGAAATCGCATACCGACTCACAAACAAATAAGGGAACTGGGGGAGATTGTCAGGCACCGCCAAAGCCTGGTCAAAATCAGGACAAGCTTCAAAAACCAGGTGCATGCGATCTTAAGGAAGGGCAACATTCCTGTGCCAGTCAAAGTCATCTTTGCCCTGCGTGCAAGGCCATTCCTCACGCATTACAAAGCAAGACTCAAAGTGGCTGCGCTGGATTTTGGTGCAGTGCGCAAACATTGCTGTGAATAAGCCATCAAAATTGCAGCATTACTTCTTCAGGCTGGCAGCAAAAAAGCACAGAAACGTTGCGTTGACTGCTACAGCAAGGAGGGTGCTTTGGTACATCTGGCATATGCTCACCAGAAATAAAAAAAGCCCTCAGGGGGATTTGAACCCCCGACCTGCAGCTTACGAGATTCGGCAAAGTTCTGCCGCTCTAGCCACTGAGCTATGAGGGCCTCTCAAGATGGGAAACCATTACTCTTTATCTATCTTACCCTGGGTATAGGGCTATGGTGTCTTTACAATAGTGCGATAAGATCCTTTTTTGACTGAAATTTTGGCTGGCAATGATTGCAGACGAGATGTTTTTTCCCTTTTCTGCCTTTGACGTATGTCCCGACAACTTTTTTTAAAAACGTCTCTTCAATCTTTCTGCCGCAGATCTCGCATTTCATTTCAGGATAGGGCTTGCCTATGATTTTTAAACCTTACCAAATCTGTGCAGCGGGGAAAAAGGTGAGGATGGCCATCGCTGCCGAGAGCAGGATGATGATGCCCGAAGCGCCCCATGCAATTATGTTGTAGATGCGGCCGTTAGTGTAGCTCTTCATGATTTTTTTGTCGTTGACCAGAATCAGCATGAAGATAAGAATAACAGGCAGGACAATCCCGTTGATGACCTGCGAGATGAGCATGGCAAAGATGAGGTTGATGCCAGGGATGAGAATGAGTGCAGCTGATGCGATGATGAGGAACGCCATGATGATGTAGAACTGGGGAGCTTCCCTGAAGCGTTTGTTGATGCCTGACTCCCACCCGATGCCTTCGCAAAGCTGGAAAGAGGTCGCAAGAGGAAGGATCGCCGCGCCAAAGAATGAGGCAGTGAAAAATCCGAAGCCGAAGAGGATTTTGGCAAAGGAGCCGGCAAGCGGCTCAAGGGCCCTTGCCGCATCTGTTGCAGCCTCAATGCCGATGCCTGCTGGATGCAGAGTGAATGCTACTGCAATGATGATGAATGCCGCAACGACATCTGTTATGATGCAGCCGATGATGACGTCCCATTTGGAGTATCTGTAGTCTGAAATCTTGATGCCCTTCTCAACGATTGATGACTGGAGGTAGAATTGCATCCAGGGGGTGATGGTGGTTCCGATGATTCCTATGAGCAGGATGAGATAGAGGGGATGAAAGGAGAACGTTGGGGTGATGAGGCTTTCTCCAACAAGAGACCAGTCAGGAGCTGCCATGAAGCCTGAGATGATGTAGGTTGCATAGAACAGGGCAAGGAAGAGGAAGACCTTTTCCATGTGCTTGTATTCAAAGTTGACCATGAGGACAAGGATGAGTATTGCGCAAAGCGGCACCAGGATGTACCTGGAAATGCCGAACATCTCTCCGCTTGCAGCGATTCCAGCGAATTCCGAGATGGTCACCGCAAGATTTGCTATGATTAGTACAAGAAAGACAAGCACGGTCAGCTTCAGGCCAAAGCGCTCCCTGATGAGGTCACCCAATCCTTTTCCGGTGACAGCTCCCATGCGGGCACTCATCTCCTGGACGATGATAAGGATGATGGTGATGGGTATCAGTGTCCAGAGGAGATCAAGTCCGAATTCTGCTCCGGCAACAGAATAGGTAGTAATGCCTCCGGCATCGTTGTCAACGGTTGCAGTAATGATGCCTGGACCGATGATTGCAAGGATCAGCAACAGGTTCCGAAACATTCCCTTCATTGTTCCTCAAGCTCAGACCTCTCCCTTTTCCATGACTCAGGCATGATGTTAGCCAGTATCTCATCAGCGCTAATGACCCCTTTCAGCCTGTTTTCATGGTCAACGACTGGAAGAGCAAGCAGGTCATACCTGCCCATCACCTTTGCCACCTCCTTTTTGGGTGTCTCAGTGCTAATCTTGATGACGTCAAGCTTCATGAGCTTTGCAAGCTTCGTCTTTGGGGAAGCCACAAGCAGGCTCTTGACAGGAAGGACACCCCCGAGTTCTCCTTTGTCATCAACCACATAGAGGTGGAAGGTGCGCTCTGACTTTGGCTTAAGCTTCCTGATGTGTGAGATGGCCTGCGCTGCTGAATAGCCCTCAGGCAAGGCAATAAATTCGGTGCTCATGATCGCCCCTGCTGATTCCTCAGGATAGGCAAGGATCTCCTTAATCTTTTCAGCGTCTTCTGTACTTATATAGGAGAGGACTTTTGTTGCCTTTGACTGAGGCATGATCTCAAGGATGTCTGCTACCTGGTCAAGGGGGATATGGGCAAAGAGCTCTGCAAACTGCCTGACCTTGAGGTTGCGTATGAGGACTTCCTGGATATCAGGGTCCGCCTCAATGAGCGTCCTTGCTGCCTTCTCCTCATCCAGTGTCTCAAAGATAAGAGCCTGCTCCTCATAGTCAAGATCCTCAAAGATGTCTGCAATGTCCTCAGGATGGAGGTCTGCAATCTTCTCTTTCTGCGCCTTGACGTGGATAGTATGCAATTCCCTGTCAAGAGGCTCGACAGAATCCCATTTGATTACCTTGTCCTTTGCTGCTGGCTTTATCCTGGCGTAAAGCCATGCAAGGCCAAGCCTTCGCATAAGGCTCTTTGCACCAACGCAGACGCCGATGACGCAGAAATTCTTGTCCCTTTTTCCAAGAAGGATGTCATTGACCCTGACTACCTTGAGGCCGTTGACATCAAAAAGCTGCTTGTCAAGGATGTCCCTGACCCTTAAGTCATCTTTCTTCTCAAATTCGGGGGTGATGTCCTTATCTTCCTTGTTCAGAAGAATCTTCACTTCCTGCTTTCCCGTGCGAATCTCCTTAAGTTCAGCAACGCAGCTCCAGATTATTTTTTTTCTGGCTTTTGAGTCGTCCCGGTATATGAGGTGGGTGACTTTTGCAAATTGCTCGCCATCACTGAAGATGAGGTCAGCTATCTTTCCCTGCTCATGGTTTGCCTTGTCAATGACAGGCTTTTTGAGAAGGTCAGTGAAGAAGACCATCGCCGTTGCGAAAGGAGGAACGTATAAAAAGGTTTCTGGAGAGATCTGGCTATTTTTTGACATTTATGGTGAATTGCACTAGTTAGTTGAATAATTTTCCGCAGTTCACCATCTCAGAAATGCGTTCTATTTTTAATGGTAT
>DUKR01000053.1:0-407 GCA_013329175.1 Candidatus Woesearchaeota archaeon
CAGACTGAGACCGTCGTTCGGCAGGCACTGAGGGAGAATGTCAAGCCCGTGCTCTTCATCAACAAGGTTGACCGCCTGATGCGCGAGCTTAAGCTAATGCCTCAGCAGATGCAGGAGCGCTTCCTGAAGATAATTTCCAACGTGAACAGGCTCATCAGGGACATCGCTCCCGCCGAATACAAGGAGAAATGGCAGGTGAGCGTGCAGGACGGCTCAGTTGCCTTTGGCTCGGCATTCCAGAAATGGGGCATGAGCTTTGCCTATATGAAGGAGAAAGGGCTCTCGTTCAAGGACATCATAGATACCTACAACATCGAGAATGACGTTGAAAGGGGAGAGGCTGTCAAGGCTCTTGCAAAGAAGGCCCCCCTTCATGAGGTCATCCTTGACATGGTAATTGACCATCT
>DUKR01000053.1:545-1259 GCA_013329175.1 Candidatus Woesearchaeota archaeon
CTTGACATGGTAATTGACCATCTGCCGAACCCGTCGAAGGCGCAGGCATACAGGATACCAAAGATTTGGCACGGCGACACCGAGTCTGAGGACGGGCAGTCACTGGTTCAGTGCAACCCATCAGGGCCTTTGTATTTTGTCATCACTAAGATAGTGGTTGACCCCCAGGCAGGAGAGATATCTGCAGGACGGCTGTTCTCAGGGACGATGAAGAAGGGAGAAACGGTCTACTTAAACGGCATGAAGGCCGAGAGCAAGGTGCAGCAGGTCTTCATCTACAACGGGGCAAAGCGGGACATAGTGGACAACGTCCCATCAGGCAACATCATAGGTATTGCAGGAGTCAAGGCGTATGCAGGTGAGACCATCACCTACACCCCTTCTGAGCCTTTTGAGCAGATCAAGCACATCTTTGACCCAGTCATCACCAAAGCAATCAAGGCGACAAAGCCAGCAGACCTTCCCAAGCTTATTGAGGTATTGCGCCAGGTGGGGAAGGAAGACCCTACTATTATTATTGAGATTAACGAAGAGACCGGCGAGCACCTCCTCCATGGCATGGGGGAGCTGCACCTTGAGGTCATCGAGAACCGCATCAAGACTGAGAAAGGCGTTGACGTCAGCACCTCGCCGCCCATCGTTGTGTATCGCGAGACCGTCACCAGGCTTTCGCAGGAAGCGGAAGGAAAGTCTCCCAACAAGCACAACAAGTTC
>DUKR01000053.1:1346-3419 GCA_013329175.1 Candidatus Woesearchaeota archaeon
ACAAGCACAACAAGTTCTACTTTGTGGTGGAGCCTCTTGAAGAGGAGGTTTTTACGGCAATCAAAGACGGGAAGATCCCTGAAATCAGGGTGAAGAAGAAGGACCCGGCAATAAGGGATGCGTTTGTTGAGGCAGGGTATGACTCAAAGACGGCTACAAGCGTGAAGGAGGTCTTCAACGGCAACGTGTTCATTGATGACACCAGGGGCCAGGTGTATGGCCCTGAGGTCATGGAGATGGTGCTTGACATGTTCAGGAACGTGATGAACCAGGGGCCTCTTGCTCGTGAGCCTTGCGTGAAAGTGAAGGTGATGCTCAAAGACATGAAGCTGCACGAGGATGCAATCCACAGGGGCCCGTCACAGGTGTATCCAGCAATCAGAGACGGCATCAGAGGAGCCATGATGACTGGCAGGCCTTTACTCTTTGAGCCGCAGCAGGTGCTGCACATTGAGGCTCCTGTTGATTACATGGGAGAAGTCTCAAAGATAGTCAACAACAAGCGCGGGCAGCTTCTTGACATGCAGCAGGAGGGCTCGCTTACCGTGATTAGGGCGAAGCTTCCTGTTTCAGAGATGTTCGGATGGAGTTCCGACCTTCGCTCAGCGACAGGCGGAAGGGGCAGCTCATCCCTTGTAGACCAGATGTTTGAGAAGCTGCCTGAGGAATTGCAGCAAAAGGTCGTCTCCCTGATAATGGGCAGGAAAGGATTGACTGCCGCACAGGTTGGTGCCTAAATCTTTTGAGGATATGGCCCAGATTACGTTGCCCGAAGAGGGATTAAATCCTCCCGCTTTTGAGGTACTCAAGCATATCTTCCTCAGTCAATTGGGACTTTGAGGAGATGATGCGCTGGATTTTTCCATGCTTTTTCTTGAGCCATAATCCAAAGAGCAGGCCGCATCCCATCCCTACAAGATGGGCGACGTTGGCTATGCCCGAAGGGACAAAGATGCCAATGGAATCAAGAACTGCCCAGACAATGCCAGCTACCCAGAGAGGCATGGGAATGATGAAGAAAAACAGCAATTGCAGGTTGGGCATGAGGATGACCATTGCGCCGATAACGCCCATGAGCGCTCCGCTTGCCCCTAATGCTCTGGCATAGAAAAGGCTTGAGAGCAGCGCTGCGGCAAGCCCTGAACCTAGATAGAGCGCGATGAAGCGGTTTGGCCCAATCTTCCTTTCAAGGAGAGAGCCGAAGATGAAAAGACCGTACATGTTGAAGAGGATGTGGTCAAGGCCGCCATGCAGGAACATCGAGGTAAACAGGATCCATGGCCTTGCTGTGACATCCGAAGAGATGAGCATGAGGCTTTCGGTGAACAAGTTTCCCAGCATCATCTGGAGGGCAAACACTGCCACGTTTGCAATGATGAGGGGAAGTATCCATGAGCGCACGTTCAACCGCATAGCCATGCCCGTATTGCATCATGGAACACTATAAAAAGATTGGGGAAGCCTATCTGAATATTGCCTTCATCTTTGAGAAGAAGCCCGGCCTTGGAATATCGAACTCTTCTTCCTCTACAACTGCAAACTCTTTCTGTGCCTCTCTGTTGGCTAACTCAATATCGTTGTTGATTTTGTCAATCTTCTCGTTAATTTTGCGGATGTCTACTGAGACCAGCCTGCGGTTGGTTATGAGGAGCAACTTGTCATATGCTTTTGAGACAAAGGTATTGTCCAGCTTTGATAAGGTGCCTCTTCTCGGGAAATGCCTGTCCAAAACAGCCTTCCATTCTGCAGATCTTCCTTCCTCAACCTTGAACAGGTTGATGATGACCGCAACATTTCTGTATATGCCTAAGGAAAGCTCAATCATCTCCTTCCCACAATCGAATTCCTGAAGCAGAACCTGCTCGTCGCTTGTGCTAAGGCTGTGGTCAAAAGCGATGATTCTCTCTATTGTCTTGTTAGAAGCCTCGATTTCTGTGATGCGTGCAATCATGGTACCAAACCCCTCTCCTCTTGTTCACTTGAATGCTATTACCCACTCTACCCGCCATTGCCTTTCCTGCTGTTCCACCTATATAAATGTATCGTCTCCAAGTGACATCCAAATACTTGAGT
>DUKR01000142.1 GCA_013329175.1 Candidatus Woesearchaeota archaeon
GTACTTTTTCAAAGTTCTCTTCAATGAATTCTGGAAGGGAAGCCAAAAATACTCTTTTTCACAACTGCCCAAAAGCAACCTATCTAACTTCCCGTAACCCGTCAAAGACCTCGCTCAATGTAGGGTGGGTATGAATCGTTTTCTTGATGACATCAACCGTCGGTGAGCTTGAATTCATGACTGCAGCGATTTCATGGATGAGGTCGTCAGCGTGCGCTCCAAGGATGACCGCTCCAAGAATGTTCCTGCTTTCTTGATTGTAGACTATCTTTACAAAGCCGATGGTCTCGCCCATGATTTTTGCCCTTCCAGCACCCGAAAACGGCGCTTTCATGATGCCGATTTTGCAACGGGCCCCTCTCGCCTGCATTTCTGAGAGACCTATGCCTGCGACAGGAGGCTCAGTAAAGACTGCCCAAGGAACAAGGTTATAATCAAGGCTGTTTTTTGCGTCGTCCAGGGCATTCTGCAGGGCGAGGATGCCTTCCCTTTTTGCTGCGTGGGCAAAAAGGGATTTTCCATTGACATCACCCACTGCGTAGATGCTAGGGTTCTTGGTCTGGAAAAAGGCATTGACAGGGATTTCTTTGTGCTCGCCAAGACCAATCCCTGCTTTCTGAAGATCTAAGTGCGCAGTGTTTGGCACTCTTCCTGTTGCTACCAGAAGAGTATCCGCAACAAGGGTAAATCTCTTCTTTGCCTTGATATATGCTACCGCAATCTTTTCTTTCTGCTTCCTGACCTCATCAAGGTCAACACTGGTGTGGATTGCCATGCCCTGCTCTTCATAGTGCTTCTGGAGAGGGGATCTTATGTCGTCGTCAAGCATGCCAAGGATATGGGGAAGCTTCTCCAAGATGGTTACTTTTGAGCCAAGCTGGGCGAAGAAGGTAGCACATTCCATTGCTATGTAGCCGCCGCCGATTATTGCTATGCTTCCTGGAAGCCTCTTTAGGGTAAAAAGATCGTCTGAGGTGAGATAGGGCACCTTGTTGAGCCCCTTGATTGGCGGGATTGCAGTGACTGCGCCTGTTGCTATGATTATCTTTTTTGCGCGTATCCTTGTATTGCCTGCCCTTACCTCGTTTTTTCCTATGAACCTTGCATTTGCCCTGATAAGAGTGAGGAGCTTCTGCTTTTTGATGGCGAGCTCGATGTGGTCGCGACCCTCTTGGATGATACCATTGACCCAGCGCATCAGGATTGTTACGTTGAGGCGGGGGGTGGCGGTTATCCCCAGTGCTTTTGCTTCGTGGATAACCCTGTAGGTGTGGGATGCCTGAAGGAGGGCTTTTGTTGGGATGCAGCCACGGTTGAGGCAGGTTCCGCCGACTTCTGCTCCCTCGCAAAGGATGGTCTTGTAGCCATGGTCTGCTGCCTGCATAGCTATGCGTAATCCTGCGGTTCCTCCTCCAATGACAAGGAGCTCAGTGCTGAGGCGTTTTGTTGGCATGGCAATAAAACCTTCTATTTCTCTCTACTTCACAATCGCAAAGATTTATATATCTTTGCCTCAGGTGAAAAGGTATGGCATTCCTGCTCTTAAAGGACAAGAAAAAGAAGAAACCAATTTCAGATGACAGCGATGGCGGATGCCCGTTCTGCTGAATAAGGAGTTACAGCGGTGATGGAAGCAAGGCGAATTGCAGGCATAGTTTTATTCCTTGTAGTTGCTCTCCTGCTTGCGTTGCTGGTACTAGCGGATGAAGAAACTGGAAGGGATGATGTTTCGCCGTTTCTAGATCCCCTGTTTTATATCAAAGCCAGCGCAGTGATTACAGGCGCTGTGGCACTATTGCTGCTATTCTTAGGCAATAAGCTCAAAGAGGCACAGAAAACAGCGCTGTTCTGGCTGATTACTGCGCCAGTTGTTATTTCCTCACTCTTTCTTGCAGGGAATACCATCTATGAGAATGCCATCTCTGAAACCGGAGGGCCAATCCACTGGCATGCCGACTATCAGGTATGGGTCTGCGGGCAGCGCCTTGACCTGATCGACCCAAAGTTTCCAAGCAATAAGATAGGAACGCCGCTGTTTCATGAGCACAATGATGACAGGATTCATGTGGAAGGAACAGTCCAGCATATCGAGGATGTCAATCTTGGCAGGTATTTTGCGACGATTGGAGGGCTTCTTGAAGAAGGACGCCTGAGATATGTTGCTGCTGATGCTGAGATTGAAGTGAAGGATGGCGATGCCTGTCCGGATAGCTCTGTTGGGACATTGCAGGTGTATGTGAACGGAAAGCGCACTGAAGGATATGCTGATTACCAGTATTATCCTCATCCCCTTGTGCCCCCAGGAGACTGCGTAATCATAGAGTTTGATGCTACGGCAAGCGATACTACAGACAGGATTTGCGAGTCATGGGCTGCTTCTGAGTGGAGCTATGGCTCCTTTAAGCGGCCAGCGGTAACCATAGGAGAGCACACATGGCAATAGAGATAGCATTGCCAACACTGGGAACGGTAATTATAACTGCGTTAGTTGATTCCATCAACCCCTGCGCAATAGGAGTCCTTATCCTTTTAGTTTCCTCGCTGATGGTGACCAAGCGAAAGAAGGAGATGCTCAAGATAGGCCTCTTGTATATCTTTGCAATCTTTGTTACTTATTTTTCCTATGGCTTGGGCCTTCTTGCATTTATGGCAAACATCCCTATTGTCGTTGCTGAATACATATCAATTGTTGTGGGGCTTATTGTAGTTCTTGCAGGAATCATCGAGATTAAGGACTACTTCTGGTACGGCAAAGGCATTTCCCTGATGATTCCCCACAAGTATGTCAAGACCATCCAGGAAAAGATGAAGAAGCTATCTCTTGGGACGGTGATTTTTTTAGGGGTTTTTGTAGCGTCAGTCGAGCTTCCCTGCACAGGAGGGCCCTACCTTGCAATCACGCTGTTATTGTCCCAGAATTTCAATTTTGGCGCGTTTTTGCTGCTTGTGCTGTATAACATGATATTTGTTCTCCCTCTTGTAGTCATCCTTTTCATGGTGATGCTGGGGGCAAAGGTAGAGAACATCCATAAGTGGAAGCAGGCGAATAAATCCTATATGCGCCTGGTGGCAGGGCTTTTGCTGATTGGATTGGGATGGCTCCTGATGCTTATAGCCAACGGGACTATTAATCTGAATTAAAGTGATGGCTCGATGATGAATGGAGGTATAACCATTAACAAAGGAGCATCCAGCCAGGTATTTTAAGAGCCTTAAGGGCATTTTATGCGATGCTGTGTTGTCAAAAGCTGCTGAACAGCATAAAGTATTATAACCTCCCCGCCTTACTTATTGTTATGGCAAAAGGGTACCGGGTTGAGGAGGGAAAAATTATCCTTGACAGGGAACTGACTGAGCTTGACTGCTTTGTTCAGGAATTTCTTGCTGTCCTCAAAAAGCATTCAGATTATCTTGTGGTCAGCGGTTATGTAAGCATTGCAACGGGAAGGACGCGCGGAACTGAGGATATTGATGTTATTATTCCTGTAATGGGCTTAAAGAAGTTTGAGTCGCTGTTTGAGGGCATCAGCTATTCATTTTGGTGTTATCAAGGAGATGAGGCAAAGCCTCGTGTCCTAATATCGTTC